>CAZZVX010000188.1:0-9407 GCA_964657535.1 Armatimonadota bacterium | reverse complement strand
AGTTGGTAGTAGCGCTTGGCAACGGCGAGGCCGCCTGCCGTGGTTTTCAGGGTGACAGTGACTGTTGTTGTGTAATAGCCGTTTGTTCCCAGCGTGCCGGACAGTGTGGCCGTTGTGGAAGGCAGAGCAACGGCGACGGTGAGTTTCAGGGTTTTGGCGGCTTCGGCGTTTCCGGCCTTGTCCGTGCTGTGGTACGTGACGGTGTGCGCGCCGTTGACGCTGACAGTGAACGGGGCGGTGTAGGTCTTGGCCGTCGCGCCGTCGAGCCAGTAGACGGTGGACGACACGCCGGACAGGGCATCGGCCGCTTTCAGCGTGACTCGCTCGCCGGCGGCGACTTTCGCGGCGGTGGCCGTGGTGACGGGGGCGGTCGCGTCAATCTTGAAGGTGATCGTCTTGGCGGCCTCGGCGTTGCCCGCCTTGTCCACGCTGTGGTATGCGACCGTGTGGCTGCCGTCGGTGGCGACGGAGAAAGCCGCTGTGTACGTCTTGGCCGCCGCGCCGTCCACGCTGTACGAAGTGGTGATCTCGCTTGCCGTGTTGTCCGGGTCGGTGGCCGACAGCGTGACGGTGACGGCGCTCTTGTAGTAACTATTGAGGCCGTTGGGCGCGGCGGGGGAGAGTTTGGCCGTGGTGGTCGGAGCGGTCGTGTCCTTGACGGTCGCTTTTGCCGTTGTGGATGCTTTCGGGCCGCCCGTCTGCGTGTCCGTGAGGGTGACACTGACGGTATAAGTCCCTTCGGTAACGTAGGTGTGGGTCCCGGCGACGGTGAAGGCTCCGCTGCTGCCGCTGACGGTCCCTGCCGTCGCCGCCGTGCCGTCGCCCCAGGTGACGGAGGCTGTGAAGTCGGTCGCCGGGCTGATTTTGTCCGTGTCCGTGAACGTCGTCACCGTGCCGGTGAACGAAACCTTCGCCCCGGCGCTGACGGCGACGCCGGCGGCTGTGAGTTTGTCGTCGGCGGTGACGTTGAACGTGGGGCTGATGGCTTCGCCGGTCGTCCCGACGACCATCGCGCCTAGCGTCTTCGCGCCGGGGCGGCTGAGCGTCAGGTCGGGGAAGGTTGCCAGGCCGTATTCGTCCACAGCCTGCGTTTTGGTGCCGCCCAGCACGCCCGTGCCGGAAGCCAGGCTGACGGCGACGACGCTGCCGACGGAGGGGTTGCCGTAGGCGTCAATGACCTCGACGCTGGGCGCGGGTGAAATCACGGCCTCCGCGACAGTCTCCGTGGGCGGATAGTAAAAGCCGAGTTCGGCAGGCGGTCCAGCGCTCACGGTGATTGTCGCAGATGTGCCGGTGATGCCGGGCGCGGCGGTGTCTGTGGCGGTGACGGTCTGAGGCTGGGCGGTTTCCAGTGTGACGCTGAACGTGCCGACACCGTTGGTCAGAGGGGCATCGCTGGGCAGCACGGCCATGCCGTCCGTGCTGCCGAGGGCAATTGTCCCTCCGTAGCCGGTGTCCGTGTTGCCCGCGTAGTCCTGAGCGGTCACTTTGACGCTGAATGGCGTTCCCGCTTTGGCCGTCGCGGGGGCGGAAACGACGAAATGATCTTTGGCTATCGTGAACACCGTGCCGTAGTAGCCGGACTGTCCGCCGGAGTCGGTGGTGCCGTAGAAGCTGCCGTCCGCTCCAATCACCAGAGCGCCCAAGGGATTTGCCCCGTCCGTGCCGTCGTTGTTGAACGAATGCACAATGGTTTCGGTCCCGCCCGGCGTGATCTTGAACACGACGCCGTCGCTGGAAGACGGGGTGGTGGGGTCATAGCCGTTCGGGCCGCCGAATTCCGCCGTGCCGTAGAGGTTCCCATCGGCACCCACGATCAGCGAAGTCGCCGGGTTCACCCCATCGACGCCGTCGTTGTTGAACGAATGCAGAACGGACTCGCCATTGCTGGTTGTGATTTTGTAGACCGTGCCAAAGCCGGCCCCGTCGCCGGCATCGTCGTAGCCGTACTTGCCACCGTTGACGGTGGTGCCGTAGAGGGTGCCGTCGGGGCCGACGATGACGCCGGCCTGGGGGTCGAACCCATCTTTGCCGTCGTTGGTGAAGGAATGCAGAACGGTTTCCGTGCCGCCCGCCGTGATTTGGAACACGGTTCCGGCGGCGGCTGCGCCGCCGCCGGACGTGGTGCCGTAGAAGACGCCGTCACTGCTGAGGACAAGACCGGCAGGTGGTTCATTTCCATCGGCGGTGTCGAAGGAGTGCAGAACGCTCTCCGCCCCGGCGGTCGTGATCTTGAACACCGTGCCGTCGCCGAGGTGATTGCTGTAAGGATCGTTGTCATACTGGCCGCCGTATTGGGTGGTGCCATACAAATTGCCGTCTTTGCCAAAAACCAGGGCGCCCGTTGGGCGTTTTCCATCCGTGCCGCTGCCGAAGGAATGCAGGACGCTCTCCGTCCCGGACGGCGTGATTTTGAAGACCGTGCCGAAGCCGGTGGTGCCGTCGGAGTTCTGACCCCCGTACTGACCACCAGACTCGGTGGTGCCGTAAAGGGTGCCATCGGAGCCGACCACGAGCGCAGCCACCGGGTATGTCCCATCGGTGGAGGTTTTGCCGAACTGATACAGGACGGTTTCCGTGCCGTTCGGCGTGATCTTGAAGACCGTACCATCGCCTTTGGGTCCGCCGCTGAACGTGGTGCCGTAAAGGGTTCCGTCAGCGCCCGCCGCGAGGGGCGCCTGCGGGTTTAGCCCGTCCGTGCCGTCATTGGCGAATGAGTGCAGGACAGTGACGGCTTGCGCATACGCCGGCAGTCGGAGCGCGCCGACGGTAAGCGCCAACAGAACACGAACTGCAAAACAAATAGATGTTTTCATGGCAGAACCTCGCCCTTGAAATGAAGACTGTTAGGAAGAATAGCCTGCTTCCATTAAAGCAGCATTAAATGCAGACCGATAGAAAAATGCCGGGTGCAGCATTTGCGTCCGGCACACAGAGAAGCGGAGGACGGCTCCGTGCTTCAGGGATTGCCGAACGTCACCGATTTGGTCGTCTCAGCGTTTCCGGCCTTGTCCGTGCTGTGGAAGGTGACGGTGTGGGACCCGCTGCCCGTGACGGTGAACGGGGCGGTGTAGGTGGTCACTGTCCCATTGTCCACTGAATAGACGCGGGTGGCGACGCCGGAGAAGTTGTCGGTCGCCGTTAATGTCACCTTTTGGCCGGTCGGGACGGCCTGGGTGGACGCCGTCGTGACCGGCGGCGTCGTGTCAATCTTGAACGTGATGGACTGGTGGGCGTTCGCATTGCCCGCCGTGTCGGTGCTGTAGAAGGTGACGGTGTGCGCGCCGTCCGTGGAAACGCCGATGGGAGCGGTGTACGTTTGGATTGCGCCGCCGTCTAAACTGTCATAGGTGTTCGCGACGGACGTTCCCTGGGCCTGCGCGGTGAGGGTGACGGTGACGGCGCTGGTGTAGTAGCCGTTTGTACCCGATGTGCCGGAAAGGCTCGATGTCGTGACGGGGGGCGCAATGGCGGTGGTGAACGAGGCCGTCTGGTTGGCCTCGACGTTACCCGCAGCGTCCGTGCTATGGAACATGACGCGATGGGCGCCGTCACGGGAAACCGTGACAGGGGCTGTGTAGGTCTGAAACGGCCCGCCGTCGAGGCTGTAGACGGTACTGGCGACGCCGGAGGTGGCGTCGGTCGCCGTGAGCGTGATCTGCTCGCCCGCCGACGTGCTTTGCGGGGTCGCCGTTGTCACGGGCTTCGTGCCATCAATCTTGAACGTCGTCGTGTTGTCCGTCTCGACGTTCCCGGCCTTGTCGGTGCTGTGGAACGTGACGGTGTGGGAGCCGTCGCCGGAGACGGTGAACGCCGTGGTGAAGGGCTGCGCCGCGCCGTTGTCCACGGAGTAGGTCCGGCCCGCGACGCCGGAGGTGGCGTCGGTCGCCGAGATCGCGACGGTGACGGCGCTGCGGTAGAAACCGTTCAGGCCGAGGGTCCCGGCCAGCTTCGAGGTGGACGCCGGGGCGACCTGATCTATCTTGAATGTGGTCTTCTTTTGCGATTCGGCGTTGCCCCCTGTGTCGGTGCTGTAGAATTTGACGTAATGGGCGCCGTCCGTAGAAACGATAAAGGGCGCGGTATAGGTCTGCTGCGCGCCGCCGTCAATGGCGTAATAGGTGTTCGCCACGGCCCGTCCGCCCTGCGCCTGTGGGGAAAGCGTGACAGTGACGGGGCCGACATAGTAGCCGCTGCTGCCGCTTGTGCCGGAAAGGCCCGCCGTCGTGAGCGGCGTCGCGTTGATGGTGTAAAGGCCGGTCTGCGTGACGCCGTTCAGCGCTCCGGAGATGTCGGCGGGCGTGTCCGTGGAGACGGTCGGGGTGATGATGGTGAAGGTCGCGGTCGCGCTGCCGGCGGCGACGGACACGGACGCCGGGAAGCTCGTGCCGGTGGTGGTGCTGGACAGTGTGACGGTCTCGCCGCCGACCGGCGCAACGCGGGTCAGTGTGACGGTGCCGGTCGCGTACTGGCCGCCGACGACCGGGTTCGGGCTGACGGACACCGATTGCAGGGTGGCGGGGAGCTGCGCCGTGAACATCCCGCGCCCGTGCGTCCCGGCGGCGACGAGGTCCGCGCCAGGGCTGATGGCTAAGTCCACGACCTGGACATTGGGCATCGCGGCTTTGGTCCAGTTCGCGCCGCCGTCGGTGGAGGTGTACACGCCGTCGTCGCCGCCGACGTAGAGCGTGCCGGTGACGGTGTCTTCTTTGACGGCGTTGTAGGGCTGGTTGGGCAGGCTGCCGCTGATGTCGGTCCAGGTCGCGCCGCCGTTGGTGGTGTGGTAAACGTGGCCCGCGCCGCCGGTGAAAGAAGGCCTGGTGACAAGGACATCGAATGTGTTGGCTGGGTTGATGAAAATATCGCTGACAGCACCGCCGCTGGGGATGTCCTGCGTGGCCCAGGAGCCGCCGTCGTTGGTGGTGACGTAGAGGTGGCCTCCGACGGAAGCGTAGACGGTGCTGCCGTAGGTTCCGACGGCAACGGCGACGTTGGTGCTGTTGGCGGCGCTGAAGCCGTTCGTGCCGGGAATGCCGATGGCCGTAAAGTGGGCGCCTTTATCGGTGGATTCGTAAATATGGTTGGTTCCGTAGATGATGCGCGACTGGTTGGCCGGGTCCAGCACATACGGCACGTAGAAGGCGCGCGGGTCGTCGCCGTCGTCAATGACGGGGTCGGTCTGGCCGATGCCGCTGCTCGGCCCGGAGATGCTGGTCCAGGTGCCGCCGCCGTCGTCGGAGCGCTCCAGTGAGATGCCGTAGTATTCGTGGTAGACGGTCTGGGGATTGCTCTGGTCCAGCCGGGCGAAGCCGCCGTCGCCGCCGCGCACCAGCTGCCAGTCCGTGGTTCCCGTGTATTTTTCGGTGCCGTTGTCCTGGCTGCCGCCGTAGGCGATGGTCGGGTCGGTCGGGTGCAGGGCGACGCCGGTAAACTGGGTGATGACCTGATTGGTGTTCAGGTCCGTCCACTGGATGTTGGAGGACGCGGGATTGTAGGTGGTCGGAGTCGCGCCGGGGTTTTCCAGCCGCCAAACGCCGCCGTCGTTGCCGTTGAACAGTTTGCTGCCGTCGGCGGAAAAGGCCAGGGCGTGGTGGTCGGTGTGCGGGCCGGAATTGTTCAGGCCGGTGGAGTAGTCATACCAGGTGCTGCCGCCGTTGAAGGAGCCGATCAGGCCGATGATCTGCCCGTAGTGCGTGGCGCCGTAGTCCACGACGCCTGCGGCGTAAACGTGGGAAGCGTTCGTCGGGTCAACCACGAGGATGTCGTCGTACCAGCCCTGCGTGCCGAGGAAGTTGGGGACGCCGGTGTCTCCATACCCGTCGGTGCTTGTCGGGGCCTGAGTCCAGGTCGCGCCGCCGTCCGTGGTGCTGTAGAAGCCGCCGAGGCCGCCTGACCCGCTCGTGACCTGCTGCGCGTAGTCCGCATACAGAACCAGGGAATTGGACGGGGCGAGGGCGAGGGAGATGCGTCCGACATTGGCGCCGTGCGGGAAGCCCGACAACAGCGCCCAACTCGTGCCGCCGTTGGTCGTTTTGTAGATGCCGTTGTTGGCATTGCCGAAGATCTCGCCGGCGGCGGCGTACAGCGTCGTCGGCGTCGTCGGGTCAATCGCCAGGTCGGTGAAGGAGACGCCGTTGGTGAGGACATTGGTCCAGGTCGCGCCGCCGTCGGTGGATTTGTAAACGCCGTAGCCAGTATTGGTGCCGTTGTCGGCGCGGGTCGTCGTCAGATAAACATTATCTGAGTTGGTGGGGTCAACGACGATGCGGGAGATGGCGACGCCGACGAAGGCGTTGCTGGGGCCGGTGTAAACGGTCCAGGTGCTGCCGCCGTCGGTGGATTTGTACAGTCCTTCCCCGTAGCGCGAGTCGGCGGAGAAGTTCGCCTCGCCGGAGCCGGCGTAAAGGACTTGATTGTTGGTGGGGTCTATCGTCAGCGCGCCCATCGCCAGGTCGGGCAGAGCGTCGGTCAGGACGGTATAAGTCGTGCCGCCGTCGGTGGTCTTCCAAACGCCGCCGCCGGCGGCGGTGATGTAGAAGGTGTTGACGTCGGTCGGGTCAACGGCGATGGCTGTCACGCGGCCCGAAGCGTCAAAGGGGCCGGTGCCGGTTCCATACTCGTTGTGGATCGGGCCGGGGCCGACGCTGCTGAGGGGCGGGAGCGTAAATGTGGAAACCGTGCTGAAAGGATGCTGCTGCGGCGTCCAGACGAAGCCCTGGCTTGGGCGAGCCGTGTTCGGGCGGATCTGCGTCGCATTTGGGGCCAGAGGCGTCCGCTGCGCGCCCGGTTTGGGGAGTCGGGCGGGGATGTGCTGGGGCGTTCGCTGCAGGAATGGAATGAGCGGGGTCTGGGCGTGGGCCGCGCCGGTCAGTGCCGCGAGCGCCAATGCGGCGGCCATGCCGCAGAGAGCGTGTCGCGCGGGGAGAGAAATGTTCTTCAAAATGGCTCCAATCATTGAGAGCGAAACGGCGATGATTTCATGAGCCGCCGTAAAGGTCCATTGGCGGGCAGGCATATTCCCTATTATAACACAGATTCAGGGACAGCATGGGCAGTCCGTCATTTTCGGCGGACATGTCTCTCCGACGACACGGCACGGAGGCCCCTGATTTTGTCTCGTTTGTATTACGGCGGACTGACGAGCAGGGAGCCGTCGCCTGGGCTGTAGAGCCAGTAACCTACAAAGGGCGTGAGCGGGTCGGTGGTTAAATCGTGTGGCTGATACTGACCGGCAGACGGATCGTAGCTGTAGAAAGTCGGCGAGAGCAAACTCTGCGTCACGGCGTCGCTGAGGCTGGACGCGCCGCCGGCGGTCTGGAACTGAAGGTGGTCGGGCGAGACGGACGCCGGGAAGGGGTCGCCGATCATGTTCCAGCCGGGGTGAACGGCAATAGAGAACGGCGCGTTGGTGAGAGTGGGTGTCCCCAAGTCGTAGAGATCGGTGGTCCGGGCGAAGCGCGCCCAGTAGCCCTGGCCGGGACGCAGCGCGTCGGCGGGCGCGGCGGGGGACAGGACGTATTGCACGAGAAGCGGGACCCAGACGGCGAGTTTGACGCCGGACGCGCCGAAGGCCTGCGTGAGCGTGACGCGGCTCAGGTCCTGCGGCACGGAGAACAGGGACAGGCCGGGCGGGAACGTGTGCAGGACGGCGGAGGCGGTGGTGAAGGTCAGGGTGTGCGGCTGTTCAGCGTTGCCGACGTTGTCCGTGCTGCCGAAGGTGACGGTGTGCGGGCCGGGCGCCGAGACGGTGAACGGGCCGGTGTAGGTCCGGGAGGGGCCGCCGTCGAGCGAGTACACCGTGTCGGCGACGCCGGAAAGGGCGTCCGAAGGAGTCAGCGTGACCTGAATGCCGCCGGGGACGGGCCGGGTCTGGGCGGTCGTGACCGGCGCGGAAAGGTCAATGCTGATCCTGGGGCTGGCGTATGTGGCCGTGTTGCCCGCGTTGTCGGTGACGGTGACGGATTTCGTCTGGCTTTTGCCTTCTTTGGTGAAGACTAAGGGACTGCCGGGCGTGGCGGACGCGACGCCGGACACGGCATCGCTCGCCGAGTACGGGAGCCGGACGGGGCCGCGCTGGTAGCCGTTCGCGTGGGGGAGCGGGTCAATCACGGGGAAAGCCACTGTCGGCGGCGTGGCGTCAATGCTGGCCGTGACGGTGTGGGCGGCCTCCCTGTTGCCGGCCCGGTCCGTGCTGAAGAACTTCAGGGTGTGCGCGCCGTCGGTCGTGAGCGTGACGAGGCCGGCGACGTAACTGGGGGCCGAGGGCGTGTAAGTCTGCGGCGTGCCGCCATCCACCGTGTAGGTCGTGTTCGCGATGCCGGCGCCGGAGTCGGTCCCGGTGAAGATGACGTGGACCGGCCCGGTGAAGTAGCCGTTGTTTCCTTTCCGTCCGTACAGCGTGACCGTCGTGACGGGCGAAAGAGTGTCACTCACGGTGAGGGTCACGGTCGCGGGGGCGCTGAAGGCGTCGCGGCTGCCGCCCCGGCTGCGGTCCTGGGCCTGGTACGTGAACCTGTCCGTGCCGACGAAACCCTGGTCAGGCTTGTAGACGAACGATCCGTCGGCGCTCAGGACGACCAGGCCGTGAACGGGTTTTGTGGCGAGGACGGCGACGAGCGGCCCCGCATCCGTTAGCCCGTCGTTGGACAGCACGCCGGGCGCGGCGACGGCGAGTTTCGTGTCTTCGGCGGTCGCGTAAGCATCGTCCTCGGCGGTCGGGGCGGACGCCTCGAACGCGCCGACGTCGCTTCGGATGCCGAACGGGCGGGCGACGCCGCGCTGGTCGGTCGTGATGTTGTCCATTCCGCCGTTGAAGTCGGCGTCAATGGCCGGGCTGCCCGGACGCAGCGCCTGAGTCGGGGTCGGCCCGCCGTTGCCCTGGAGCGGGCCGAGCAGGGGGTCGCGCGGCGCGGCGACTGTGCCGACCTGGTCGTGATCGTGGCCGTCGGCAAAGCCGCTCGGCAGGAGCAGGGTGCTGTCGCCGACGCCGATCAGGTCGGAGCCGCCGTCAGTGAACGGGAAGAAACTGTCCCGGACGAAGACATCGGGGCCGAAGCGGGCGGGGTTGGTGAGCGCGTTGCCCGCGACGATGCTGCTGGCGACGGTGAACGCGGGCGCGCTGCCCGACGGCCCTGCGCCGCCGCCGTCCAAAATGGGGACGTTCGCGCCGTCAAAGTACAGGCCGCCGCCGTCGCCGCCGTCGGCGGTGTTGCCGCTGACGGTGCAGTTGACGAGCGTGTCCGTGCCGCCGGCGCTGGCGATGCCGCCGCCGTCGCCCCGGAAGGGCGAGGCCGGTCCGGCGGCGCTCCGGGTTGCCGTGTTGCCGCTGACGGTGCAGTTGGTGAAAGTGTCGGTGCCGCCGGGGGCCGTGAAGACGCCGCCGCCCGCGCCCGCCGCGTTGCCGGAAA
>CAZZVX010000187.1:7804-9424 GCA_964657535.1 Armatimonadota bacterium | reverse complement strand
CCAACGGCGATCTGATCGTCACCAACAATCTTATCCTGGGACACAATGTTGCCGGCAACTACGGGCAGGATGCTGTCGAAAACAACTTCGGCAACAACATCCTCGCGGGGACAATCGCGCTGGGAACCGCGAGTCAGTTCGCCATAAATGGCGGCTCGCTCACGGCGTCCGGCGTCATCAGCGGCGCCAACAACCTGACCAAAATCGGAGCCGGTACGCTGTACCTGACCAACGCCGACACTTACAGCGGGACGACCACCATCGGCACCGGCGGCATCCTGCAGCTGGGCAAAGGCATCGCCACAACCGACGGTTCTCTGCAGACGAGCGGCGTCACCGGCGCCGGCGGCCTGACCTACAATCTGTTCGGCAATCAGACCGTCAACTACACCATCGGCATCACCGGCGCTCTGAGCGTCTCCACCGGCGGCACTCTGGAGTTCGCCAACACCGGCGCTCAGACCGCCGCCGACCTGTACGTCCACAAAGGAACCATGCAGCTTGATGGGACACTGACCACCACTGGCTACGACGATGTTGGCTCTGCCACCGGCGACAACGCCACCCTGACCTTCACCGGCGCGGCCAGCTTCACCGACCCCAGCGACTTCAACGTGTCCGACGCGACCGGCTCCAACGGCATCCTTAACATCAACACTACCGGAACCGTCAAAGGCAACGACACGTTCGTCGGCAAGTCCGGCAACGCCACCGGAACCGTCAACCAGACCAGCGGTACCTACCAGCAGACCGGCACCGGCGACTTCCGCATCGGCGGCGCGGGCGGAACCGGCGATGCCGCTTCCGTCGGCACCTGGAACATATCCGGCGGCACACTGGACGCCGGAGGCGCAAACTTCCAGGTCGGCGCTTACGGTCACGGCAATCTGTACCAGACCGGCGGAACCGTCACCACTACCAACTACACCGACTCCGGGCGCTTCGCCGGCGGCAACGGCCTGATTGACGTGGAAGGCGGCGCCTTCAAGCAGACCAACACCGGGACGCGCTTGATTGACGGCGAGCAGGGCACTGGCGTCATCACCGTCGGCGGCACCGGCACCGTCACCTCCACCGGAGGCCTCGTGGAAGGCTTGACGGCTACCGGCACCGGCACCTTCAACCTCAACACCGGCGGCACGCTCGTCACGCCGTACATCGGGGGGAATGCCACACCCGGAACGGCCGCCCTGGGAACGGCGACGTTCAACTTCAACGGCGGCACGCTGACGGCCGGCACCGGCACGGCGGCCCAAAACGCGGCCTTCATGGCCGGTCTGACCACGGCCAACGTCCAGTCCGGCGGCGCGGTCATCAACACGGCGGGCAGCAACGAGACCATCAGCCAGGCGCTGGTCCACTCCGGCACGGGCGTGGACGGCGGCCTGACCAAGCAGGGCGCGGGAACGCTGACCATCACTGGAGCCAACACCTACACGGGGGCGACGACGGTCGGCGCCGGGACACTGGCCCTCAACCACACCGGCGGCGCCGCCGAGGGCGCCCCGATCACGTTCTCCGACGCCGTCGTGTCGTCTGAGGCGACCGGGGCCACCGTCAAGATGCCCACCGGGGGCGGCGGCTACCGCCTCTTTGCCTACATCCGCGACGGCCACGGCG
>CAZZVX010000187.1:0-7794 GCA_964657535.1 Armatimonadota bacterium | reverse complement strand
CACACCGGCGGCGCCGCCGTCGTCGGCAGCAGCCTCGTCGTCTCCGGCGACGGCTCCTTCAGCGGCTCCGTGCAGGGGTCGGGTGGCCCCAGCGCCGCCGCCGTCGGCACCGCCACCGACGGCGTCGCCTCTCTCTCCCAGGCCAACCAGATCGGCAGCGGCACCAACGTCACGCTCGCTGGCGGCACGCTGGAGATGAACGGCAACAGCCAGGGCAACTCAGCCAACCCCACCACCTCGGCCACCGGCCCCGGCGACGGCGTTGGTGCCGCCCCGACCGGCCCCGCCGGCGCGGGGACGCTCTCGGTCTCCTCGGCGGGCGGCAACTCCTACCTGGACTTCGGGGCGGGCAACGGGGGCGCGGTGTTTACCTTCAGCGGCTACGACTTCTCCAGCGCGGGGAGCCTATACATCGAGAACTACACGGGCAATGCATTCACTCCGGTGTCGCTGCAGGCGGCGGCGGGCGGCGGCTTGGACCAGCTGTTCTTCGGGGGCGGCCAGTACGGGGACCAGCAGCTCGTGAACGTGTTCTTCGTCAACCCGTCGGGCGTGTCGGGGACGTACCAGGCGCACCTGCTCGGCACGGGCGAAGTGGTGGCGCCGGAGCCTTCTCAATGGGTCTCCTTCGGCCTGGGACTGCTGGGTCTGGGCGGGCTGGCCCTCAAGGCCCGCCGACGCAAAGCCGCCAGCGCCGCCTAAGCGCGGCGTGCCGCAACCCACCAAAAGCCCTGCCAAATCGGCAGGGCTTTTTTTCGCAGGAAGTCTCGGCGTTCGTGGGCAATTATGGGGCATGGATATTAACCCAGTCCGAAAGGGCATCTGGAAAGCGGGCCTGCTCGGCCTCTGGCTCGCGCTGCTGCCGTCCCTCAGTTTGGCCCAGAACAGCCCGCTGGTGACGATCAACAACGCCGACTGCGTCGCCACGGACGACCTGGGCCGCGCGCTGCCGACCTACGCCCAGACGGGGCCGCCCAAGCCGGGCCGCTGGGTGGGCTTGTTCTACTGGCAGTGGCACGGCCCGGACCGCTGGGGGCCGGACTACAACGTGACCGAGTTCCTCCGAACGCACCCCGGTTTCAGGGACTTCCAGGCGTTCCCCCCGAACGGCCCGGCCCACCCGACCTGGTACTGGGCGGAGCCGCTGTTCGGCTACTACAAGTCCACCGACCCCTGGGTGATCCGCAAGCACCTCGTTCTGCTGGCCGACGCGGGCGTGGACTTTCTGTTCCTCGATTACACCAACGGCTCGATCTATGACCCGGAACTGACGCAGTTTCTCGCTGTCGCCGAAGACTTGAAGGCCAAAGGCGTCCAGGTCCCCAAACTCGTCTTCTTTCTGAACTACGAACCCGAATGGAAGATCGAAGCGCTCTACAAAGAGTGGTACGCGCCGGGCAAACACGCCGACCTGTGGTTCCGGTGGCAGGGCAAGCCGCTGATGATGGCCGCCATGCCCACGGAGGCGTCGAAGTTCAAGGACTCCGCCGACGCGCCTTTGCTGCCCGCTATCCAGAACTACTTCACCTGGCGTCCGACCTGGGCCTTTCAGGATGCCCGGAAAGAGCCGACCAAGTGGCGCTTCATGGACGACCTCAAAGACGGTGGGCGGCAGAGGCCCGCCCTGGGACCCGACGGCAAGGTAGAGCAGATCGTCGTCAACAAGTCCACCGGTGGCCCGATCTGGGACAATATGCAAAGCGGCGGCGTCAGCACCTTCCCCGGCCACGTGCCGACTTATGACGATCAATGGCTTTCGGGGGATCAGGCCAAAGGCCTGTTCTTTCAATATATGTGGGACAATGCCCTCCAGCGCCCCGCGCCGATTCTGCTTGTCACCGGCTGGAACGAGTGGACGGCGTCGGTCTGGGAGACGCCCGGCGTGGTCATGCTGGGGCAGACGACGCAGAAAGGCCAGGGACACATCGTGGACGAGTTCAACCAGGACTTCAACCGCGACCTGGAGCCGATGGCGGGCGGCTGCGGCGACGATTACTACTGGCAGTTCGTCGCGAATACGCGCCGCTACAAAGGTATGGCCCCGCCCCAAAAGCCGTCCGCGCCCAAGATGATTGCGCTGAACGGGCCACTGACCCAGTGGAGCAGCGTCCGCCCCCTGTTCCGGGACGCCAAAGGGGACACGGCGAACCGCGACTGGGACGGCGCGACGCCGCACGCGCACTACACGGACGCCAGCGCCCGCAACGACATCGTGCTGGCTCAGGTCGCCCGCGACTCGAAGACCGTCTACTTTCACGTCCGCGCGGCGGCCCCGCTGACGCCTCCCACCGGCAAAGCCTGGATGATCCTCTTCGTGGACGCCGACCACAACGCCAAAACGGGCTGGCACGGCTACGATTATCTCCTCAACCGTGCCCGCACCGGGAAGACGTGCAGTGTCGAGCATTACGTCGGTCACGACGGCGCCTGGGCCTGGCAGACCATTGCCCAGGCGCCGTTCCGCCTCTCCGGCAACGATCTGACCCTGGTCGTCCCGCGCCACGTTTTGGGCCTCGCGCCAGGGCGGCTGGCGTTCGACTTCAAGTGGGCGGACGACCTGCCCGATGCGCCAGCCGTCACGGACTTCTACAGCAAAGGCGACGTCGCCCCCGATGCCCGCTTCAACTATCGCTATGCGGAATGAGGCCGCTCCTTATGAATAACTCCTCTGACGAGCGGCTCGCACGGGCGCTCACCGCGCTGGAAGGCCTGTCCGTCGGCGATGCGTTCGGCGAGCGGTACTTCACGGGCGACGCCGAAGCCTTGGTCGCGGCGCGGACGCTGCCCCGCGCGCCGTGGCGCTGGACCGACGACACGCAGATGGCGCTGTCCCTGGTTTCTGTCCTGCGTCAGCACGACACGGTTGACCAGGACGCGCTGGCCGCCAACTTCTCGTTCCACTATGACGAAGACCGGGGCTACGGCGACGCCATGAACCGGCTCGTCCCCCTGATCTACGTGCCGGGAATCTGGCGGATGATGGCCCCGCGACTGTTCGGCGGCGAAGGCTCGCTCGGCAACGGCGCGGCCATGCGCGTCGCCCCGCTGGGCGGATACTTCGCCGATGACCTGGGCGCGGCGGCAAACCAGGCCGCGCTGTCGGCGGAAGTCACCCACGCGCACCCGGAAGGCGTCGCGGGCGCGGTGGCCGTCGCCGTGGCCGCGGCGCAGGCCTGGCGTCTGCGCGGGGCTGATCCGCCTTCCGGCCCGGAACTACTCGCGCTCGTCCTTCCTTCCGTGCCTCCGGGACAGGTCGCGGACGGTCTGCGGCGGGCGCAGGCTCTGCCGCAGGGAACGACGGCGCGGGAAGCCGCGTATCTTCTTGGCAGCGGCTACAACGCGACGGCCCCGGACACCGTGCCGTTTGCCCTCTGGTGCGCGGGCGAAAGTCTGGGCGGCTACGAGGACGCGCTCTGGCTCACCGCCTCCGGGCTGGGCGACAGCGACACGAACTGCGCCATCGTCGGCGGCATCGTGTCGCTCTTTGTCGGGACGGACAGCATCCCCGCCGCGTGGCGGCAGGCGCGCGAACCGCTGCCGGACTGGCCGTTTTCCGAAACCGCCGAGGCTGACGACTCAGAATTCGCGTGATCTCACGACGATAGCGCCCTGCCTGCTTGACGTCCGGCGGGTCAACCCTTCATGATACAGGCAGTCGCACTGCCGACAAGGAAAGTTTATGAAATCTGTCCGCTTCCTGCCCTACGGCCTCCTGGCCGGTCTCGCCGCGCTGTCCTGCGCGTCCCATGCGCTCCCGCCCGCCGACGCCCAGGTGCCGGTGGCGGCCAACAGTCTGTTCGGCGACGGGGCGGTGCTGCAGCAGGGCGTCCCGATCCCCGTCTACGGCACGGCCCCGGACGGCGAAGTCGTCACCGTGCGCCTGGCCGGACACGCGGCGAGGGCGACGGCCCACGGCGGCCGGTGGCGTGCCGCCCTGCCCGCGATGAAGGCGGGCGGGCCGTACACGCTTTCCGTCACCGGGCCGCACAACACCGTCACCAGCCGCAATGTCCTGATCGGCGAAGTCTACGTGTGCGGCGGACAGTCCAACATGGGCTTCAACCTGGGCAGCGCGGCCACCGGGCCGCAGGTTATCCCACAGGCCGCCGACCCGCTGCTGCATCTCTATCAGGTCCCGGACGTCCCCGCCGCCGCGCCCCAGGCCGACGCGGGTTCGCAGTGGCAGGCCGCCACGCCCCAGACCGTGCCGGGCTTCTCCGCCGTCGCCTACTTCTTCGGGCGCGATCTCCGCAAGGCGCTCGGTGTCCCCGTCGGGCTGATCGAGACGCAGTGGGGCGCGACGCCCGCGCAGGTCTGGACCAGCGCCGACGCATTGGAGAAACTGCCCGACTTCCGCCCGGCGGTCGAGACGTTTCGGACCCAGCAGAAAGACCCCAGCGTCTTCCTCAACAGAGTCGAGGCCTGGTATGCCAGGCACGACCCCGGTTCCGGGGGCAAAACCTGGGCCGGCCCCGCGCTTGATGACACTGCCTGGAAGACGCTGGCCCAGCCCGTCGGCTGGTCGCAGTCGGGCAGTGCAGAACTCTCGGCCCCGTTTACGGGCGTCGTCTGGTTCCGCAAGAGCGTGGACATCCCCGCCGATTGGGCCGGCAAAGACCTGACGCTGCTCCTGGGGCCGGTTGACGACGCCGACACCACCTATTTCAACGGCGTCCGGGTCGGCGGCCTCAACACCTACCAGCAGAACCGGGACTACACCGTGCCGGGCGCGCTGGTCAAGCCGGGCCGCAGCGTGATCGCCGTCCGCGTCCTGAACACCTACGGCGAGGGCGGCATGGACGGCAAGCCGGAGCAGATGGCGCTCCAGCCGACCGGCGGCTCTGCGTCCGTCCCCCTGGCGGGCGACTGGCTCTATAAAGTCGGCGGGCCGCTGCCGGGCAGCGACCCCGTTCCCGCGCCGAACGGCCTGGACCCGTTCTCGACGCCCGGTGTGCTGTACAACAGCATGATCGCGCCGCTGACCGGGTTCCCCATTCGGGGGGCGATCTGGTACCAGGGCGAGTCGAACACCTATGATTCCGTCCAGTACCGCACTTTATTCCCGGCGATGATCGCGGACTGGCGGGCGCGCTGGGGCGAGGGCGACTTCCCGTTCCTGTTCGTCCAGCTCGCGCCCTATATGAACATCGTCCCGAACCCCCAGGAAAGCGCCTGGGCGACACTGCGCGAGGCCCAGCGCCAGACGCTCCTTTCCGTTCCCAGGACCGCCATGGCCGTCATCACCGACCTGGGCGACCAGCGCGCCATCCACCCGACCCGCAAAGAGCCGGTCGGCGGTCGGCTGGCGCTACTGGCCGAGGCGCAGGTCTATCACCGGCCCGTCGAGGCCTACGGCCCGCTCTACGACGGAATGACCGTGCAGGGCAGCAAGATCATCGTCCGCTTCACCCACGCCGCCGGTCTGCACACCGCCGCCGTGCAGGACGGGGGCGGCACGACCGTCGCGACGCCGGGCGCGCTGACAGGCTTCGCCGTCGCGGGCGCCGACCATAAATACGTCAACGCCGACGCCGTGATTCAGGACGGCAGAGTCGTCGTGTCCAGCCCCGCCGTGCCGAATCCGGTGTCCGTGCGTTACGGCTGGGCGGACTATCCGCTGGTCAACCTGTACAACAGCGCCGGCCTGCCCGCGTCCCCTTTCCAGACCGACCCGTTTCCCGCCAAGACTGGAGTTTCTCAATGATTAAAAGGCTGTCATCCGGCCTGCTGCTCTGCGCGGCCGTCGCGCTCGTTGGCGCCGTCCGACTGTCGGCGGCGACGCCCATCGAGTGCGCCGACCCGCTGGTGGGGACCGACGCCCACGGACACACTTACCCCGGCGCGACCGTGCCGTTCGGCATGGTCCAGCTCAGCCCGGACACCCGCACGGACGGCTGGGACGGCAGTGCCGGGTACCACTACGACGACACGACGATCCAGGGATTCACGCACACGCATCTGACCGGGACGGGCGTCGGGGACCTGGGCGACGTCCTGCTGATGCCGACCGTCGGCGATGTCCGTCTCGATGTCGGGACGCCCGGCAACGGGTACGTCTCACGCTTCTCTCACGCCCAGGAGACGGCCCGACCCGGCTATTACCGTGTCTTCCTGGAAGACCCGAAGGTGACGGCGGAACTGACCGCGACCCCGCACTGCGGCTTACACAAGTACACCTTCCCGGCGTCCAGTCAGGCGCACGTGGTTTTGGACCTGGCGCACGGGATCGGCAATGACCCCTACGACGGCGCGATCACCGTCGAGAACGACACCACCATTTCCGGTTACAAAAAGACGCACGGCTGGTCGAGCGACCGCGCCGTTTATTTCGTGATGCAGTTCTCCAAGCCGTTCGCGTCGTTCGGTATCGCGCAAGACGACCGGCGTTTCCCCGACGGGACCCGCACGGCGCAGGGGAATCACCTGAAGGCGTTCGTGACCTATCGGACCGCCGCCGCCGAAGCCGTGCTGGTCAAAGTCGGCATTTCGGGGACCGGCATTGACGGCGCGCGGAAAAACCTCGCCGCCGAGATTCCCCGCTTCGACTTCGCCGGGACGCGCGCCGCCGCCGAGAAGCAGTGGAGCGACACGCTCGGTGCGGTACAGATCGAAACGACCGACCCGCACGTGCGCCGCACGTTCTACTCCAATCTGTACGAGACCTGTCTGGCGCCGACGCTGTACAACGACGTGGACGGCGCCTACATGGGCATGGACCACCGGGTCCACACGGGCGGCGGCTTCCAGAACTACACCGAGTTCTCGCTCTGGGACACGTACCGCGCAGAAAACCCACTGCTGACGATCCTGCAGCCGGCGCGCGTCCAGGACATGGCGCAGTCCCTGCTGACCGAGTACGACGAGTCGGGCCTGCACACGACCCCGATCTGGCCGCTCTGGGGCGGCGAGACCTTCTGCATGATCGGCTACCACTCCGTGCCGGTCATCGTGGACGCCTACTTCAAGGGCGAGTGGCACGGAAACGCCGAGGCCGCGTACCAGGCCATGCGCGACACGGCGATGCAGGACCGCAGCGGCCTGCGCACTTACAAGCAGCTCGGCTACGTCGCTTCGACGCGCGGCGGCACGGCGTCGTCCCGGACACTGGAATATGCCTTCGACGACTGGTGCCTCGCCCGGATGGCGTCGGCGCTGGGCCACAAAGACGACGCGCGGATGTTCTACGGGCGGGCGGCCAGTTACCGGAACCTGTTCGACTCGACGGTCGGCTTCATGCGGGGCCGGAAGGCCGACGGCTCCTGGCGCGCGCCCTTCCTCGCCAACGGACTGGTCAACGACGAGTACACCGAGGCGGACGCCTGGCAGTACGCCTTCGCCGTGCAGCAGGACGTCCCCGGCCTGATCCGACTCTTCGGCGGCGACGCGGGGTTCATCGCGAAGATGGACGCGCTGTTCGCCGCCGACCCGACGATCCACACGAACCTGCCCGACATCACCGGCCTGATCGGTCAGTATTCGCAGGGCGACGAGCAGTGCCACCACGTCGCCTACCTGTACGACTACGCCGGGGCGCCCTGGAAGACGCAGCGGCACGTCCGGCAGGTGATGACGACGCTCTACAATGACACGCCCTCCGGTCAGTGCGGCAACGACGACTGCGGCCAGATGTCCGCCTGGTACGTCTTCTCGGCGCTGGGCTTCTACCCGGTCAACCCGGCGAGCGGCGTCTACGCGCTGGGCAGCCCCCTCGTGCGCAAGGCCGTCATTCACCTCGACAGAGCCCGATACGGCGGCCGGACGTTTACCGTCATCGCGGACAACAATTCCCCCGCC
>CAZZVX010000186.1:0-9434 GCA_964657535.1 Armatimonadota bacterium | reverse complement strand
GGTGTCGTCGGCCACCAGCGTGCCTGTCGACAGGGCGGCGCGGGCCGTGGCCGCGTACACTTGAAACAGCGGCAGGTCGTTGAACATTACCGGCGCGTGCGCGGACGGGGCCGCCGCCGCATTGGTCCCCGACGCGGCGGGAGCGGTCGCCGGACCTGCGCCGCCGGACGGCGCGGGGGCCGCGCCCGGCATCGGCAGACTGGGGAGCGGGAAACTGAACGTCTGCGCCCGCACGGTCGGCGGCAGGCCGAACAGGCACGCGCAGAGCGCGAGGGTGATTCGGAATCTCATTATAGGTCTTCGTCCTGCCGACATCTTACCCGACTCTGCCGCAGGGAACCAAAACAGGCGCGTCGAACGTTAGCGTGGTACCATGCATCAGCCGCTCATTCTGTCCATCATCGCCGCCGTACTCGGCGTGTTTCTGCTGTCCGGCATTCTTTGGGAGGGATTCGAGACAATCCTGCTGCCGCGCACAGTGACGCGGCGGCTGCGGTTCTCGCGCTTCTTTTATCGGAAAACGTGGAAACTCACGACCCGGCTCGCGCAGCGCTACTGCCCCGGCGGCAAGCGGGAACTGTTCCTCAGCTACTTCGGCCCGCTCTCGCTGCCGCTGCTGCTGTCCGTCTGGGCCTTCGGGCTGATCGTCGGCTTCGCGCTGGTTCAGTGGGCGCAGGGCGGGTCCGCTGTGAATTTCCCTGTCGGGCGGCGCGGGGAGCTGGCCGATTTCGGCACCGAACTTTATACCAGTGGGGTGACATTCTTCACGCTCGGCTACGGGGACATAACACCCCGGTCGGGTCTGGCGCGGTTCGTCGCGGTCGCGGAGGCCGGGGTCGGCTTCGGCTTCCTGGCGCTCGTGATCGGCTATCTGCCGGTCCTGTATCAGTCGTTCTCACGGCGCGAGGCGGTCATCTCGCGCCTGGACGGGCGGGCGAGTTCGCCGCCGTCGGCGGGTGAGCTGCTGCGCCGTCACGGTCACGGGCAGAGCATGGACGCGGTAGGGTCTTGGCTGCGCGACTGGGAGATCTGGGCCTCGGAACTGCTCGAAAGCCACCTCTCCTACCCCGTCCTGACATACTACCGGTCGCAGCACGACCATCAATCGTGGATGGCCGCGCTGACTGCCGTCCTCGACACCTGCGCCATTCTCATCGTCGGCTGCGAGGGGGAGCCTCCCTGGCAGGCGGCGCTGCAGTGGCAGGCGCGCATGACGTTCGCGATGGCCCGGCACGCGATCATTGACCTGGCCTACGTCTTCAACATCGCGCCCATCCCCCCGGAGACCGACCGACTGCCGCCCGAAGAATTGACCAGGCTGCGCGGGCGATTGGCCGCCGCCGGAGTTCCGCTCTGTGCCGGGCAGGAGGAAGACGCACAGCTAGAAAGGCTGCGTGCCCTGTACGAGCCTTACGTCAACACCCTGGCGCAGTTCCTACTTTATACGCTCCCGCCCTGGCAGGCGCAGGGCGTCACCCTGGACAACTGGGAGACGAGCGCCTGGGAAGACAGCGTGAGCGCCACGGAAGCCATGCATTTCCACTGAACCTACACGCAGATGGCGACACCGCAAACACAACCTGCGACGGGATGGGACACGCGGGCCTGGCTCATCGCCCTGATCGGCGGGACAGCCTGTGCGGCGATCTCCGCCTGGTTCACGTACCCGCCACTGACGGCCCCGGTCAACCGCGCGGTGCGCATCCACCTCCTGCACATGGGCTTCGCGGACTTCGTCAGCATGGTCTTCGGCCTGGTGTGTCTCCTGGCGCTGCCGGGCGTGCTGAGCGGCGTGGCGCGACGCCGGACGTTCCTCTGGGGCATGATTCCGACCACCAGCTTCTGGGTCTGGCTTACGGTCGAGGATGCCGTCGAGAAAGGCTGGCGGGATGTCGCGAAAGACTTCTGGAGCGGGCCTCTGGTCTGCCTCCTCTGCCTCTTCCTCTCGTCCGGGCCGGTCTCGCTGATACGGTACCTCCTGCGGCGGCGCAAAGACAGGCAACGGCAGGCACAGGCGGCCCACGAAGCGCAGCGGCTGGCGGCGGCCGTCCCCCAGGAAGGCGTCTGGCCGCCGCCGCCCAACTACACGCCTTGAAGGCACTTCGGGGCCGGGGCGATTTGGCTCAGGAAAACGTCCACGACTCGCGGATCGAAATGCGTGCCGGAGAGGGCGGCGATATGGTCGCGGGTCCGCTCAATCGGCCAGGCGCGGCGGTAAGGCCGGTCCGAGCGCAGGGCGTCCCACACGTCCACCACCGCGAACAGCCGGGCGGCGAGTGGGATGTCCTCGTTCTTCAGCCCGCGCGGGTAGCCGGTGCCGTCCCACTTCTCGTGGTGGCAGTGCGGAATTTCCAGAGCGGGCCGGACGAACGAGACTTCGGACAGCATCTCGTAGGCGTAGACCGGGTGGCGGCGCATGAGGACCCATTCTTCCTCGGTCAGCGGGCCGGGCTTGAGCAGGATGCTGTCGGGGACGCCCATCTTGCCGATGTCGTGCAGCAGGGCGCCGCGCCGAACATGAACCAGTTCCTCCTCGCTCGCCCCGAAGGCGCGCGCCAGAGCCAGCGTCATTTCCGTGACACGCCGTGAATGCCCCTCCGTCTCATGGTCGCGCAGGTCCAGCGCCCTCGACCAGCCTTCGATAGTCCCGTCGTAAGCCTGCGCCAGTTCGTAGTTGAGGACTACGATCCTGTCCAGGCGCTGCTCCAGGAGGGCGTGCAGGTCGGCGAGCTTTTGCTCGATCTTCACGCGGTCCGTGATGTCGCGGATGATGATCTGACCTCCGGGCTGGGACTGCCAGATAATCGGCGTACTCATGGTCTCCACGTCAACCCCCGTGCCGTCGGCGCGGAGGAACTTCAGCCGAATCAGGCCGTTGGGCCGCCCCTCCTGGTTCAGCCGGAGACGCTCCCGGACGAGCGGGTGGAAATCGGGAGGAATGATGCTCAGGGCCTGGCGGCCCACCAACTGATCGACTCGGTCGAGCCGGAACAGGGACAGCGCCGCCGCGTTGGCATAGACGATGCGCCCCTGACAGTGGACAAGCACCGCGTCGGGCAGGGACTCCATCAGGCTCCGGTGGCGCTGTTCGCTGGCGCGCAGGGCCTCCTCGGATAGACGGCGTTCGGTGATGTCGTCTTCCAGCGCCGCATTCGCCTGGGCCAGTGCCGCCGTGCGCTCCTCCACGCGCGCTTCCAGGCCGGCGTGGGCCTGCTTCAGCGCCGTCTCGGCAGCCTCCTGGCTCGCCTGACGCCACGCGATGTCGCGCATCTCGTGTACGCTCTGCGCGATCGAGAGGATCAGAAAGATGTCGGTGAAGACGACCCAGCCGACGTGTTCCACCCAGCGCCAGGGTTCCACCACGGCCACGCCGTAGATGGACTGCGGCCAAAAGAGGCCGCGCAGGACGTGGTCGGCGGCAGTCACCAGCGAGGCCGTGACCAGCACGCGCCAGTCCCGATAAAAAGCCAGGAAGGCGAGCGAGCCGAAGACGTGGAAGTGGGTTTCCGGGCGCCCGCCGGTCAGGTGGATCAGCAGGCCCGACATCAGCAGCTGCCCCGCCGCGATCACATGACGGGTGAGGGCGCGGCCCGGATACCAGAGCGCGAGGACGATGGGGAACAGAGAGATGGCTCCCCCCAAAAACAGGGCGATCCAGAGGTGGGGGTGGGGAGAACTGCTCAGGCCTTCCCAGGTGCGCGGGGCGACCCAGTAAGCGGCGGCCAGACTCGCCAACCATTGCAGCGCCATCAGGCCCGCGAACAGGCGGTCCGTGCGGCGGTAGAGATGGTCGCGGTGCGTGTGCAGCAGCGCCTTTGCCCGCCGTGCGGTTTCGCCGTCAGCGCTCTCGAAGCTCTCTGAGGCAGACACATTCATGAATGTCGCGGTAGACCTTTCTCTCCGGCCTGTGGTGGAGAAAATAACGGGCAGCCGAAGACAGGAGTCCGTGTCTGAGCCGGGGTTCGACCCCGCAGAATGGCGAGCGCGGCGCTCAGGCCGGCGTTGTCTCCCTCGTGGCCGCGCTCGCTCGTCAGGCCGCCGCTGAACAGCAGCCGTCCGTGTCCATCGTACAGGTAAGTCTGACCGGATGTGAACGCGCCGAACTGGTGCGAGAGCGTGCCGTTCAAGTCGCTCACGACCTGCACGCCGGGGATGGCTTCCGCCTGCCGCCAAGTGTCGGTCCGCACCCACCGCGCCGAGACACCGGGGTACTGCACGAAAACGACGGTGGCGTGGACGCGGCCCTGCGAGCGGGCCATCAGTTGTGCCAGCTCGGCAAGACTGGCGCGTGAACAGGGGCAGCGAGGATGTACGGCCATGAGAAGTGTGGCGCCATCACGGGCATGATTGAGAGCGACCTTCCCCGGCCAGGACGCAGGCACGAGGGCGTGGCGTCCGGGAAGATTGTCATAACGAGCGGCCTGCCGCAGTCCGATCACGACGGACAACAGCCAGAACAATGTGAGTGTTGCGATCAGGACGGGGCCGGGGACGGGAAGTGTCTTCATAAAAATTGGGCTACGCCTGCTTAACACTTATATTTGCTTGACTTATCGGCAGGTTCCCCCCAATTCTTTACAACATTGCATGACAAAAGCGACGATTTGTCGAACAATCCTACAATTGTTTTTTGCTCCTAAGGTGGTCTCCATGACTATTATGGGCGATATTTCACCCCCTGACTGTGACAAATGTCACACTCGCACTTAATACGGCCCGCGAATGTGCGACTCGACCTGCACACGGTAGAAATCACGCAGTTGCGTGTGCAGCTCCGGGGACAGCCTCGGCAGGTCACTGGCTGCCGCATTGGCCCGCGCCATGTCCGAGTTTTTGGCGCCGGGAATGATGGTCGTGACCGCTTCGTGGTCTAAAATCCAGCGAAGAGCCATCTGGGCCATCGTCATTCCTTCGGGGACCAGCGGCTTCAGTGCGTCGGCCAGTCCCACGCCCAACTCGAACGGCAGCCCGGCGAACGTCTCCCCCACGTTGAACGCCTCCCCGTTGCGGTTGAAGCTGCGATGGTCGCTCGGCGCAAAGTGCGTGTCCTTGCGGTACTTGCCCGATAAAAGCCCGCTCGCCAGGGGAAGCCGCACGATGAGAGCCACGTTTTGACGCTGCGCCTGATCGAACAACACGTCAATCGGCTTCTGCCGGAAGATGTTGAAGATAATCTGAAGCGACGCCAGCCCCGGCTGCCGCAGGCACGTCAGCGCCTCGTCCATGCTCTCCACGCTCGCCCCGAAGCGCCCTATCTTCCCCTCCCCTTGCAGTTCGCGCAGCCACTCAAAGATGTCCCCCTGCGCCAGCACGTCGGGCGGGACGCAGTGGAGCTGCGTCAAATCCAGCGCCGGGACGCCCAGCCGTTCCAGCGACGCTTCCGTGTGCGCCCGCACCGCCTCCCGCGTTAAGTTCCCCGGCCAGCCCGGCTCCGGGAACCGCCCCAACTTCGTCGCCACAAAGACCTGTTCTTTCGTCTCCTTCAGGAACTTCCCGATCAGACTCTCGCTGCGCCCCAGCCCGTACACGTCCGCCGTGTCAAAGAACGTCACGCCCTGCGCCACCGACGTGTGCAGAATCGCCAGCGCGTCGTCCTCGCTCACATCGCCCCAGTCCGCGCCACCGAGTTGCCAGCACCCCAGTCCCACCTCCGAAACCGGCCCCGTCCCGTCAAACACCCGCGTCTTCATTCACAGTTCTCCTTCTGTCGCCCTCCGGTTGTACCCACAAAATGCCAGCGCAAATTGCAGGAAAATCGGAGAAGGTTGCCATAGATACGACAGGCCGTTTTGATAAAGTGCTTTATCACAGGATAGCGCGGCAGCCGAGTCGTTGCCGTCTCAGTGCACTTTAAAGGTCTCCCCCGCCTCTCCCAGCGCGTACTCCACCGCCCGCTCCCAGGTCAAGGCGCGGCCCTCCTCCCAGGCGGCGGCGAAGGCGTCTTCCCCGACGGCCTCACGGGCCTGGGCAACGTCGCGTCGGTAGGTCTCCTGCTCGACAGGCGGCAGGGCCGCGCCGATGCTCTCGCACAGGGCCTCTGCCCCGCCCCACAGGCAGGCTGCGCGCAGGGGATCCGCCTGCGACGCGCAGACAGCGGCGAAATCCGCGAGGCCTTCCGCCACGCCGTCTTTGGCGCCCAGGTCGCGGAAAATGACCAGGCTGCGCGCGAAATTCTCCAATGCGGCCGCATCGTCACCGAGCGCGTGCGAGACATCACCTAAATGATTCAGCGACCAGGCGATGCCCGCGCTGTTGCCCAGCTCGCGGAACAGCCCGAGGCTCTCCTCAAACAGCGCCCGCGCGGGCGGGAGTCGGCCCTCGTAGAACGCCGTCATGCCGAGATTGATTAAGGACCAGGCGATACTCGGCTTTTCCCCCAGTTCGCGGCGGATGCCCAGGCTTTCTTCGTACAGGGCGCGCGCCGAGGCGTAGTTGCCCAGCACGACGGCCACGGAGCCGAGGTGGCTTAAAGCAAAACCGAGGCTCTGGCGGTCGCCCAGCTCGCGGCAGAGGCTGACGCTTTCTTCCAGAAAAGCGTGCGCGGCGGCATAGTCGCCCTGCATACGGGCCACATTCCCCAGGCTGGCGAGCATCTGCGCGACCCCGCGCAGGTCCCCCAGTTCCCGGCGAATATGCAGTGATTCCCGGTACAGGGACTGTGCCAGGGCGTTGTCGCCTTCCAGTCGGGCCAGCCTGCCCAGACTTTGCAGGACAATCGCGACGCCTTGCCGATCATTGATCTCCTGGTAAACGCACAAACTTTCCGTGTAGCGCTCCCGCGCGGTGGCGAAGTCATTCAAGGCATCGGCCACATTGCCCAGGTGGTTGAGGGCGGAAGCGGCGCCCCGGTGGTCTCCCAGCGCTCGGAAGAGCGGCAGGCACTTTTCATGGAACGCCCGCGAGGTCTCCTGGTCGCCCTGGTTGTGCGCCAGCGCCCCCGCCCCGTTCAGCGCCCGTGCGTATGCCTCGGTGTCGGCGCAAGCGCCCTCTCGCTCCATCGCCGCGCTGAGGAATCGACGCCCCTCGTCGAACCGGCCGCGGATGTTCCAGTACCACCACAGGGCGCCGGCCAGCCGCAGGCCGCGTTCCGCATCCTCCGGCCCGGCCCCGTCCCAGGCCAGCGCCGCCCGCAGGTTGCGCTCCTCCAGGTCCAGTCGGTGCAGCCAAACGGCCTGGTCCGGGCCGCGCAGGAACCGATCCGCCTCGTCCGCCCGCGCCAGGAACCAGTCCCGGTGCCTCGTCCGCAGTTCCGCCAAATTGTCTTTGCTCAGCCGCTCGGCGGCGTACTGCTGTACCATCTCCAGCAAACGGTAGCGGCCCTCCGATGCATCGAACATCAGCAGGGACTTGTCCGCAAGGGAGGTCAGGAGGTCCGACACCCATTCGGCGTCAATGCCCCTCCCGGAGCAGACGGCTTCCGCCGCCTCCAGCCGCCAGCCGCCGGAAAATACCGAGACACGCGCCAGCAGAAGCTGCTCCGGCACGGTCAGCAGGGCGTAGGACCAGTCCAGCGTCCCGCGCAGCGTTTGGTGACGCGGCACTCCGGCACGGCCTTTGCCCGTCAGCAGCCGCAGGTAGTCGTCCAGGCGCTCGGCGATCTGCGCGACCGTCAGGCCGCGCGCCCGCGCCGCCGCCAGTTCAATCGCCAGCGGAATCCCTTCCAGGCGCGCGCAGACCTGCGCCACGGTCGCCGCATTGCTCCGGGTCAGCTCGAAGCCCTTCTGGACCGCCTGCGCCCGCTCGACGAAGAGCTGCACCCCCTCGTAGGCTATCAGCACCCGCACAAGCGTCGCGGGGCGCGCCGGGAGGAGGGCCGGGTCGGGCACGGACAGGCCCGGCACGGGCCAGACCGTCTCCCCGGTCATTCCCAGCGCCTCGCGGCTCGTGGTCAGCACGCGCAGCCCCGCGCACTCCCGGAGCAGATGCCCGGCCACCTGCGCACTGGCATCCAGCAGGTGCTCGCAGTTGTCCAGAACAAGCAGCAGCCGACGCTCGCGCAGGTGGACGGTCAGGCATTCCAGCGGCGTCCGGCCCGGCTCCTCCTTCAGCCCGAACACGCCCGCGATCTGTGCCGGCACCCGCGCCCCGTCGGCGACGGCGTCCAGCGCCACGAGCCACACCCCATCAGCGAACCCCCGCACGGCCTCCCCGGCCACGGACAGCGCCAGGCGCGTCTTGCCGATGCCGCCCGGCCCAGTCAGCGTCACCAGCCGGGACCGGCGCAGCAGGGCCGCCACCTCCTCGCTCTCATCTTCCCGACCAACCAGGTCCGTCAAAGGGCGGGGCAGGTATCCCCGGACCGTCGGCTCTGCCCTGGTGGGGCCTTCCGCCCCCGTCCCTGACGCCAGTCGGCGCGCTTCGGACCGCAATTGCCGGTAAAGGGAGGTCGTCTGTTTGTCGGGGACGGCCCTGGGGTCCTCCCGCAGCAGGGCGACGAACTCCCGATAAACCTGCAGCGCTGCGTTAATGTCTCCACCCCCAGCGAGCGCCGCCATCAGAGACCGTCGCGCCCCATCTCGCCAGGGGTCCATGGAGACCGCGTGCCATGAGTGGTCCGCAGCGGCTTTCCAGTCCCCCGCCGCCAGTGAGGCATCTGCCAGGGACTCCAGCGCGCGCAGGCACGCCTGCTCGCGGACGTCCCGTTCCTGCGCGACCCACTCCTCGGCGCAGCCCTCCAGCAGCGGCCCCCGATACAGCGCCACGGCGTGCTGTAAAGCCGAGGGTCTGTCGCTGACGACCGTTGCGTCAAATTCGAGGACGTCGACGGCGGCGCCGTTAAGATCGAGAAAGAGGGAGTGACGGTTGGGCGACTTGAGGCGCTCCCCTTGTCCGTTCATTGCCTTCCGCAGTTCACTCAGAACGGATCGCAAGCTGGAAAGGGATTGCTCTTTGTCGGCATCGGGCCACAGGGTGCCGGCCAGCCACTCGCGCTCGACGGGCCGCCCCTGACGCAGCGCCAGAAGCGCGAGCAGCCACAAAGTCTTACGGGAACGGAGGGCGTCCGAAGGCCGGCCTTGCACAAACACCTGCATCGGGCCGAAAAGGTTGATCACCAGCGAGGCAGCGGTCTCAGAAGTATTCGGAGGCATATCAGTCCCTTTAGGCGTGATCGTAAATCAACAAGCGAGTTCGCGGTCCCGGAGCGCTTCTCCTTCTCAACGGGAGCGGTATGATCACGCATCTTCAGGATAATGACCTTGCATCTGAACTCAGAACCGCTGATACAGATGACACTGAGAATGATACGGCTCGCACAGAAAGGGTACCACGATGAACCTCCTCCCGAGTTCAGCCGCTCTTGCGGCTCTCCCCAGCGCAGTCGCTCTTGCGGCTGTCCTTGTCACCGGTTCGGTCGCTCGCGCCGACGCCTCCCCCGACGCGGCGTCCGCAAAGCCCGTGATCGTTCTTGTCCACGGCGCCTTTGCGGACGCCAC
>CAZZVX010000185.1:0-9451 GCA_964657535.1 Armatimonadota bacterium | reverse complement strand
CTGCCCCCGCTCGGCGAGGCCAGCAGGCAGCGCACGGTAAACTGCGCATACAACTGGGGGTCGGCAGCCCGCGCGGCGGACTGAAGGCCGCGCAAGGCGTCGCGGAGGACCCAGGGGCGGCTGACGGCGGCCGTGCCGGTCGGCTGACAGACGAGGGTCAAAGTGAGGCGGCCCGTCCGGGGGTCCGCCTGGGCGCCGACGGGGGTCACGCCCTGGCCCGCGAGATCCGGGGCGGCCTGAAGCGTGGAAAGGAGAGACTGTTCCGCCGGGTCGGCCGAGGTCTTCAGCGCGGGGGCTGCCGCCGGGCCGTCCGACGACGGGATGGCCGGCACGACGACCGTCGGGGCGTCGAGCGACCGCGCCGGGCGGGCGGGCGCCGCCGCGCCGTGCGCCAGGTACAGCGCCAGCAGGACGACCAGCAGGGCGGCGGCCCCCGCCCCCAACGCCGTGCGGCGGAGGACCGCGTCGGGGTTCGCGCGGACGCGCCTGGTGACGAGGTGCCAGAAGGGCGACGACGCATCGCTGGCGCTTTCTTCCAGGGCGGTCGCGGCGGAGGGAGTCAGCACCGGGGTCATCGCCCGCGCCTTGCGTTCGAGCAGACGCGCCAGCTTGATCTTGTCGGCGGGGCCGTCCGGCTGCACGTCCAGCGCCATGCGGTACCACTGAATGGCGTCGTCCAGGCGCCCCAGATTCTCATAGATGTCGCCGAGCAGGCTCTGGGCGGATGGGTGTTCCGGGGCGAGTTTCAGCGCCGCCATGCAGTTCTCGATGGCCTCCGGCCAGCACCCGCGCATCCGCAGCAGGTTCGCCTGGGCGAGCAGGGCGTAGGCCTCGCGCGACATCGCGCGGTCGGGGGAGGTGATGTCGGTCTCTAGTGTCTGCATATCGCAATCGTTCAAGGGGTGACTACAATCCCGTGTGTCCGAAGCCGCCGTCCTGCCGGGCCGACGGCGGCAGCGGCTCCGTGCGACTTTCCCGCCACTCGACCCGCGCGACGGGGGCGACGACGAGCTGCGCGATCCGGTCCCCGCGCCGGAGCGTGACCGGCTCCGACCCCAGGTTAATCAGTAATACGTGGATGACGCCGCGATAGTCGCAGTCTATCGTCCCCGGCGCGTTGACCATGCCCAGTCCGTGACGCAGCGCCAGCCCGCTCCGGGGGCGCACCTGCGCCTCGTGGCCGTCGGGAAGAGCCATGCGCAGTCCTGTGGAGATCTGCGCCCGCCGGCCTGGGGCGAGCGTCAGGTCTTCCGGGAGCGCGGCGTACAGGTCCATGCCCGCCGCGCCCGCCGTCGCGTAGGACGGCAGCGGCAAATCCAGAGCGTCCGGCTCGCGCCGGATCAAAACGGAAAGCGTCCCGCTCATCCCGGCAGTTCCGCCTGGCGCACCGGCAGGATGACGGTGAACGTGGTGCCTTTGCCGAGTTCGCTCTCGATAGTCACGGTGCCGTGGTGCGCCTCCACGAGCGCCTTCACCAGCGCCAGACCGATGCCCGTCCCGCCGATCTCCCGGTTGTCCCGGTTGTCCACGCGGTAGAAGCGCTCGAACAGTTTGGGCAGGTGTTCGCGGGCGATCCCCATGCCTTCGTCCGTCACGCGCAGCGACAGGGCCGTTTGACGCCCGCGCGGCAGGTGGGCCTCGCCGACGAGCCGCCCGATGACTCGGATGCTGCCGCCGTGCGGCGAGTATTTGATCGCGTTGTTGACCAGGTTCGTGAGTATCTGGTCCATTTTGTCCGAGTCGGCCTCGACGCACGGCAGGTCAGGCGGGAAGTCCAGGCTGAGGACGTGGTTCCGCGTGTAAGCGCGCTGGACGCTCAGGACTTTCTCGGCCAGCGGCGGGATCTCGACGCAGGTCCAGTTCATCTGCATCGCCCGGCCCTGCTCGATGCGCGAGATGTCGAGCAGGTCGTTGATGAGGCGCGTCAGGCGGTCGCACTCGGTGTCAATGATGCCGTAGAACTCGTGCCGCGTCGCCTCGTCGTAGAAGCCGTCGTTGTCGGCGAGCAGCGTCGAGATGAAGCCTTTGATGCTGGTCAGCGGCGTGCGCAGTTCGTGGGAGACGGTCGAGATGAAGGCCGTCTTGATGCGTTCGACGCCGCGAATGTCCGTGATGTCGTTGAAGATGGCGACGATGCCGGCGGGCGCGTTGTCGTCGTCGCGGACCGGGGCGCACTGGATCTGGTAGATGCGCTCGCGCACTTCGTCCGCCGCCGATGTTTCCTGCACGGGGACGGTGATCTCATCGGCGACTTCCATGTTCTCGCCGCGCAGGGCGCGCTGCAGCAGGGCGCGGACGCGCTCATCGGGGATGGCCTCGGCGACGTTCTGCCCGATCACGCTCGCCTGGGGGGTCAGGCCGAGGATGGCCCGCGCCGACGGGTTGATCTGCACCACGCGGCCGTTGTTGCCGACCATCAGCAGCCCCGCGTAGAGGCTGTCAATGGTGTGGATGAGTTCCTGCTTCTCCTGGACGACCTCACGGTACAACTGCGCCTGCGCGATGACCGCCGCGCCCTGAATCGCCATGCGCTGCAGCAGGCGCACGTCTTCGTCGTCGAAGCGCTGGCCGTATTTTTTGTTGAAGACGTGCAGGACGCCGACCGTCGTCCGGTCCAGCACGCGGTTGTCTTCGTCGCGCTTCTCAACGATCAGAGGGACCGAGACGGCGTTCTTGATGCCGTACTGCACCAGCCCGTCCGCGGCGGCGCGGGGGTCGTAGGCGGCGTCGAAGAGGATGACGGGGGTATTGGTGCGGAAGACCTCGCTGGAAAAGCCGTCCTCGGCGACGCGGCGCTCCATGCTGTGCAGTTGCTCGCGCGTGAAACCCAGCGCGGGTTCGGTCGCGTAGAGCGTGCCGGACGTGGGATCGTGCAGCAGGAACACGCACTTTTCGGCCTGCAGGATGCGCGTGACCCTGTCCACGAGGCGCTTGAGCGTCTCCTCGAACTCGGACAGGGACGGCGAAGTCGCGTAGTCCGCTCCGTGTCCCGGCGACGCGGCGGATGCGGGGACGGCGGCCGTCATCGGCGTGTGATGCGACATGGACGAGAGTCCTCCTCGGTGCGCGTGTCAGAGAGTGAGCAGGCGGCCACAGTTTTCGCAGGTCTGCGCCTGCTGCGCTTCCCGGACGGACTTGATGACCCCGGACGGCAGCGCCATGTGACAGCCGCCGCAGTCCGTCCCTTCGATCTTGACGACGCCCAGCCCCCCGCTGCGGGCGCGGATGTCTTCGTAGCGCTTGAGCAGGGCTTTGTCCGTGACCGCCGTGACGGCCTCCACGCGCCGCCGGGTCGCGTCCCCGATCTCCAGGCCCAGCGCCTCGTGCCGCGACCCGAACGCGGCGGCGACATCGGCGCGGTGGGTTTCGGCCTGATGGGACTGCTGCTCGGCCACGTTCAGGTCGGCCTGAGCCTGCTCGACCTGTTCCATCAGCGAGAGTATCTTGCCGTCGAGGTCGGCCCGCTGCCGCCCCAGCGCCTCGATCTCGCGCTCGATGTTGCTGAGTTCCTTGGCGTTGGTGACGGTGCCTTGGTAGAGTTTCTGCTGATAATTCTTGCGCTTGGCCTCGATGCCGTCGAGTTTCAGTTCGCTGTCTTTGAGTTCGCCGGAGACTTTGTGCAGGGCGTCCCGCCAGCGCTGGGCGGCGTCCCGCGCCGCCTGGGCCTGCAGGGTCGCCTGCTCGCCGTTGTCGAGGCCCGTCTGGGTCTTTTTGGCCCGCTGGATTTGCGTGTCTATCTGCTGCAGCGCGAGGAGGGCGCTGAGTTGTTCCTGAAGAGGCGTCGCCATTTCGTAGGACACTCCTTGCGTTCATTGTAGCAGATGGACCGAGGGCGTGTCAAACGGGGAGGCACGGGAGGAGGTGACGGACACAGGGCATGGCGTGCCATGCCCCTACGGCGTGTCCACTCCGCCGCCGAAGAACAGGCCGCTGACGGTGGCCTGGGAGTTCGTGGCGGTGGGCGCGGCATTGCCGATGACAATCTGGACGTGGCCGCGCAGGTCCCAGACGCCGTACTGGCCGCCTCCGAAAGAGGCGAAGGAACGGGTGTCCAGCACGTCCCCGAAGACGGCGTCCTTGACCTGCACCCCGTTGATCTCGCCCTTGTGGTCCCAGTCGAGGAAGTACAAGGCGACCCGATGCATCTTGCCGTCGGTCAGATCAATATCTAATGTCACGGTCCGGTCGGCGTGCATCTCGGAGGCGATCCGCTCGGCCGGCTTTCCCGCCTTCTGCAAAGCCCGGACATCGGCAGTCGGCGTCCAGGTGAAAAGGTTGGTCGCAGAAAAGGTGACTTTGGCGTAGGCCGGGTATTTCTCGCCGTCGCCGCTCAGACTGTAGCCGTCGGCGCCGTAGACGCCCGGCCAACTGCCCTGCGTCTTGTCGTCGGTCTTGACATAAACGGCGGCGGTGTGGGCGGGGCCGGGCGTGGCGGCGGCCTCGGCGGACCGGGCGCTTTCGCCGCCGGCGTTGACGGCGGCGACTTGGTAGTAGTACGTGGTGCCGTTCTTCAGGCCGGTGTCAAGATAGGCGGCGTCTTTGACGCCGGTGGCGATGGGCGTCCTGCCTTCGCCGCCCGGTCTCGTGCCGCGATAGATGTTGCTGCCGACGCCGCCAGCGGCCCAGGTCAGGGACACTCTGGCGCTGCCGGCGACGGCGGAGACCTTGGTCGGCGCGGCGGGCCTGCCCTTGTAGTTGGGGCTGTTGGGGCTGGCCCAGACCGCGACGTATTTCACCTTCAGGTCCGTCGGGATCGGCGTCAGGGACCAGTCGTAATCGCTCCCGGCGGCGTTGTTGTGGGTGCCGCCTCCAAGGGCGAGATTGAGCAGGACGAACAGGGGTCGCCGCGCCGCCGCGTAGGTCGCGATCTGCCAGACTTGTTTGCGGTCGAAGTACCAGGTGATGGTGTCCGGCTCGACATCCACGCCGTAGGTGTGGAAGCCCGTGGTCATGCCCGGCTCACGGACGAAGGCGCCGTTGCTCGTGGTCGCCGTGCCGTTGTGGCCCCAGTCGTGCCAGGCCAGGCCGTCTTGATTGGGGTCGCCCGGCGGCTTCTGGCCGGGGCCGGTGCCGAAGTTGCCGTAGGACTCGGTGATGTCTATCTCCGCGCCGTCCGGGAGGGTCTTGTCGGTGAGGGTAGGCGCGTCGAGCAGCCAGAAGCCGGGCCAAGTGTTGGGCGTTCCGGGAGTCTGCATGGACGCCTCGAAGTAGCCGTACTGCTGGGCGAAGCCTTTGCCGTGTCCGTCCATGGAGGACAGCAGGCCGCCGCTGTACCCGGCGAACCAGTTGTGCGGGTCATTCCCGTCCTTCTGCACGCGGATGGTCAGGTAGCCGTTGCCGAGGCTGAAGGGGTGGCCGTCGTCGGGACCGGGGTCCTGGAAGGTGAACCAGTCCTGGTAAGAAGGGGTGTGGGCGATCCATGTCCCGCTGCCGATGTCGTGGGGCGCGACGGACAGCGTAGACAGCGTGGTGAAATCCTGGCGGAACACACTCTGATAGTGGGGGTCGGGCGGGCCGGGGATCGCGTCCGCCGCCCGACAGCCGACGGGCAACCCCATCGTCATCGCGAGGAGGAGCACGGGGGCTACCGATGTTTTTGGCAAGGTCGAACAGAAACTCATGGGTTTGTTCTCACTGCAGACGCAAGAGGCAATTTCGCCGCTCGGCGGTATCGTCTTTCAGGGGTGTTTGACGCCGCCCCGTCGGATTCCTCCTTCTTACGGGAAACGCTCCGTGAGAGTGAAGAATGCGCGGCTGGCCGAGGCATCTTTGGCAGTCCGCCCAAACGGGTACACTGTCAAAAAACCAGGCAACCGATCAACGCCGAGGAGGCAGACATGACGGACGAGACACAGGGGACGACAACGCCCGCGCACTACAAACAGGTACTGCCTGCGGGGCTGGCGCCGGAAGTGACGGCGGGGAGCGGGGCCACGGTCGCGACGACCGCCGCGTTTGGGAGGTGGCTGCGCGGACAATTGACGGCCGACGGCTCGCGGGAGCAGGTCGCCGGACTCAGCGGCATGGAGCCGTGGGACTTCAGCCAGATGCTGGACGGACACTCGCAGTTTTCCCTGGATGCCGACCATGTGCAGCGGATCGCCACGGCGCTGCTGGAACTGGGCCTGGTCACGAATCCGGCGCTGGTCTGGGAGGCGGCGGGCTATGACCAAACCGATTACATTGTGCCGCCCGCGCAGGTTGTACAGTCCATGTCCGGTAATGTCTGATACTCTTCCGTCGGGTAGAATAAGGGCATGATCGCCCGTTACGAAGACCTGACGCCGGACGCGCTGGCGGCACTCGGCTTTGACGACCCCGCACAGGCGTGTCGGCACTTGCAGGAGATGGCCGGGCATGATGTCCCCGACAGACTGTTCGACGCCGCCCTGCGGGCGCTGATGCCCGCGCTGGCGGACTGCGCCGACCCCGACCGCGCCGCCGCCAACCTGCGGCGCTGGGCGGACACGGCCGGCAGCCGCACCGCCGCCTATCAACTCATCGCCGAAAATCCCCTCGCGGCCCGCATCCTCGTGACGGTGCTGGCCGCCTCGCAGTTCTTCGCGGATTTGCTGATCCGCGACCCGGAATACCTGGAAGCGCTCCTCAACCCCACCCTGCGCGCCCGTCCCCGCGACCCGAAGGCGCTGTGGGCCGACCTGTCCCGGCGCGTCGGCATTGCCAAGACCCCCAACGCCCAGCGGGACGCCCTGCGCCGCTGCAAAGGGCCGGAAATGCTGCGGATCGGCGTCCGCGACCTGCTCGGAGACGCAGATATGCCGACGGTCGCCCGCGAGATCAGCGACTTTGCCGACGCCGCCGTGCAGATGGCGCTGCAAATCTGCAAAAACGAACGTCCCGACGCGCCCCCGGCGTTCGCCGTGATTGCGATGGGCAAGCTCGGCGGGCGGGAACTCAACTACTCGTCGGACATAGATTTGATTTTGGTTCACGGAGACGACGCGGACGCGGCGGCCTGCATCAAACTGGCGGAGGCCGTGCGCGACACGTTGGCCCGGACGACGGATGCCGGGTATGTCTTCCGCGTGGACCTGCGCCTGCGGCCCGAAGGACGCTTCGGCCCGGTTTCGCGTTCCCTGTCGTCATGCCGGGCCTATTACGAATCCTGGGCCGAACCCTGGGAGCGGCAGGCCTTGATCAAAGCCCGCGCGATTGCCGGAGAGGCCGAACTCGGCGCGGCGTTCGTTGCCATGACACAGGAGTTTGTGTACGGCGGGCGCACCGAGGAAAGCGTGGTGGACAGCATCCGGCAGAACAAGCGGCGATTGGAGCAGAAGATCGCCCATGCCGGGGAAGCCGACATCAACGTCAAGGAAGGCGTCGGCGGCATCCGGGACATTGAATTCCCGGTGCAGTTGATGCAGCTGCTGGCTGGAGGGAGGCACCCCTCCGTCCGCACAGGAAACACGCTGGAAGCACTGGGAAAACTCGCCGCCATCGGCTTGATTTCCGGTGACGAGCGGGCGACCATGCACGAGTCTTATCTTTTCCTGCGGACGGTGGAACACCGGCTGCAGTTGCTCGACGACCGGGCCGTGCGGACGCTGCCGCGCAACCCCGGCGCATTGGACAAGCTGGGCCGCATTTTGCGCTATGCCGACGGTGCGGCGTTCATGCAGGATTACCGGGCGCAGACGCGCCGCGTCCACCGGCTGTTTGAGCGGCTCTTTTATCAGCAGGGAACCGCCGACGCACCGGCAAGCCCCTCGGACGACATGGCGCAGTGGACGCTGGCAACCGATGATTCGGCGGCGCAGGACGCGCTTCGGGCGGCGCTTCAGGCCAGGGAGTTTAGGGATGTAGACGCCGCGCTTGCCACGCTGCGCCAGGCTGTTGTCGGGACGCAGTACGGGGCGATCCTGCCGGAAGAGCGACTGGGGTTCGCGGCTCTGGCCGGGCCGCTACTGGATGCCTGTGCGCAGACGGTGCAGCCCGATGCGGCCTTGTCCGGCCTGAGCGCGCTTGCCGATGCCGTGCCTTCCCGAACGGCCTTGTACCAACTCCTGTCCGACAGCCCCGCGCTGCTGACGCGCTTTGCGCGGCTGGCCGCCGAGTCGGGCTTTCTGTGGCAAACGCTGCTGTCTCATCTGGAGTTTCTGGACCTGCTCGCCGACGAGGAAGCGATGGACGCGCCGCCGCCCGCGTTTCCCCCGGTGCCTTTGCCGCGCCCTGAGTTGGCCCGTCAAGCCCTGCGCGGACGCTTGCAGATCGGGGCGCGGGACATCTGGAACCTGGCCGATACCGCCCAGGTCGGCGCGGAGCTGACGCAGCGGGCCGAAGGGATACTTTCGGCGGCCCTGACGCTGGCGCAGGAGGAAGTCGGCGATAATGGGCCGGTGGCGATCATCGGGCTGGGCAAACTCGGCGGCAGTGAACTCGGCTACAGCTCCGATTGGGACGTGCTGTATGTCGGCCAGACCGGGCAGTTGGCCGCCGCCGCGCGGACCGCCGAGCGGTTGCAGCAGATTCTGAACCACGACCTGGCCCGTTACGGCGTCCGCTGCGAAGTGGATGCGCGCCTGCGGCCCGAAGGCCGCGCCGGAGCGCTTGTTTTAGATAGGGAGAGTTATCGTGACTACTACGCGCACCGGGCGGCGACGTGGGAGCGTCAGGCGCTGCTGAAAGCCCGGCCTGTTGCCGGAGACGCGGCATTGGGACAGGAGTTTGCCCGGCTGCAAGAGACTGTCGTTTATGGCCGGGCCGTTACCGAAACCCAAATGAGCGAAATTCGGGCCATGAAACGCCGTATTGAGACCGAACGGGTGAAGACGCCGCATGACCTGAAACTTGGCCCCGGCGGGATGTCCGATATAGAATGGACGGTGCAGATGCTGCAGCTGCGCTTCGGCCCCGCTCGCCCGCGCCTGCGCCGCACGGGGACGCTCGCCGCCCTGCGCGCCCTGCGTGACGATGCGCGTATCACGCAGGCCGATTGGGAAACGCTGGACGGCGCCTACCGGCAATTCACCCGCCTGCGGAACCGTTTATATCTGCAAAACGGCGTCGGCACGGACGCGCCCGCGCATCTGCCGCCGGACGCGGCGGCGGCGATGAGCGCCGTGCGGCCCCTTTGCCTGCGCTTGTTCTACGGCGAAGGATAATATTTGCAAACAAGTGTTTGGGAACAAAATGGCCGCGAGAATCGTTATAGAGAGTGTGTAGTCGCCGCGCCCCCAATGTTGTGGACAGGCGGCTGCCCCATTCGTAGAGAGGCCCGGCAGGAGCAGCTATGCCCGCCGTATGTCCTCGCCGTCAGCAGCTGGGTAAAGTCGCCCGGTGACGGCGACGGATGGACACCCTCACGAGAGGCGTCGGGGCCGGACGGTTCCGGCGTCCTCAACCCAAGACCTTCGCCGCCGCGTGTGTGAACTGCGGCCCGCGAAGGTCTTTCGTGTTTCTGTTGACAAAACGGCCCCCGACGCGATATAAT
>CAZZVX010000184.1:0-9453 GCA_964657535.1 Armatimonadota bacterium | reverse complement strand
CCGGCCCGATCCACAGGCCGCCGCCTTCGCCCGGCGCGTCCGGCGCGAGTGGAGCGTCGCCGCCGGCGATGGTCAGGCCGGAGATCGAGACCGCGCCGCCGGTGATCGCCAGGACGCGGCCCGACGCCGTGCCGTCCGTGTTCGTGCCGCTGACGGTGAGTTTGTCCGCGCCCGGCCCGTCAATGGTGACGGCGCCGGTGATGGTCAGTTCGCCGCTCGTCAGGGTGATCGTGCCGGAGACGCCCGTCGCGTCAATGGTGTCCGGCCCGGCGAGTTTGTCGGCGTAGCGGATGGCCTGACGGAGCGAGCCGGGGCCGCTGTCGTTGGTGTTGGTGACTCGCAGCGCGGCGGCGCGGGCGGGGTGGGGGAAGAGCAGCGCGGCGGCCAGCGCGAGCAGCGCGATTCGCCCTCGGCGGCGGGGGGCACGGGTAACGGTTGGCATGGCGCGGCACGTCCTTTGCTGATGACACGTTTGCTGGGTACGGCACGGGTGTGCGCGGGCCGCGTCCCTGTTCGCGCCCCCATGATAGCACACTTTACGCCTGCTGGCAAGGGGACGACCCGCCGTCTTGCGTCTCTGGGCGTGGCACGCCATGCCCCTACGCAGGGGCCTCGTCCGCCTTCGGCACCGTGGGAGGACTCGGAGCGGGGCGGGGGCGATTCTGGAAGGCTTTTGCCTGCCCTGACGACTGGGCTGTTGTCTGAAAAAGCGTCCTGTTGCCGTGAAAGAATTTCTTGACAGCCCCGCGCACGTCTGCTATATTAGCCTTAATTTCGGCGGCGATAGCGGCGACTTTAACGCTGGAGACTGCCCATTCCCGTCTTGCTGACGGTGGCTTCCTGCTTGTTTCACACAACCGTTATCCTTCAAGGATTCTGACACAGTACCAAAGTGTTAGCGAGTTCTTTCCGCTGCCAACTGAAAATCGGTTTCTTCCCAAAACCTGAAAACAGTTCAGTGGAAAATATGCACCATATGCAATAGTATCGACGCCCCTTTTCCTACGACGGCACGTGCAACCCGACCACGCTTCGAGGCGTCAGTGGCATCGGGTACAACGCGGACAACCAGGCGAGGGCCAACGCCTACGACGGCAACGGCAACCCGACCACGTATGGCGGCAAGACCCCGACGTTCGACCCGGAGGAGCGGATGGTGTCCTGCAACAGCGCGACGCCCCTGACGGCGGGCTACCGGGCGGACGGCCTGCGGGCGTGGGCGCAGGCGGGTTCGGGGGCCAAGACCTTCTTCCTGTACGACGGGGACGAGCCGGTGTGCGAGCTGACCTACTCCGGCGGCTCCACGACGGTCGCCGCCGTCAACACGTTCGGGGCCAATGGATTGCTGTCCCGTCACACGAGCGGCGGCAGCGTGTTCTACACCTTCGACCTGTCCGGCAACGTCTGCCAGCGGCTGAACGCTTCGGCGGCGGTGCAGTCTACCGACCAGTACGACGGCTTCGGGCTGCGGACAAGCACGGACCAGCACGGCGGACTGCTTCGGGTTCGGCGGGCAGTTCGGGTACTACACCGACGCGGCGACGGGGCTGGTGCTGTGCGGGCATCGCTACTATGACTCAGCGGCGGGACGGTGGCTGACGAGGGACCCGATGGGCTACACAGGTGGGGTGAACCTGTATGGGTACACGGGGAACAATCCGGTCAATTTCGTTGATCCCGAAGGACTCATGGGCGGGCCAGGCAAAGGCGAGCCGATCAAAGGCTGGACACCGCCTCTTGCTACAGTCCCCGTGCCAAGACCGGGCTGGCATTCGGGCCTACCGGGTCATGCACGGTGGCCGGACTACTATGCCGTTACCATTTCTGGAGCGTCCGTCTTTGCTCCGGCTATACAAATAGAGGTTGATAGGTATGGAGATATGTATTTCGGTTACGGCGGAAGTTTCTCGACAAAAGGAACGTCAGTGAGCTTGGTAGAAAGAGTCCTCAATCAAAGCACTGCTCCTTGTCAGGATGAGCTAATTCAGTGGATGCAGGGAGATGGAGTCAACGTAATGATAGCCCGCTATGCAGAATTCGGTGAGACGTGGTCAATCAACGGAAGCGGCAATCCTGAGTCTGCAACGGAGTGGGGCGCTGGAACGCCTGGGGTTGGACTTACTGATATCATTACGTTACCTCCTATAAGATGGCATTCAGGAGTAAGGCGCGCGCATCAGTAGACGCCGTAGCGTAGGGCCTTGTAATGAGCATTATCCACTTTCTACGCAGTTTTCTTGCTGGGGCAATGTTATTTGTTCCCGGCATTTCATTGATTTTTTTTGCAAATAGGATTGCAAAAGACAATCGAAGAATACGTGAGGAAGAACTAAATAAGGCAAAACATCAGACTCAAAATGCGGGGAAATTGGCTCAGGCTAAAGTTGTGTTCTTGGAGACTTTTCTTCCGGGCGGAGGGTACGAAAAAGAATTGATATATGTGATAGGATTAGTAGTGATGGTAGGGGGTGTCGTCGTGTTTATTCGCTACATGATAGGATAGCAATGAACGTAGTATAGTCTTTTCGGGCCGGTCATCGTGCTGTCGCCGCACACGAGCGGCGGGAGCGCGTTCTACACCTTCGACCTGTCCGGCAACGTCTGCCGGCGCTTGGATGGCGATGGCCTAGGTTGTCTGAAGCCCCCGCGCTTGCCTTTTCTCAGGACTCCCGCGAAACTACGGTGAGCCATCGGGGGCGGACGCGCCGATAATAGGAGGGCAGGGGCCGTTTACGCTCCTGGAGGAGTGCAACCCAATGGCGCGTGTGATGGACAGCACGAGAGAAACGGCGAAAGAGCCGTGCGCGGACAAGGCGAAACGGCTGCGCGGGCAGCCCGTCCCGACGGAGATCTCGCGGGACGCCGTCGAGTTTTTGGTGGAGGAGTACGCGCGCCTGGTGGAAGACCTGCTCGACCCGCGCGCCACGCCCCTGCGCGTCGAGTTCGCCTACAGCCGCCTGCTGGGGACGCGCGGCAGCATCTGCCGCCTGTGCCTGCCGTCGGAGATGGGCCAGCTGTCCAAACGCTGCCTGCAACGCTGGACGTGGGCGGAGACGCGCCTGCGGGACTATCTGGGGCAGCGCGACTCGTTCAGCGACCTGATCGAGATCGCCCAGCACGTCGAGGCGGGCTGGGCGGACAGCATCGAGCGGTTCGTGATGACGCTGGCTTCGAGTCTCAGCGAATCCGCCATCCCCGACAAACTGGGCATTCTGAAGGCGATTGACACCATCGGCCTGCACCTGGCGCAGCGCGAACTGTTCGCCCTGAGCGACACGTTCGCCGTGCCATTAGAGAATGCCCACGCCGTCAAGCTGCGCGTGCGCTTGGTGTCCTTGTTCCTGACCCTCAATCGCTGCGGCTTTTGCGCGGCGTTCCCGGCGATTCAGTCGTACCGCGAGACGTTCCGCATCCACGACCCGCTCGCCTACCCCTGGTGGTTCGTGGACTGTCGCCTGACCGAGCGGCAGCTCAACTGGACCTACCGACGCCTCCCCACCGACGACATGAACTGGCGCTTCTAGCCCTGTCCCTCCGGGTATAATGGCGCTGGGAGGATTTCGCCATGACGCTTGTGGCCCTGGAAGACGCCGGCGCGCGGCTGTCGCAGTTGATTCAAGACGCGCAGGCCGGCGAAGAAATCATCATCACGCGCGGCGCAGATCAAATCGCTAAGATCGTGCCGCTGAACCCGGACGCGCCGCGCCCGCGCTTTGGCAGCGCGCGAAATATCTTGGTTTACATGGCAGATGATTTCGACGCCACGCCCGAAGACTTCAAGGATTATCTGTGATGAGTCTGCTTTTGGACACGCACACGTTTCTTTGGTTCGTCTTCGGCAACTCGCTTCTCAGCGCACACGCGCGAACGATGATTGAAGATGTGGCGAACGAAAAGTTCGTCAGCGTCGCCAGTGTTTGGGAAACGGCAATCAAGGTCGGTACTGGAAAAATAACGCTGCTAAGACCGGTAGAGGCATTCTTTCACGAAGAACTGACGCAAAGCGGCATCAGGTTGCTGCCCATTGAACTGCGCCACGCGGCGCGCGTTTCCACACTGGCGTTCCACCACCGTGACCCGTTTGACCGGCTTCTGGTCGCCCAAAGCCTGACGGAAGACTTGCCAATCATCTCCATAGACGCGGTGCTGGATGCCTACGGCGTTGACCGCCGCTGGTAGCACGAACGGACGCTATTTGGGGCGGTGCCAGCCGGAGGGGCGGGGTTTGGGCGGGGCGTTGTCCCCCGGCGCGTCGCCGTGGTGGCCGCTCATGGCCGACGCGGGGGTGATCTCGCGGGCGGCGATCTTCCAGGTGAGGATGTCGGCGTGGCCCTGGCGGGCGATGTCCGCCGGGGTCAGTTCCGCCGCCGCCTGCCGGGCCGCTTCGGGCGTGTCGGCGTCAATCTCCAGCGTGGCGGTGCCGTTGAAGGTCAGGTTGATCTTGTAGCGCATGGGAAGATTTTACCGCCTTTGCGTTCCAAACGGCGCGCGGCCTTGACAAAAACTTTTCCCTTGACACGCACTTTCGTTTGTGCTATCATAGCTGCAACATGGACAGCCGCCACGTCAGTTGCCTTGTCTTGACCCTGTTCGCCACCGGCTGGGTCTAATAACGCCGCCCGCCCCCTGGGCCGCGTCCGCGCATCGCTGCGCACCGTTTTTCACCACACTTTTTCAGACTCTCAGATCGCCCGTTTCTCTTGCAGAAAGGACAGGGCCGATGGACACTTGCGAATACCCGCGCTGCGCCGCTGCGGCGGATTTCTTCACGCGCCGGATGCGCGACTTTGCGGACGCCAATCCCGCCGTCGCGACGATGGCCGCGCGTTTCCAGGCGCGCGGCGTGGACATCCACACGCTGGTGGACCACTGGGCGCTGCCGTCCGCGCCGGGCGCGTCTGCCGAATTGTCGGCGCTGGGCCTGACTCCGATGACGGACGACGGCGACACCTGGGAACACCCGCAGGCGCGTCTGCCGCGCGTCCGCCTGGAAGACGGGCGCACGCGGCCCTGTCTTGCCCTGGCGACCGAAGACGTGGCGCTTTTTCTCCAGCAGAACGATTTCACGCCTTCGCGATGTGAAGGGGACCGGGACTCGGCTTACGAGACGGCGCTTTGCCCGCTGCCGCAGGGCGAACTGTGGGTGGTCTCGCGGCGCGGCTATCGGGGCTTTCGGCCTGGGACACTGGACGCCGGGCAGTGCGCCGCGCTGGAAGATGTCCGGGTGGCGTTCGCGCAGCGTCGGCGCACCGGCGACGAGGACGAAGTGATCGGTGAAGCGTCGCGCTTGTTCTATGAGGCGGCGGAGCAGGTCGGGGCCAGCCGCGCGACGGAAGAATTCTTCGCCGCCGAGCGAGTTTACTACACGGCCCGCAACGCCGCCGCGCGCTGGCAGCATGGGCGGCAGCAAGAACTCGGACTGGGCTGGGCGAACCACGACCACCACACCTACCGCTCGTCGCGTTCAGGCTTTCGCGCCCTGATGGGATTGTGGCGGCAGATGGGATTTACCTTCCGAGAGCGGTTCTACGCCGGGGCGGACGCGGGGTGGGGGGCACAGATTCTGGAACACCCGGTCTGCCGTCTGATTTTGTTCTGCGACGTGGACATTGCGCCTGATGAATTAGAGATTGACTATGCCCATGATCCACTGGCCGAGCGGGACACGCTGGGGACTATCGGTTTGTGGTGCGCCCTGCACGGCAGCAGCATCGCGGCGTCGGGAATGCACCATCTGGAATGCGAGTTTGACTTTCCGGCGGCGCAAGCGAACTTGGAGGCGGCGGGCTTCGGCGTGATGGCCCCGTTCACGGACCTGCCGGTACTCAAGCAGGCCTTCACGCGGCCCGAACTGTGGCCGGTCGCGCCGGAGCGACTAACCCTTCTGGTGCAGCGCGGCGCGATTTCGTTCATCGCGGCGGAGAAATTTGGCGAGATGGGCGCGGCGGGCAGTCACCTGGAAATCCTGCAGCGCTGGGACGGCTTCAAGGGCTTCAACAAGACGGGCGTGAGCGCCATCATCCGCGAGACCGACGCCCGCCGGACGGCGGGGGTGGCATAGAAAGATGGGAAAGCCCGGCGACTAAAGTCGCGGCAACAAAAGCACGAAGTCCGAGGGTAAGGACTAAGACTTGAGTCGGCGAAGGCCGATACGCAGCAATGCCCTGCATACTTTGTGACCTTTTAGCCGCGACTTCAGTCGCCGGGCGCTACTCAGGAGACTGCTATGCAATTTGACGGCAAGACCAACTTTATCAACGGCGAGTGGCGGGCGGCGCGGGCTGAGGAAACGTTTGAATCGCGCAACCCTGCCGACACGGAGGACATTGTCGGGACGTTCGCGCGGTCGCGCAAAGAGGACGTGGATGCGGCGGTGGCGGCGGCACAGGCGGCGTACCCGCATTGGCGGCGGACGCCCGCCCCGGCGCGCGGGGCCGTGTTGACGCGCATGGGGCGGCTGATGGAGGAGCGCAAGGACGACCTGGCCCGGCAGATGGTGCGTGAGATGGGCAAGGTGCTGACCGAGGCGCGCGGCGACGTGCAGGAGGCCATTGACATGGCCCATTACATGGCCGCGTTCGGGCGGATGCCGAACGGACAAAGCGTGCCGTCGGAGCGGCGGGACGTGTTCTGCCTGGCGCAGCGAGTCCCCATCGGGGTGGCGGGGCTGATTACGCCCTGGAACTTTCCCATTGCCATCCCCTCGTGGAAGATGTTCCCTGCGCTGCTGGCGGGCGACACGGTCGTCTTCAAGCCCGCCGAAGACACGCCGGGCCTGGCCGCGACATTCGTAGAACTGCTGACCGAAGCGGGCCTGCCGCCGGGCGTGGTCAACCTGGTCACGGGCTACGGCGAGGAGGCGGGCGCGGCGCTGGTGGAGCATCCCGGCGTCGGCGTCATCTCGTTCACCGGGTCTACGGAAACGGGGCGCGAAATCGCCGGGCGGTGCGGGCAGTTGATGAAGCGCGTGTCGTGCGAACTGGGCGGCAAGAACGCCATCGTCGTGCTGGACGACGCGAGCATTGATCTGGCCGTAAAAGGCGCGCTGTGGAGCGCGTTCGGCACGGCGGGCCAGCGGTGTACGGCGGCCTCTCGGCTCATCGTGCAGCGCGGGGTGAAAGCCAAATTCCGGGACGCGCTTGTAGACCAGACGCGGGAATTAAAGATGGGCGCGGGGACCGATCCGGCGACACAGATCGGCCCGGTCGTCAACCGCAGCCAATTGGACCGCATTGATAATTATGTGGGCATCGGCAGGCGCGAAGGGGCCAAAGTCCTGACCGGCGGCCACAAACTCACCGACGGCGCTTTTGGGCGAGGCCACTTTTACGCCCCGACGGTGCTGGACGAGATGACATGGGAGATGCGCGTGGCCCAGGAGGAAATCTTCGGTCCGGTGACGGGCATCGTGGAGGTGGACACGCTGGACGACGCGCTCCGGGCGGCCAACAGCGCGCGCTACGGCCTGTCCCTGTCGCTCTACACGCGGGACGTGACCCGCGCTTTTCGGGCCATCAACGAACTGGACGCGGGGCTGGTGTATATCAACCTGCCGACCAGCGGCGCGGAGATACAATTGCCATTCGGCGGCGTCAAGGACACCGGCAACGGCCACCGCGAGGCGGGCTGGACGGCGATGGACTACTGCACGGAATGGAAGTCGGTCTACGTCAATTACAGCGCGTCGGAAGACCTGGTGCGCGCGCAGATTGACACGCAGTAAGCCCACCCCCTTGCTTCGCTCATTCTTCGCTTCGCAGGGTCCTCCCAAAATGGGAGGCTTCGGAGTGTGACTACGAGCGGGAGGCGTCGGAAGGAGTCGGCCTGTGCCAATCTTCGCCCGCGAAGGCGGGCAGTCTTCTCCGCGATAGCCCAGGGGTTCAGCCCTGGGAAATAAGGAGATGGGCAGGCATTCGTGGAAAGGAAACCAATCATGCTGACGCAAGAACCAATCGTGGAAGAACAGACAACGGACACGGCGGCGGAACTGCTGGAAGGCGCCGCGCGGCGGCACGTTCTGCAATTGAACGAAGAGCGACTGCTGGCCGAGGTGCTGGGGTACGAGACGCGCGAGGTGGCGGCGCGCGCTCTGGGAACCGAAGTAGAAACGCTCGGCGGCGGGCATTTTGTGGACTTCACGGGCGGGATCGCCGTCCACGCCTGCGGCCACAACCACCCGGACGTGGTGCAGGCGGTGATTGCCCAGGCGCAGGAAGTGCTGCACACGTCGGACGTGATGCGCCACGCGCCGCAGTTGGAGTTGGCCGAGTTCATGCGCGGCGTTTTTGACAAGACGCTGCCGGGCGAACCCTGGCAGTTTCTCTATCTCAACAGCGGCAGCGAAAGCATTGACGCCGCCGCTAAGCTGGCATTGAAAGCGACGGGGCGGGCCAAACTGGTCGCGTTTGACGGCGCGTTTCATGGGCGGACGCTCTTTGCCACGGCCCTGTCGCGCTCCAAGACGCTGCACTGGGACGCCTACGAGGCCTTTCTGGCCCCGCTGCGGGCCAATATCATTCATGCGCCCGCGCCCCGCTGCGGCGGGTGTGAATTGCGGCGCGAAGCGTCGGCCTGCTGCGCCAACGGCTTGGAAGCGCTGTTGGAAACGCAGGGGAGCGAGATCGCCGCCGTGTTTCTGGAAGCCGAACAGGGCGAAGGCGGCTACTGGCCCATGTCGCCCCTGGCCGCGCAGAAGATTCGATACCTGACGCGCAAGCACGGCATTTTGCTGGTCGCCGACGAGATACAATCCGGCTGGGGACGAACGGGGCGCTGGTTCGGCTTTGAGCATCTGGGGATTGAGCCGGACATCGTCGTGTTCGGCAAGGCGGTCGGCGGCGGCCTGCCGCTGGCGGGAGTCGCCGCCCGCGCAGAACTCATGGAACAGTGGCAGCCGGGGGAACACGGCACGACGTTCGGCGGCAATCCCTTAGCCTGCGCGGCGGGCCTGGCCGCCCTGCGGTCGATTGCCCGCGACGGCCTCGTGGCACACGCCGACGGCCTGGGCAAGCGCATCAAAGCGCGCCTGTCGCCGCTGATCGGGCAGCACGGCATCGTGGACGTGCGCGGCCACGGACTGATGCTGGCGATTGAACTGCGTGACTCGGACGGCAAGCCCGACTACGCCCGCTGCGAGGCGGTCAAACTCGCCGCCCGGCGCGACGGCCTGCTGCTCTTGACCTGCGGCGCGAAAAACGGCGGCCCCGCCGACTGCGCCGCAATCCGTCTCATTCCCCCGCTTAACACGCCCGATGACGTGGTTTCCGAAGTGCTGGACATCTTAGAGGCCGCTTTGCGAGAAGCATAAAGCCCAAGAGACCCACCACCTTGTTCCCTCGTTCCTCGGTCACAGGGTCCTCGTTCGCCTGCGGCGAAAGGCTTCGCCCGAAGCGGGAGGATTAGGAAGGTGAACATCGTGTGACACTCCGAATCCTCCCAGTTTGGGAGGACCCT
>CAZZVX010000183.1:0-9469 GCA_964657535.1 Armatimonadota bacterium | reverse complement strand
AGCATGATGTGTTTCTTCAGCATGAAGCCGTCACCGATGGCCCGCAGGACAGCGCGGCGGCAAATCATGATGCTGTAGGAACTCAGAATGGGAGCGAAACCTACGATGAGCGCGTACAAAGGCTCCGCCAGGAATGCGTGCAGATGGCCGGGGAACTCGCCCGCACACTGGACATCCCGGTCGGGCGTGTCCACACGTTCTACCGGCGCGAACTCGGCATCCGCTCATCGGAAGCGAGTCTCGCACAGATCCTAGCCCGGCGGGACATCATGCGCCGAAAGCTCCAAGAACTGCAGGCTTCTCAGAGCGAGTGAGTGTGAGGACTGAGGAGAGTCAAGGCGTTGCGGTGGCAGCCGTACTGCCCGGACTTCGTCGCTCCGGGGACGGCAGGCGGGCAGACCGGTCAAAGGAAGGGTTAGCGAGTCTGTTAATTTGAAACCGGAGGAAGGGGCAAGCGATGTGTGAGAACAGCCATTCGGCGGCTGAGATGCCGTCTGCGGCCGCCTGGCCGGACGAGCAAGACTGCAGATACGCGGAGGCATTGTATCAGGACCAGGCGCAGTACCGCGCAGAGCGCCTGCAGGCGCTGACGGCGGCGCTCTCGGGGCTGTGCCTCCGCCTGCTGGCGGCCCACCAGGGCTGGGAGGTCCAGCAGTGCCTTCACTTGGACCACGCCAGCGTCGAAATCCGCGCCTGCCGCCGTGCGGGGGCAGTCGTCGCCGAGTGCCGGTGGGCGGAAGACCTGCGCTGGCAGGACACGCGGCGATCGAAATCGCCATCGTGCGGACGGCGGAGTTCCGCGTCGCGGGCCTTCCGGCGATCTTCCGCGACGGCCCTGACCGGCCGTCGCTCGTCCTGGACCGGGTCGCCCGCGAGGTGGAACAGGAGGTTCTCGCGCAGGCGCTGCTCGAGTCTCCGCGTGCCGCCGGCCCAGTCCAGCGGCACGCGGAGTGGTAGAAAATGTCGGAAGTCAAAGGCCGGAATCTCGCCTGTGCCGGTTTTCTTTCTTAAACGAGTTTGTTCCGCCTGTTCGGCACCTTGCGCCCCCGCGTCAGGATGTGCGCCAGCGGGTCGGCCGCCGCGTGGGTGGCGCGGATGCTCTCGGCCCGCGCGTGCAGGTAGTTGTCGGCGGTGATCTTGATCGACGAGTGTCCCAGCATTAAGGAGGCGTGGTACAGGTCGTGTTCGGCCATCGCCGTCCCGGCCAGATGCCGAAGCGAGTGCAGGGTGATGCGCGGCAGGGCATGGCCTTGGGCGCGGGCGAACGTGAGGTAGCGCTGGAACTGGTGGCCCCAGGAGTCCCGGTGGAGCTGGTCGCCGTACTCGGTGACGAAGAGGAAGTCGCTGGGGCTGGCCTTCGGCCGCACGCGCAGCCAGTCCGCGAGCAGTTTCGTCAGCGACTCGCCGACGGGGACGGCGCGCGGCCGGCCGGACTTGGACTGGGCGACGGTCAGGCAGCCCCGCTCCGCGCTGTAGTCGCAGAGGCGGAGCCCGAACGTCTCCGAGATGCGCAGCCCCGTGCTGACCTGCACCCCGACGATCGCCTGGTCGCGGCGGGCGAAGAAGGTGCGGGCGGCGGCGTTGCGGAAGCGCGAGTGCGGGTTCTCGGCGACCGACCAGTGCTGCGGGATGGCGGCGAGGATCACGCCGACTTCGGACAGGTCCGGCATATAGACGCTCGCCCGCGCCATTTTGGGGATCTTCCAGCCGTACAGGCGCTCGCTGGGCAGGTAGCCCTGCTTGAAGGCGAACTTGAGGGCGCCCTTGACGACGACCGCGCGGTTGCGGACGGTCCGTTCGGAGAGCCGGCGGTCGATCAGGGAGCGCAGGTACTCCTCGGCGAGGTGCGTCGTGACCTGCCCGACGACGGCGACGCCGCGAGACTCGCACCAGCGCGCCCAAGGGCGCAGGTCGCCCCGGTACATCCGCAGGGTGCTTTCGCGCAGCCCCTCGGCGCGGCGGGCGGCCAGGTACTCCTCATGCAGTTTGGGAACCGTGCACTCGCGGACGGCACGGGCGAACGAGCGGCGCGCGGGCGCCTTTTTGGCGGAAGCTGAGACCATCAAATACCCCTTTCCGAGCATTGATATACTATTATTCAATTGATAATAGTATATCATAAGCAATCAAAAAAATCAACCCGGCTGCTGTTGTTAGCAACCGAGCTGATTTATTGCCGGAAAAGGGAAGAACAGGGCGAATGATGGGTCTCGAACCCACGACCTTCAGAGCCACAATCTGACGCTCTAACCGACTGAGCTACACCCGCCGTAACCGACGATGGGATTATACCCGGTGATATCGGGATTGTGAAGTGGCACGGGAAGATTTTCGAGGGCCGGTTTTCCCTCGCCTTATACTACAGTCTTTCTTATTTTGTTGTTGACAACATCAGTGGTGTTGTGGTATAATGTCAGTGCATATGGCGAAGAGCGAAGAATTGCAGCGGCAGACGCAGCGCGTACTGATGGAGATGGGCGACGGCAAGCCGCTTTCGGCGCGGGCGGCGGGCGAGAAACTCGGCATCGGCTACAACCAGATCGCCGACATGGTCAAGGGCAAGACCCCCGCGGAAAAGACCTTGATCAAGTTCGCCGGCGCCGTCGGCGAGTCCCCGTCGGACTGGCTGCGCTATGCCGGCAAGCACGATTTTGCCCTGTCGCTCGGCGGACGAGGCACCGACGAGACGCCGCAGGAAGAGCGGTTCGCCCAGCAGATTGCGCAGGACCTGGCCCGCGTCCCGAAGGATCGCCGGGCGCTGCTCCTGCGCCAGATACGCGCCCTGATCCACGCCACGGAGGGTGAGGACGCCAAATAACGCGACTCGCAGAAAGAACAGGCACGACCATGCAGTACAACCAGGAAGGTGTTCCGACGTTTCAGGCGCGCTGGCGCCGGATCGTCCGTTATTTCAAGGTTCGATTCGACAGTTGGGACCGGGTGTATCTCTGCTCCATGGCCCCGATGAGCGCCGAGTTCGTCCGGGACTATGAGGAAGCGGAACAGCACCATCACCAGTGGTAGGCTGATTTGTCCACGAAAGAGGCGGCTCGTCCGCCTCTTTCGCTGTTTGTGACCGTTATGGATGCAGACTGGCCCCCGGCCCTGCCGCCGGCATTCTATGCCGGGCTGGAACAACTGAACGCGGGGGAATATTACCAGTGCCATGAAACGCTGGAAGCGCTGTGGCTCGCCGAACGGGGAAGCCTCCGCGAGGCGTATCAGGGCGTGCTGCAAATTGCCGTCGGCTGTTACCACTTGACGACGCGGGCGAACTGGATCGGGGCGACACGCAAACTCGGCGAAGGGGCGCGGCGGTTGGAGCGGGCGGGACTGGAAACGTCGGAGTCGTATGGCGTCGGCTGGGCGGGGTTGATCGCCGGGGCGGATGCGTTGGGGGCGCACCTGCGCGCGATTGGCCCGGACAACGTGACGGACTTTGACGCTTCCCTGCTGCCGCGTGTGGAGTTTCAACTTCCAGACGGGTGAGCGCGAACAAATTCGGGCCGTTCGGTGTTGTATTGACATGAAAGCGTTGGTCAAAAGCAAAGCCGAGCCGGGACTGTGGCTGGAAGACGTTCCCGTGCCGACAGTCGGCGTCAACGACGTGCTGATTCGGGTAGACCGCACGGGCATCTGCGGGACGGACCTGCATATTTTCCACTGGGACGCCTGGGCGCAAAAGATCATCCCCGTGCCGATGACCGTCGGCCATGAGTTTGTCGGTCGCATCGTGGAAGTCGGGGCGAATGTCAATGACTTTTTTCCCGGCGAGATCGTCAGCGGTGAGGGCCATGTCGTCTGCGGGCGCTGCCGCAACTGCCTCGCAGGGCGCCGCCACCTGTGCGCGCACACGCAGGGCGTCGGCGTCAACCGGCCCGGCGCGTTCGCCGAGTTTATTTCCCTGCCCATGTCAAATGTCTGGCACCACCGGCCCGGCATTGATCTGGACGTGGCCTCTATTTTTGATCCCTTCGGCAATGCCGTCCACACGGCGCTTTCGTTCCCCGTGCTGGGCGAGGATGTATTGATTACCGGGGCCGGCCCCATCGGCTGTATGGCCGCCGCCGTCGCCCGTCATGCCGGGGCGCGATTCGTAGTCGTCACGGATGTCAACGAGTACCGACTGGACCTGGCCCGAAAGATGGGCGCAACCCTGGCCGTGAACATCAAAGACGGCAACTTGGGCGAGGTTCAGCATCTGCTCGATATGCAGGAAGGCTTTGACGTGGGCCTGGAGATGTCCGGCAATGCGGCGGCATTCCACGACATGATTGACGCGATGGCGCACGGCGGCAAGATCGCCATGCTCGGCATCCCCGGCGGCCAGATGGACGTGGACTGGACAAAAATCGTCTTCAATATGCTGACCGTAAAGGGCATCTACGGGCGCGAGATGTACGAAACGTGGTACATGATGTCCGTGATGCTGCAGAGCGGCCTGGACATCTCGCCCGTGATCACGCATCGCTTCCCCGCCAAAGACTTCGCCGAAGGCTTCGCGGTGATGGGTTCCGGCCAGTCCGGGAAAGTCATCCTGGACTGGAAGGACCTTTGATTATGTACGGCACGATTAAAGAGCGATTGGAACAAGAACTTAGCGCCATCAGGGCTGCGGGAACGTATAAGAATGAGCGCGTCATTCAGACGCCGCAGGACGCGCATATCCGCGTCGGTCAGGACGGCGGCCCCGTGCTGAACCTGTGCGCCAACAACTATCTGGGTCTGGCGGAACATCCGGACGTACTCGCCGCCGCGCATAAGGCGCTGGAACGCTGGGGCTACGGGCTGGCTTCGGTGCGCTTTATCTGCGGCACGCAGGGTGTCCACAAAGGACTGGAAGCCAGCCTCAGCGCGTTCCTCGGTACGGAAGACACGATCCTTTACGGCAGCTGCTTTGACGCCAACGGCGGTCTCTTCGAGACCCTTTTAGGCCCCGAAGACGCGGTCATCTCGGACGCCCTGAACCATGCCAGCATCATTGACGGGATTCGCTTGTGCAAGGCCCAGCGGTTTCGCTACGCCAACAGCGACATGGCCGACTTGGAGGCCCAACTGCAGGCCGCGCAAGGGGCGCGGACACGCTTGATCGCCACCGACGGGGTCTTTTCCATGGACGGCTTCATCGCTGACCTGCCTGCGATCTGCGATCTGGCCGACCGCTACGATGCCCTGGTCATGGTGGACGACTCCCATGCCGTCGGCTTTCTCGGCCCGACCGGGCGCGGCACGCCGGAATATCACGGCGTCATGGCCCGCGTGGACATCCTCACGGGGACACTCGGCAAGGCGCTCGGCGGCGCGAGCGGCGGCTACACCAGCGGGCGGCGCGAGATCATCGCGCTGCTGCGGCAGCGCTCGCGCCCGTACCTGTTTTCCAACTCGCTCGCCCCGCCGATTGCCGCCGCCTCCCTGCAAGTGCTGGAAATGCTGTCCGAGTCAACGGCCCTGCGCGATAAATTGGAGTCCAACACGCGCTTTTTCCGGGACGGCCTGGCGTCGCTCGGCTACAATATTCTACCGGGAACGCACCCTATCGTCCCCATCATGCTCGGCGACGCCGCGCTCGCCTCCTGCGTGGCCGACGCCATGCTCGCCAAAGGCGTCTATGTGATCGGCTTTTCCTACCCGGTCGTTCCGCAGGGCAAGGCGCGCATCCGCACCCAGGTTTCCGCCGCTCATTCGGAGGAAGACCTGGCCTTCGCCATCCAAATGTTCGGAGAAGTCCGGCGGGAACTGGGGTTGTAGGCCAGTGGGTTGGTGGGCTTCCTTTGTTCCAAATCCCCGGAAACAAACGGCGTTTTGCGTTGTCAAATCAAGCAGCGAGCGGGCCTTCGGAGCGACGGTCCGCGCGTCCTAACGTTGACAGAGTTTGTGCATTTTGGTACAATCTCCCACATGGAGAACGTCAGATTGTCGTCAGAAACCATCGCCGTCGTCATCCCCGCCGGGGGCGGCGGGACGCGCCTGTGGCCGCGCAGCCGGCAGGCCAGCCCCAAACAATTTTTGGATGTCGTCAGCCGCCGCACGATGCTGCAAGAGACCGCAGACCGGGTGGAAGAACTCGTTCCCGCCGAGCGGCTGTTCATTATCACCAACGCCCGGCACGTCGGCCCCGTCCGTGAGCAGTTGCCGGACGTGCCGCCGGAAAACATCGTCGGGGAGCCGCAGGGCCGCGACTCGGCCCCGGCGATTGGCCTGATGGCGGCGCTGCTGGAACAACGCCTCGGCGAGGATGCCGTGATGGTCGTCCTGCCCGCCGACCATGTCATTCCCCGTGACGCCCATTTCCGGCAGATACTGACGCTGGCCGCGCAGACAGCCCGTGACGGCTGGCTGGTCACGTTGGGCATTCCCCCCACCGGCCCGGACATCGGGTTCGGCTACATTCAGAGCGGCCCTGTCGTCGCCGAAGCGGACGGCCTGACGGTCTACGAAGTCCGGCAGTTCAAGGAAAAGCCCAAGCGCGAAACAGCCGAGCAGTACCTGCGCGACGGCGGCTATTTTTGGAACGCCGGGATGTTTATCGCGACCGTGAAGACGCTGCGCGATCTGTACAAGACCCACCTGCCCCAGATGGAAGCCGGGTTTGCGGCCATTGTCGGCGCATTGAGGACGGACAGCGGCGCGCAAACAATGGCCGAAGTCTTCCCCACCCTGCCGAAGATCTCCGTGGACTACGGCATCGCCGAGAAAGCGGGCAGAGTGGCCGTCATCCCCGCCGACATCGGCTGGAACGATGTCGGGTCGTGGGGGCGCTTAGCCGAGGTGCTGGCCGCGCAGACCGACGATGAAAATATCGTGGTCGGCGAGCATATCGGCGTGGACACAACGGGCGCGTTCATCTACAGTCCCCATCGGCTGATTGCGACCATCGGACTGGAAGACATGATCATCATTGACACGCCCGACGCGACCTTGATCTGCCCGAAATCCCGCTCGGAAGACGTGAAAAAGATCGTGGAAGAGTTGCAGGCGCGCGGGCGCGCCGACTTATTATGAAGGACGACGGCATGAACGTACCGATGGCCGATTTGCAGGCGCAGCATCGGGCCTTGAAGACAGAGCTGGAAGAGGCCTTCGCGCAGACGATGGCCGCGTGCGACTTCGGCGGGCTGGGCAAGAACACGGCGGCGCTGGAAGCCGAGATCGCGGCGATGTGCGGGGCGAAGTTCGGCCTAGGCGTCAACTCCGGCACGGACGCGCTGCTGCTGGCGCTTCTGGCAGCGGGCGTCGGGCCGGACGACGAAGTCATCACGTCGCCGTTCACGTTTTTTGCGACCGCCGAAACGATCAGCCTGACTGGGGCCACGCCTGTCTTTGCCGACATCGCCCCGGATACGTTCAATTTAGACCCGGACAAGGCGGCGTCAAAGATCACCCCTAAGACAAAGGCCCTGCTGCCGGTGCATCTGTTCGGGCAACTGGCCGACATGACACGCCTCACGCCGCTGGCCCAACAGCACGGCCTGGCCGTGATTGGGGACGGTGCGCAGGCGATTGGTGCCAGTCACAAAAATAAGCCGCTCGGCGGCTGGTGCGATTTGACGACGCTTTCGTTTTACCCGACCAAGAACTTGGGCGCGTGCGGCGACGCCGGCATGGTTTTGACCGACAACGCCGAATACGCCGAGAAGATCAAACTGCTGCGCTTTCACGGGTCCGGCGGCAGTTATTTCCACAAGACCATCGGCTACTGCTCGCGGTTGGACGGGTTGCAGGCCGCCCTGCTGCGAGTCAAGGCCCGACGCCTAAATGACTGGAACGACGCCCGACGCCGCAACGCGGCCTTGTATAACGCGGCCCTGGGCGACCTGGCCGAACATTTGACGCTGCCCGTGACGGCGGACGGCAACCACCACATCTATCATCAGTACACGCTGCGCGTCCCCGACAATCGCCGTGGCGCCCTGCAAAAGTTCCTGGCCGGACGCGGCGTGCAGTCGGCCATTTATTATCCCCTGTCGCTGCACCGCCAAGAAGCCTACGCGTCGCTCGGCTACGGGGAAGGGTCTCTGCCGGAAAGCGAGCGGGCGACGCGCGAAGTGCTGTCCCTGCCCGTCCACCCGGACCTTTCTCCCGCCCAGGTCTCCTACGCCGCCGACTCCGTCCGCGCGTTTTTTACGGGATAAAACGGCCCGCCACCTTGTTCCCTCGTTCCTCGGTATGCCCTGCGGTCATTACTGCGCAGTGAGGCACGAACGGAGCAAGGTGGCGGGCTATCTTACGTCACCGCACGGAGAACTTGTCAATGGTCGTTTGATGGTAAACCTGGCCGGGCTTGAGCTTGGTCGTCGGGAAGGTCGGCTCGTTGGGCGAGTCCGGGAAGTGCTGGGTTTCCAGGCAGAAGGCATAGCGCTTTTTGTAGGGCTTGCCGCCCTTGCCGACGGTCGTGCCGTCCAGGAAGTTGCCGGTGTAAAGCTGGATGCCCGGCTGCGTCGTGGAGACCGTCAGCACCCGGCCCGTCTTGGGCGCATAGACTTGAGCGGCCAGTGTCATGGCACCGGGGCGGGGCTTGTTCAGGACAAAGTTGTGGTCGTAGCCCGCGCCGTTTTTGAGCTGCGTATCTTTGGCGTTGATGCGCGCGCCGATGACGGTCGGATGGCGGAAGTCGAACGGCGTGCCTTTGACGGGAGCCAGGTTGCCGAACGGGATGGAGGTCGGGTCAATCGGCGTGTAGCGGTCGGCGTTGATCATCGCGACGTGGTCTAAGATGGTGCCGCTGCCCGCGCCGTTGAGGTTGAAGTACGAGTGGTTCGTCAGGTTGATGACGGTGTCTTTGTCGGTCTTGGCGGTGTAGTCGATTTTCAGGGCGTTGTCGTTGGTGAGCGTGTAAACGACCTTGACATGGAGGTTGCCGGGATAGCCTTCCTCGCCGTCGGGGCTGAACAGGGCCAGAGCCAGCCCGACGCCGCCCGGCGCGTGAACGGGCGTGGCCGACCAGATTTTTTTGTCAAAGCCTTTGATGCCGCCGTGCAGGGCATTGACGCCGTTGTTGACGGCCAGTTTGTAGTCTTTGCCGTCCAGCGTGAACTTGCCTTTGGCGATGCGGTTGGCGTAGCGCCCGACCAGCGCGCCGAAATAGGGGCTGTTCTTGACATAGCCGCCGACATTGTCATACCCGTTGACGACATCGCCGAACTGCCCCCGGCGGTCGGGGACGAGAATGGTGGTGATGATGCCGCCGTAGTTGGTGATCTTGACCACCATGTGGCGGCTGTTGGTCAGCGTGTAGAGTTGAACGGTCTTGCCGTTCACCTGGCCGAAGGGCCGGCTGGAAATGGTGTCGCGGGAAGCGGCTTGGGCGCCGACGGCGGCCTGGGCCGCTTCGAACGCGGGCGCCGGAGCCGAGCGCGTTTCCTGCGCACGCGATCTGACGGCGAGTTCCGCCATTCCCAGCGCCTCGACGCGCGCGGCGTTGATCAGGCGCGAGACGCGGTTGAGCGCGTCCCCGGCGGCTGTGGCGGCG
>CAZZVX010000182.1:0-9497 GCA_964657535.1 Armatimonadota bacterium | reverse complement strand
GACGACACGGACTATTTCAAGACCAGCATCGCGACGCTGTTCGCCGAGGTCTACCCGCAGCCGGACGCGCACAGCGAGATGCTGACGAAGTTGGTAGTCGGCACGAAAGTCGCCGTCGCGCACCGCGCCGAGGTGGACGACTGGGTCCCCCTGCGCCTGCCGGATGAGCGCATCGGCTACGTGCATAAACTCAGCCTGAACATCACGCACGAGGGGACGCTGACGGGTCCGGACCTACTGGACCAGAAGGCCCGCCGCGCCCTGGATGTCAGCGACCTGAAGCGGCGTGTCTTGAAAGCCGTCGGGCAGCAGGCGAGTCTGGTCGCGAAGCGTTTCATCGGGACGCCCTATCTCTGGGGCGGCTGCACGCCGTTCGGGATAGACTGCTCCGGGTTCGTCCAGCTGGCGTACAAACTCAGCGGCGTCCAGTTGCTGCGCGACGCGGGCCTGCAGTTCGAGGACCGGCGCTTCGAGCGGATCGCCGCCGAAGAGACGTTCGACGAGGCGGATTTCGAGCCGGGCGATTTGGTGTTCTTTCGCAAGCGCTCGGACGGCCCCATCACGCACGTCGGCTTGGCGCTCGGCGACGGGCGGTTTATCCACTCCGCCGGCGGCGTCGGCGTCCACATCGCCCCCTGCCACACCCCCAAATACGTGACGACCTATGCCGGCGCGGCGCGCATCTCAGCGGACGCCGATCTTGCGGTCGAGGCCGCGTAGCGCGGGGCTGGCGTTGATCGTCTGGGACAGCGAGTGCCGCTCGCTCCAAATGTGAAATGCGATCAGCAGCGCGACGATCACGGCCTTCCAGAGTGGGGAATAAAACAGCGCGCCCGCGACGCCCAGCACGGCCCCGAACGCATTGGAACCGGTGTCGCCGAGCATGATTCGCCCGCCCGCGTCCAGCGGGTACAGAATGAACGCGGCGGCGACGGCGATGTAAAAGAGAAAGCCGACGTTCAGCGCGTGATTGGCCGCCAGGGTGAGGATGACGCAGGCCGCACCGACGAAGAAGCCGAACAGACAGCGGCCGGGGCGCAAATCCAGCAGGTTGAGCAGGTTGGCCGACAGGGCGATCAGCGCCGCCGCCAGCAGCATGGACACGAGGTGAGGATACGCGATCAGAAAGCCGGCGGCCAGGCTGACAATGCCCCCGCCCAGGGCCTTCGCCGCCCCGGTGGTGACGCGGCCCTGAAAGAGCGCGCGGAAGTGGCCCCGGAAGCCGCCCACGCTGCGGTCTCCGCCCAGATCGTCGAGCAGGCCGAGCGCGCCGAAGCCGAGCGTGACTAGAAAATAGGCCGCCGGAATGCGCGGGTCGAACGTGTCCGAGCGCCACTCATAGGCGTAGATAAAGACGGCGGCGAGGACGAACGCCAGCCCGGCGACGGCGGGGATGCGCTCCTGCCGGAAGTTGGGACGGCGCAGACCGTACCGGGCCGTCAGCCAGGCCGTCGCGCCGCCGCCGAACAGCAGGCCGAACGCGATGACAATGAACTCAACGGGGGTCAAATGAAAGCCGCCTCTCGGAAGCCCACCTCCCCGCTTCGCTGGGGTCCTCCCGCTGCGGGAGGATTAGGAATTTAGCCCTATGTTCACACTCCGAATCCTCCCTTGAGGGAGGACCCTGTGAGCGAGGAACGAGCGAACAAGGAGGGAGGTCTCTTACTTCCCCGCCATCGCCAGCGGCACGAAGGCGCGGGCGCGGACGCTGACGGACTGGGCGACGCGCTCGGCAATCTCGCGGAAGATGCGCGCATACGGGCCGTTGGGGCTGATGACGACCGACGGCGTGCCTTCATCGGCCTCGCTGCCGATGGCGGCAGCGAGCGGGATGCCGCCGAAGAACGGCACCTGCAGGGCCTCGGCGGCCTGCTCGCCGCCGCCGTGCGAGAAGATGTCGTGGCGCGAATTGCACGTCGGGCAGAGGAAATAGGACATATTCTCGACGATGCCGAGGATGGGAACGTCCAGGCGCTTGAACATGGCGACCGCCTTGACCGCGACGGCGGCGGCCAGGTCCTGCGGCGTCATCACGACGACCGCGCCGGACAAAGGAATGGACTGGGCCAGCGTGAGCTGCGCGTCGCCCGTCCCCGGCGGCAGGTCAACGATGAGATAATCAATCTCGCCCCAGTCCACGTCGCGCAGGAACTGCTGCACGGCTTTGGCGATCATCGGGCCGCGCCAGATCACGGCGGATCCGGGCGGCTGCAGAAAGCCCATCGAGATGATCTTGACGCCGTACTGCTCAATGGGGATCAGCCGTTCTTTCTTTTCGTCGGCCTGCGGCGCGGCGTCCTCCACGCCCATGATGATCGGGATGGACGGGCCGTAGATGTCGGCGTCCATCAGGCCGACCTTCGCGCCCATCTGGGCCAGCGCGCAGGCGATGTTGGCCGACACGGTGCTTTTGCCGACGCCGCCCTTGCCGGACGCGACGGCGACCACATTTTTGACGCCGGGGATGGCCTGGGGCTGGCCCGGCTTGCCGGCGTTGGCGCGGACGCTGGCCGTCATGGTGATGGCGACCTCGCCGACGCCGGGGATGGCCCCGACGGCCTCGCGGCACATCCGCTCGATCTCTTCCTTCAGGGGGCAGGCGGGCGTGGTCAGTTCCACGGTGAACGCGACATCGGGGCCGTCCACGACGACGCCCTTGATCATGCCGAGCGTGACCAAGTCTTTATGGAAATCCGGGTCAATAACGGTGCCGAGCGCCGCCAGGACCTGTTCTTTGCTGGGATGCATCTTTGTGAAAAGCCTCACGAAGATTGTACCTGCTGCCCGCCTGAAAGTCAAACCAGGAGAGAGTGACGCCCATGGCATGGTTCCGCAAGAAAGCGCAGACGGAGACAAGCGCGGAGACGACCGAAGAGAGCGAGAGCGGCCCGGAGATGACGCGCGCCGAACGGCAATGGAAGAACGTGCTGGTCCCCGCCGTGGACGCGCCCTACTCGATGCGCAGTCTGGAGGTGGCGTACCGGCTGGCGCAGGGGACGGGCGGCACGGTCAAACTGGCCTTCGTGGTGGAAGTCCCGCGCGCCCTGCCCCTCGACGCCGTGCTGCCCGATTCGGAGAGCGTGGCGTCGAGCGCCCTGGACGCCGCCCGCGAGGCGGCCCGCCCGTACCGCGTGGAGATCGAGCCGTTCGTCCACCGCACCCGCAACGCCCGCGACGGCATCCTGAAGCTGATCCCCCAGGAGAACATTGACCTGCTCATCCTCGGCGGACGCCCCGACGGCCTGCGCGGCCTGCCCAGCGACCTGACCCGCGAACTCTTCCGCCGCGCCCCCTGCGAAGTTGTATTAGACTACATCGCCGACGAGAAGTAACGTCAGGACTTGACCAGATCCATGTCCAGCCGTTGAAGAAACTGCTTTATCTGCGCGAACGCCTGCGCGTTGCGCTCCGGGTGCGGCGAGCCGCCGTCCAGCACCCAATGAAAGACTGTGCCGCGTGGGTACTGCGCCAGTTTCCGGCGCAGGGCGCTCATCGAGGACAGCGTGTATTGCCCCACGCGCCACTGGTCGTCCTGCCCGTCGTCGCTGATGGTGTCCGCGTACAGGAAGAATTTCCTCCTCGAATCAACCGTCTCTATCTGGGCCTGCGTAAAAGTGTCCGGCGAGAGGCACAGCCGCTTGATCTCCGCCAATCCCTGCCCCTCGACCAGCCAGGCCGGAGAAAGCGCGAGCGCTTGCGCCAGGACCACATCGGGGCGTTTCTGAATGGAACGGCCTTTCTGCCAGGCCGCGAGTTCCCCCGTTCGCCCGCGCCACTGCCTGTTCCAACGGCGCAGGCGTGTCCAGAGCGGCGCTTCGGCGGCGGGTGAGCCGTGCGCGCCGAGGACGGTCGCGGCATCGCACACCACCATGTCACCGGGATCATCAAGCGACTGAACGGCGACTTTCTCCAGCGCGGGACAATAATAGAATTGAGACACCTGCTGCATCAGGTCGAACGAGACCTGCTGCGGGGGCCTCTTGGCCCAGATTCCCTGCTGCAGCATTTTCGTGCCGTAGGCCGGGTCCACGCGCAGGAAGTAGGCCAGTAGCGCGGGCTGTGTCGGCGTCCACCATTCTGCGTAGCCGCCTTTGGCCCGGTAGAACGTCTTGACACGGGACAGAATCGCCGCCGCCGCGTAACGCGCGATGAGTTGGCTTTGGATGTCAATCGCGTCTTCGTCCCACAGGTGCGCGCTCTGCGCCAGGTGCGCCGCCAGCATATCGTCCAGCGCCGGCAGCGTCCGGTCGGGCAGGTCCGTCAGCGACTGCACTTCCACACGGGGATGCCGGAGCCGCATTTCGGCCAGCACCAAACGGCGGCCTTCGGGCGGCGACAGTTCGTAAATCCGCCCCAGCGCCTGGTCGCGCAGTTGCACGACGCCGCTCTCCACGTCCGCCACAGACGAACGCCGGTACAGGCGACGCAGCGCGGGCAGCATCGCCGGGCCGCGCACGAGCGGCCAGAGCGGGTCTTCCAACAGTTCCGCCTGGCTCTCCGGCGGCAGCGTGTCGAAAGTCGCCGCCAGTTCCCGGCGCACGTTCGCTTGCAGCGCCGTCACGGTCCTGCCAGGGAGCGATAAGGCCTGCGCGGACTGCTGCAAGGTGGCGAGACTCACCGCGAGGGCGCGTCCGTGCTTCTGCGGCAGGGCTTGCGCCAGCCGCCTCGTTTCCGCGATTTCGTCGGCGTCGGGAGTTGACATTTCGGCCTTCGTCGGGGGCAGGCCGCCGTCCGGGTGTTCCGCCAGGTGTTCGACTTCGGCCAAATCCGCCAGGAATGCCGCCGTCACCGGAAAATCCGGGGCAGCGAGTTGACGGCGCATCTCGGCCACCACGAAGTCTTTGTGAGCAGAGCCGAACAAGCCCAATTTGGTCTGGAAATAGACCGGCGAATTCCAGTATTCAAACTGCGTCAGCGTCCCGTACCGCCGCACCATCGCGGCGATAGTCTCCGGCGTGTCCAGAAAGCGCACGGTGCGTGCCGCCGCGCGGTGAGTGTCCTGCGTCTGATACGCCTCGTCGGGGGAATTGTAGGCCGGGAGCGCCCCGCGCATCTGCGCGTCGGCCCAGGCCGCGTCCGTTGGCAAAATGTCTAGGTCTATCTCATTGCTCGTCGTGGCGATGCCCTGAAACAATAAATCGTCCGTATGCTTGGCGTCCGCTAAAAGGCGGCGGCAGGTGAGAGAAATTTGGTAGTGACCCGGTTTCTGGAAGTCTTCCCACTCGTTCAGGTCGAGCGGAACGACAATCGGCTTTGCGCCAAGCGCCCGCCACCGCGGCCCCGGCCCTTCATACGCCCAGCCCCGCGCCAGGCTGAAACGGAGGTACGCGGCGAGCGGGTCGGAGACGCCGTCGGCAGGCGAGACTTGGAACGTGTCCGAACTCCACATCAAGGTGCGGTCGCCGGCATCTGTATCAATTTGATACTGTTGCGGAGACGTGCTGGAAAAGACGATCTCCAATGGGATGCGCTCGCCGATGTGGAACTGAGACCGCCCCCCGGCAACACGCAACAGGCAGGAAACGCCCGCCGGGTTTGCCTGCGCGTCCTTGTCGTGCGGCGCGTCAAGCCCAGCGGCGGCGACAGTGGGGGAAGGTTGCGCGTGTCCGAGCGATAAACAACAGGTCAGCAGGAGCCAACACGCGAGGAACATCCCGAAACGCCTGATGCACCGCATGGTTTCATTCCTGCTGCCAAGCACGTCAGAGCGATTCGACCGTGATCGGGCCACCCTCGACGAAGTGGATACGAACTCGATAATCAAGCAGCATCCCCATACCGATGACCGGCCCGTATCCGTAAGCGTAAACCGTCACTGTCCGCTTTTCGCCGCACCAGAGAATGTCGGCCTGATGCGTGGGCGCTTCGGCCGGACTGCCCGGCGGGTAGCCGACGACACCGTTTCCCGTCTGTGGCAGGCCGAGCGCCGCGACTTGTTCCGCCGACAGCATCAACTCTCCCGGAAAGCCGGTGGCGAGCAGGCATTCCAATTTTTGCTCCTGCCCGCCTGTTCCGGCGACGACGAGAGGAACGATAGGCCGCCCCTCGGAGTTCACACGTCCAATGACCATGTTGTGTCTCCTGTCTATGTGCGAAAGCCGAAGGGCGCGGATATAAAAGAACAGGGCGAGGCGACCTCGCCCTGTCTTTCTTCCCCGCCCTACGAAAGCAAACTAGAAGTCCAGCAGGATGGGCAGGATCATGGGGCGGCGCTTGGTCTTTTTCTCTAAGAACTTGCCGACGGCGGAGCGGATGTCCTGCTGGACGACCATGAAGTCGTTGTCCTCGGCGGGCAGGTTCTTGATCTTGTCAATGATGACCTGCTTGATCTGGTCCACCAACTCGGCGGACTCGTCCATGTAGACGAAGCCGCGCGAGATGACTTCGGGGCCGGAGATGATCTCGCCGGTCTCCTGCGAGATGCCGACGACCAGCACCAGAAACCCGTCCTGGCCGATGTGCAGGCGGTCGCGCAGGACGACCTCGCTCACGTCGCCGATGCCCGTCCCGTCAATCAGCACCGCGCCGCTCTTCTCGACGCGCCCGACGACGCCGGCCACGTCCACGCCCACTTCCACGATGTCGCCGATCTCGGCCCGGATGATGTCCTCGACGGGCCAGCCCATCTCCTCGGCGATCTTGGCGTACATGTGCAGCATCCGGTACTCGCCGTGGACGGGCATGACGTACTGCGGGTCAATGAGGTTGAGCATCATCTTCAACTCTTCGGCGTAGCCGTGGCCGGAGACATGGACCGGGGCAATGGAATCGTACAGCACGACGGCCCCGCGCCGGTACAGATGGTTGATCGTGCGGTTGACGGCGCTCTCGTTGCCGGGGACCGCCGAGGCGGACAGAATCACCGTGTCGCCGGGGACGATCTTGATCTTGCGGTGGTCGTCCACGGCCATGCGGGACAGGGCCGCCATCGGCTCGCCCTGCGACCCCGTCGTGATGACCGTGACCTGCTGCGGGAAGTAGTCTTCGATCTCGTCGGCCCGGATGCGCGTCCCTTCGGGAATCTTCAGATAGCCCATGCTCTGGGCCATCTCCATGTTGCGCTCCATCGAGCGGCCCATCAGGGCGACTTTGCGGCCGAACTTGACGCTGAAATCCACGGCCTGCTGGACCCGATGCACGTTGGAGGCGAAACAGGCCATGATGACTCGCTTATGGGCCTCGCGGAAGATGCGCTCGAAGGTCTCGCCGACGATGCGCTCGGACGGCACGAAGCCGGGCCGCTCGACGTTGGTGGAGTCGGACAGCAGGACCAGCACGCCTTCCTTGCCGATGCGTGAGACTTTGGCGAAGTCGAACAACTGGCCGTCAATGGGCGTCTGGTCGAACTTGAAGTCGCCGGTGTGGACCAGTGTCCCGGCGGGCGTGTGGACGGCGAAGCCGACGGCGTCGGGGATGGAGTGCGAGACGCGGAACGGCTCGATCTCGAAGCGGCCCAGCTTGAATCTGTCGTTGGCGGTGAACGTGTGCAGCTTGGCGCGATCCAACACGCCGTACTCGCTGAGTTTGCCCCGCGTGAAGCCGATGGTCAGCCGCGTGCCGTAGACGGGGACGTTGAGTTCGCGCAGCACGAAGGCGAGCGAGCCGATGTGGTCCTCGTGGCCGTGGGTCAAGATAATGCCCTGGACCATCTCCCTGTTTTCGAGCAGGTAAGAGATGTCGGGAATGACGAGGTCCACGCCGAGCTGTTCCTGGCTGGGAAAGGCCAGGCCGCAGTCAATGACGATGATCTGGTCGCCGCAGCGGACGGCGGTCATGTTCTTGCCGATCTCCCCGATCCCGCCGAGCGGGATGATCTGGAGAACGTCGGTGGACGGTGATTTTTTGGGTGTGTTTGTGTTTGTCATAAGTCGTTGTGGGTCAATCCCGCAGGAGACCGTAGTCTTTCAAGGCGGCGTGAATCAGGGCGCGTTCGCGCTCGGTGGCTTCCACGAGCGGCAGGCGGACGCGGCTGTCGGGCAGGACATCAAGCATGGACAGCGCCGTTTTGGTCGGGACGGGGTTGGGCGCGCAGAACATCGCCCGCGTCATCGGCAGCGTCTTCAGGTGCAGGCGGGCCGCCGTCGGCAGGTCGCCGCCGAAGAACGCCGCGTGCATCTTCTGCAGGTCTTCGCCGACGACGTGGCCGACGACGCTGACGACGCCGACGCCGCCGAGCGCCAGGATCGGCAGGTTGTTCTCGTCCGCGCCGCTGTAGACGGCGAAGCCGCCGGGGGCGCCCCGGATGACTTCGGCGGCCTGCTCCACTTTCCCGGCTTCTTTCAGGGCGACGACGTTGGGCAGCGCGGCCAGGCGCAGGAGGGTCTCGGCGTCCATGTTGACGCTGGTGCGGCCCGGCACGTTGTAAAGCATGATCGGCAGCGACGTGGCCTCGGCGGCGGCCTTGAAGTGCCGGTACAGGCCTTCCTGGGAGGGCTTGTTGTAGGCGGGCGTCACGACAAGCAGGCCGTCCACGCCCGTTTCAGAGGCGGCTTGGACAAGCGCGACGGTGTCCGCCGTTGAGGGCGAGCCGACTCCGGCCAGAACTTTTGTTTTGCCGCCGACGGCTTTTTGGACGGCGCGGAACAGGCCGAGTTTTTCCTCGGTGGAGAGCGTCACGCTTTCCCCGGTGGAACCGGCGACCACGAGGCCGTCGTTGCCGTGCGCGGCCAGATGCTGCGCCAATCGCGCCGCCTCGTCGTAGTCCACGCCGCCCTGCGCATCAAAGGGCGTCACCATCGCGGTGATGACGCGGCCGAAAGGCGCTTCAGTTGCCATTGTTTACCCAGCCCCTTTGCACGAGAGTTTCCGCGATCTGCACGGCATTGGTGGCCGCGCCTTTGCGCAGGTTGTCGCTGACGACCCAGAAGTTCAACCCGCGCGGGTTGCCCAGGTCCTGCCGGACGCGGCCCACGAAAGTCGTGTCTTTCCCGGCGGCGAACAGCGGCGTCGGGTAGCGGTGGTAGCCGTCGGCGGCTTCCAGATCGTCCAAGACGCGGATGCCGGGGAAGTCGGCCCAGAGCGCCCGCGCGTCGGCGGGCGTCAGCGGCTTCTCCGTCTCAATGTAAACGGCCTCGGAGTGGCCGGTGACGACCGGCACGCGGGCCGTCATCATGGGCGTGACGGCCAGCGTCGGCTCGCCCAAGATTTTGCGCGTCTCGTGGACGAGTTTCATCTCTTCGGACGTGTAGCCGTCGTCGTCGAAGCCGCCGATCTGCGGGATGACGTTGCCGGCGATCTGGACGGGGAAGGCCGGGCCGGGTGCGGTGACGGCGCGGCCTTCGGCCCCGGCCATGTTCTGCGCCTTGAGTTCGCGCACCGCGCCGCTGCCCGCGCCCGACACGGCCTGATAGGTCGAGACCAACAGCCGCGTGACCCGCACGGCGTCGTGCAGGGGCTTCAAGGCCAGGACCAACTGGGCCGTGGAACAGTTCGGGTTGGCGATCAAGCCTTTGTGATGCTGCAAGGCGTCGGCGTTGACTTCCGGGACGACCAGGGGG
>CAZZVX010000181.1:0-9505 GCA_964657535.1 Armatimonadota bacterium | reverse complement strand
CGGGGAGCGTGAACGCCGCCTCGAACTTGCCGAAACGCGGCACGACGCCGGCGGCGCGAGTCGCCGTCTGCGCCAGGCCGGGCAAGGCCGCACAGAGCAGCGCCGCGCCGAAGGCCGCCGCACAGACACGGCGCCCCCATTCACCTGTGGGCATCATCACGACTCTCCTTTCCGTCGGCCGGCGCGCGCAGAGTCTCCGCGACGGTGAACAAAGCACGCGCCTGATGGTACGGGTCGGTCCAGGCATCGCTCTTGGCGCGGCCCGGCGGCGGCTCGCCCTCACGGCTCACGGCGGCGTGCCAGCCCCCATACGTGTGGTCGGTCTGCCGACGCCGGATGAAATCCCACTGCCGCCGGAAGACATCGCCGTAGCGCGGCGTTTCGCGCCCGAATCGCCGGTGCATCCGCAGCAGCGCATTTAGCGCCTCGGCCTGCACCCACCAGACTTTGCGCGTGCGGAGGCCCGCGCCGGACGCTCCCCCCGTGTCGTAGAACCCGCCCCAGGTCTCGTCCCAGCCGCGTTCCAGCGCGTGGTCCACGAGGGCGCGGGCGACCGCCCAGGTCGGCCCGCCGTCTGCCGGCCCCACGGCGGCGGCCTCCGTCAACAGAAAGGCGGCCTCCATGACATGGCCGTACTTTTCAGCGTCCGAGACGGGCCGCCAGTCGGGCGTGAAGACTTCGTACACCGTGCCGGGCGGGTTCGCCGTCATGCGGTCCCGGACCAGGAAAAGCAGTTCCTGAATGCGTGTCCGCACTCCAGCGTCCGGCCAGACGGCGTAAAGCGCGCAGAAGGCTTCCAGCAGGTGCAGGTGGGTGTGCATCGCCTTGTCGCCGTAGCGGCTGCCCGCCGCTTCGTGGTAGCCGCCGTACAGCCCGTCATGTCCGTGCGTCTCCAGCCACCCGAACGCTCGCCGGGCCAGGTGCAGGGCGCGCGGGTCGTGGGACGCCTCAAACACGGCGGCAGCGGCGTAGATGCCGAAGGCGATGCCGTAACTGCACTTTTCGCCCCCCCGGCCCGCGCCGCCGTCCTGGGCGACGTTCCAGAAAAAGCCGCCGAAGTCTGCGTCCCACAGCCGATGCTCCAAAAAGTCCAGCCCGTGCCATGCAGTCGCTCGGTACGGCCCCGGCGGGTCCCGCCGGGCGGCCCGCGCCGCGACCCAGGTCAGGCGGGCCTGATGCACGAGCGACCGGACGCCGTCCGGCCCCGGCGACCAGTCTTCCCGGAAGTCCTCGAAGAATCCGCCGCGCGCATCCACGGAGCGCGGGAACCAGGCATCCAGGATGTGCCGCTGCAACGCAGATTCGATCTCAGCGGCCAGGGCGCGGCAGCCGGCGGCATCCAGAGGCGGCGATTTCGTATCGGTCTGAGTCATCATATTTCCTTCAGTCCGACACTCAAAGAGCGCCCGCGTGGCATGAGGAATATTACCCAATTGGGCGCAGGATGACGCGAATCATACCCGCGCTCCGGCCTACTTTGGCTGCCCCTGCTGCGCGGTGACCCTTTGCTTGGCGGCGGCTTGCGTGGCCGACGCCACCTGCCTCGCAGCTGCCTGCTGCGCGAGTTCCTGTTGCGTAGGCTGGCCCGGCGCGGACGCGCTGCTGTCCACGGGACGACTGCATCCGGTCATGGCCGGGATGGACAGGGCGATCAGCACGATTGCCGACGATTTCCAGAGTCTCATGTCGCTTGCTCCTGACTAGTTGACGCTGAACGTGGCCGCAACGGTCGGGTCCGCACAAGCCGTCGTCGCCGCGTTGGCACCGCCGGAATAAGGGCCACCGCACCAGCTCCCTGAGTTGACGGGGCTGATGCCCGCAGTGACGCTGTTCGGCTTGAGGAACTTGGCGTGCGTATCGGCCATCAGGTAGTTTGCGCCCATCTGGTGGCGGCCATTCTGCCCCGTGAACATACCGTTGGCGGCGCTGTAGCGAAGAAAGCCTGTCGCGTACTTCAAGTACCCGTCGGCAGCAGTGGCCCCGGAAGCTTTTTCACCGTTGCCGCCATTCGGGTCGTAATCGCCGCCGTAGCCGTTGCCGCTCGGAGAGCCGCCGTTGTACATATTGTCGGCGCTGACGCCGTTTGCGCCGGTAGCGCCGGTGCCATTGGTGATGTCATAATATTTGCTGTTCGCGACCTCAAACAGCATGACCGTCTTGGCGGGGGCCGCAAATTGCGCGATGGTCAGCCCGTCCGGGGAGCCGGCCGGGGCGGTCGCACTGGCGATCCCGAAATTGGCGTTGAGTCCATACGACGCGGATGTGGATTGAACGCCTGAGTCATCCGGGCAGCGGAAAGCGGCAGTGCTCTTAACATAAGGGTAGACCTGCCATGCCCAGCCGGAACACGTGCCGTAGGCGCTGGAACCGCTGGGCATTTTCTCGTCGTTGTCCTGGTTGTACTGCACGACGGCAAGCCCGATCTGCTTGAGGTTGCTGAGGCACGAAATGGCGCGGGCCTTCTCGCGGACCTGAGCGAAGACGGGGAAGAGAATGGCTGCCAGTATCGCAATTATTGCGATAACAACAAGCAATTCAATGAGTGTAAAACCCTTTTTCATGGGAAGGTCCTTTCCGGCACTTGTATTTTCTAAGAGATCGCACGAGATATTCAGCAGCCGGCAGTCATGTCCGGGGCGGGCTGCAGGTTTCCCGGAGAGTCAGCGTGACCGGGACTGTCAAGTGGATGCCCGGCTCGCGCCGGTTCGGCGCGGTCTGGCTTTCCTGAATGCGCGTGAACAGGCGGCGCACGGCCAGCCGTCCTAGTCGTTCTTTGTGAACGGCCAGCGTCGTCAGAGGCGGGAAAGCATGAACGGCGTAAGGGATGTCGTCAAAACCGATCACACTGACATCGGCGGGGACAGTCACTCCTGCCCGGCGGCAAGCCGTGAGCAGGGCGAAAGCGTTCATATCATTGGCGGCGATATAAGCCGTCGGGCGGTCCGCGACGCCGAGCGCCTGTTCCAGCCGCGCGTCTATTTCTTCGTCTGTCTGTACGGAGACAATCCAGGACGGATCAGGCATGATGCCTGCCTCCCACAACGCACAGAGCCAGCCGCGCCGCCGATCCTGAAAGGAAACCGCCCTGGGTTCGTTCATCACGAACCCGATCCGCCGGTGGCCCAGTCCGAGCAGATAGCGCGTGGCTTCCAAGACGCCGTCGAAGCCATCCGACAACACGCAGTCGTGCCGACCGGTTGCATCCCGGTTGTCCACTAGTACGGACTGCGGCAGGTGCGCGTCATAGGCGTCGAGTACATCGGGCGGCGCCGCCCCGACCAGCAACATCCCCGCGACGGCCTGATCACGGAACATCTTGGGCATCTCTGTCGGGCGCGTATAACGCGGCACTGTATGTACGATCAAATGCAATCCAAGAGAAGCCGCCTCCGCCTGCGCTCCCGACAGCACGGGCGCGTAGAAATCGTTGATGGGGCTGGTATCCATCCGTGACGCGAAAAAGAGAAAGCCGATAGCGTCCGGCATGGCCGCCTTGCCCGCCGTCCGAGTCAAGCCTTTGTCGGCAACGGCCCGGCGCGGGCGGTAGTTGAGCCGGTCGGCGGCCTCGGTGACGCGCTGCCGAGTCTGCTGACTGAGCAGGTCCGGGGTGCTGAACGTCCGTGAGACCGTCGCCGTAGAAACTCCCGCTTCTTTCGCTACGTCTTGAATACTGGGCATGATGAGCGATTATAGCACAGGCCACAAAGCGTGTCAACAGAATTTACATTATTTGCAAGATAATTTTTGTAAATTACAGACTATTTACATAGTCTAAAGCATGAGGTATGACTGACAGGGAAAGGGCATGGCGTGTCATGCCCGGAAACTTTCGGAACCAACAACATCTGCACAAATATTTACAGAAACATACAGTGACCGATGTAACAAACGACTTGACGAAACAGCGGGGGGCCGCTATACTTTGACAGTAGCATTGCGGGAAAGGCTGGACAGGAAATGACACAGGCAAACAGCGTGACACCGACGGCAATCCCCCCGTCAGTCCCGCGCAGCGGGTGGGCGCGGCGGGCGGGGCTGACGCCGCGCGCCCTGCTGCTGGGGCTGGCGTTCACCGTGCTGGTGGACTTCTGGATTCAGTGGGCCGAGCTGATCATGGCCGGGCGGCAGGGCCACACCGCGCTCGCCAGCACGTCCATCCCGGTCGGGGCGTTCACCGTGCTGTTCGCCCTGACCGGCCTGAACCTGCTCTGCCGGGCCATCCTGCCCGGCCTGGCCCTGTCCGTGCCGGAGATGCTGGTCGTCTACGTGATGATGACCACGTCCTGCGGGCTGTCTTCGTCGGGCCAGATCCAATTCATCGTCCCGACGGTCGCCGCCGCCTGGCACTACGCCACGCCCGACAACGGCTGGGCCGGAACCTTCCACCGCTTCGTCCCGCACTGGCTGGCGCAGACCGACTCGGACGTCCTTCAGGGATTTTATCACGGCGGCACGACGCTCCCCCTGGCCCGCTGGCTGCCGCAGATCGGCTTCTGGGCGGCGTTCCTGATCACCGTCGCCGCCGCGTCGCTGTGCGTGGTCGCCCTGCTGCGCCGCCTGTGGACCGACGAGGAGCGCCTGACGTTCCCCACCGTCGCGCTGCCGCTGGAACTGCTGACGCCCGAAGTCCCGGTCTTTCGTAAGCCCGCCTTCTGGCTGGGCGCGGCCCTGCCCTTCACCATCTCCTGCATCAACACCGTCGCGCTGAATGTCCCGGCGATCCCCCTGATCAACCTGCGCACGAACTTCGACGTCAGCACCGTCCTGACCACGCCGCCCTGGAACGCCATCGGCGCCACGCCGCTCTCGTTCTACCCATTCGTGATCGGGATCGCCTATCTGATTCCCGTGGACGTGACGTTTTCGTGCTGGTTCTTCTTTCTGGTGACGCGATTGGAACGGGTGGCGGGCGCGGCGCTGGGGCTGGGCGTGGGGACAGTCAGCGCCCAGGACACGGCTTTCCCCGCCCTGGGGCATCAGGGCGCGGGCGCGTTCCTGGCGCTGGCGGCGGTTCCCCTCTGGCTGTCGCGCCGCTACTTCGTCCAGCTCTGGCGCAAAGCGTGGGGCAAGCCGTCCGAACTGGACGACTCGAAGGAGCCGCTGTCTTACCGAGCCGCCCTGATCGGCCTTGCGGGTTCCGTCGCTCTGCTGGTGGGCTTCTGCAGCGCGGCGGGCATGAACGCCCTGGCGGCCCTCGTCTTGATTCTGCTGGCGCTGGCCTATATGATCGCCGCCACGCGCATCCGGGCCGAGACGGGCAATGCCTGGCTGTTCGGGCCGGACGTGGACGTGAACACGCTGATGACGCGCACGTTCGGCACAAGCCTGCTCGCCCCGCAGAGCCTGACGATCCTCGCGTTCCTGCGGCCCGCGCTGGCGAACTTCGACCTGCGCTGCATCGTCATGCCGCACCAGATGGACGCCTTCAAGATGGCGCAGGAGACGGACACGCCGAAGCGCCCGCTCATCGCCGGGATCGCGCTCGCGACGGTCGTCGGCGTCCTCGCGTCCTTCGTGATCGCCCTGACGCTCTGGCACGGTTTCGGGGCCGAGGCGCACACCGACCCCTGGCGGACCAGCCAGGGCCGCGTCCCGTTCGACAACCTGGTGAGCATCCTGCGCAGCCCGCAGGGGCCGGACCGGACGGGGATCGTCGGGCTGGCCGTCGGCTTCCTGATGACCACGGCGCTCATCTTCCTGCGCGCCCGGTTCGTCTGGTGGCCGCTACACCCGGTCGGCTACGCCATCGCCAACACCGGCACGATGACCGCGACCTGGCTGCCGTTCTTTCTGGCCTGGATGTTCAAGGCGCTGACGCTGCGCTACGGCGGGGCGAAGTTCTACCGACAGGCCCGCCCATTTTTTCTAGGCCTGATCGCCGGGGATTTGGTCGGCGGCGGCTTCTTCACCGCCCTCGGCGCCTTCACGGGCATCAATGTCTATCCCGTCAACTGGTGACGGCGCGACGGGGACCCGTCCGGGGCGGGAAAGCAAAGTACGCCGTCGGCTTTACGTTTGTCTGCAAAATGTGTATAATAGGGGGAAGCTGCGCCTCGTCCGGTCAATGAGAGATCTGTCTCACGATAACGCGCCGACCAGCTCTGCCCTTTCTTTGGCCCGTGTTGAAGTTTTTTGCTCGTCTGAGGCAATGATGTCCGAACCTACTGAGAAGCGAGTCAAACGAGTCCGGCGAAGGCGTTCGCACGGGCGGCCTATGCCGACTCGCCCGGACCTCAAACACCGCGAGTTCGAAAAGAAGCGGACGGCATTCGCTTATATCCTCCTCGCCGTCGTCTGCGGCGTGGTCCTGGCGCTCCTCCTGAATCACATCTAAGCCCACGCGGCGGGCGAGAGAGAAAGAGCCGGACTTACTCAGTGAGTAAGTCCGGCTCTTTGGGCGCGGGGGACGCCTAGCTCGACGGAGGCAGGACGACCTGGCCGGCGGGGTCTTCATCCCAGCGCGGCCACACGTCGGAAAGGCCGTTGGCGTCCGTGACCGTGATGCGCACCGCCGGCACGCCGAAAATGACGCCCGTAAACGTCACGCTGTTCGTCAGCTGCCCCGAAGCGGGGACGGAGACGGCCTGACCGCCGCGCTTGGTCCAGTCGCTGCCGAAGCTGACCACGGCGTTCGCCGGGACGTTTGTACTCCAGGTGACTTTGATGTGACCGCCGCCGAGGTTGGAGACCTGAGGCTGCTGAATCAGCGGGCCGTTGCTCTGCTCGGTCAGCATCAGGAAGCGCGGATAGTCCACGGCCCGCAGGTGCACGGTCAGCGTGGTCGGGCTGGACGAGACGACGCTGACGGGGACGGACTTGTCCGTCAGCGGGTCGTAAGCGACGACCGTCGCCCCCTGCCCCCGGACGTTGGCTATCGTCACATCGAACCCCTGGTCGGGCATATCGTAGCGCGCGTGGTTGAGGGGGCTCCATTTCTTGCTCCACACGTGGCTGACGTCGAGCGACATGACGTAGTAGGGAATCGCGTACTGCTTGGCGGAGAGCTGGAACGGCAGGAACGCGAACTGGTCCACGTTCGTCCGGTCGGGGTGGGCGGGAGTGCCGTCGCCCGCGAACACCAGCCGGGGCTGATACTCGACGACGTCCTGCACGGACAGCGGGCGCGTGACATCCAGGCTCTGCCCCCGGCTCATCAGGGTGTTGATTCGTGCCATCGCCAATAAACCCGTCGGGATGGTCTGTCGCGCCTGGTCCGTCAGAACGTCCCCGTTCTGGTCCAGCGCCGTGAGCAGCGCCTGGGGCAGCAGGCCGAGGCCGTAGGGGTCAGGCGCGAGGCCGTAGCACATGATCCTGTGCATCCCTTTGCTCGCGTGAAAGAGGTACTGGCGCAGCAGCATCTTCCCATCCATCCACTGGGCCAGGGCGAGCATCCGGGGGTCGTTCCCGCCGACTCCCGTCTGCTGCTGGAGTTGGCCGAAAAACGGCGCGCGGAAATAGTTGGTCTCCGTCTCCCAGACCTGGGCGGGGCGCAGGTCCCCGTCGTTCGTGTAGCGCCCGTGGGTACCCATCCAGCCGGGTGTCCCCGTCAGCCGCGAGTCCGGCGACAGGTCGCGCGACATCGTTTCCGTCTGCAAAGCCGCGTGCCAGTATTCGGGGAACGACATCCGATATGTCGGAATGAAATTGGTCCCCGGAATGATGGTCTCCCAGTCCTTGAAGTCGCGCTGGCCGTCAAGACCTCCCAGCGCGTTGACCGTTTCGATGCGAGGGTTGCCGTAGGGCTGTCCGGGGGCGATATCCGTGATGCCGCCCGTATAGAAGTGCCGGCTGAATCCGGCCTGACCCGGCCACAGACCAGTCCCGCTCTCCCAGGGCGTCTGGTTGGAGAAGCCGCTGATGACGTTGACGTCGGGAAACCCGTGGGCGGGATTGGTGAAGTAGTCTACGGTCATCGGAAGGATGCTTTCGGGGCCTTGCGCGGTCCAGACGGTCTGCGCCCCCGGAACGAGCAGGTCCTGGCTGGACCGGGTCTTTTTGTAGGTGAACGGCTTGACGAAATTGAACTTTTTGTCGTAGTAGTTGTTGATGTCGAGAAAGTTCGATCCGAAAGTCAACTCGTTCCAGACTTCGACGTCAAAGCCGGCGTCCGCCTGTCCGACGGTACCCAGCGCTTGACGGGCTTCGTTCGCCACGGCGGCGACGTATAGCATCCAGCCGTGATACGTGTCCCAGGCGGTGGGGACGGACTTGCCGTTACTGAGTTGAATTCCCTGGAACGGCTGGTACTTCAGGTCAATGAGCGTCAGCGGGCCGACGGGGACATCGTTGGGAAGCCCCGAAGACAGCGTTGCCGTGCCATCGGCGCTTACGCTTGTGATTACTGGATAGGCGGCGATGTACGCCGGGTTCATGAGGCCCGTGTAGCCGGGGCGAACGCCGCTTGTGTTGGCAAGTTTCAGCGTCGTGTCGCCGGCCTTCGCCGCCGCGACGACCTGGACCGTCACGTTGCGGCTGGGACACGGGTTCCCGTGGTGGGCGTTGAGCAGGATGAGCGGTCGGATGCCGTGGCGCTGGAACGCGGCGAACAGCGTATCCATGTACGCTTTGGCGCTCGGCGTCAGATTATCGTCCCAGCCGATGCTGCCCCAACCGATCTCGACCCGGACCGAGCGGATGCCGCTCTCCTGCAGGATCTGGCTGACCGGCTCCGCGTACCGGGCGTCTATGTTCCAGTTGACGCCCGGAAGGTTCTGGTACTGACTGGCCGGCCAGGTGTCCATATAGCCGTGCCAGGGCTGCATATAGTAGCTGTAGATGCCGAACGGGATGTTCAGCTGTTTCGGGTCTTCGTAAGGGTAGCTCAAATGGACGGAAGGCGTGACGCCGTCCCACTCCCCGATGGCGGGCGTGGACGGCTCGGCGGCGTTCGTCGTGATGGTCGCGAGAGTCGCGATGGTCTTCGGCGCGGACGGCTGTCCCGGTGCCGGCAGCGGGCCGAGCAGGGCAAGTGCCGCCAAAGTCAGGGCGGCCCTGGCAAAATGGGTGATGGTCTTCAAAAACGTGATATCCTTATGACGCTGCCGGGCAGCGCACAGAGCGTAATTTTAGGGTCTTCCCGGTCAAAGCAGAGCCGGGGGCTGTTGTTTCTTCCGGCTGTTCTTATTAGCGGTTTTCGGGGCGGCGGAAGTCACTGCGAAAACTACGGGCATTACTGACCGGCCGAGAAAGAAGCGCCCGGACGACAAAAAACGCCCGCCGGTTCACAGTGAACCGGCGGGCGCTTGAGGAAAAAGAGGGGCAGAGACGCCAGGAGAATTATCTAGGCAGCGTTTGGCAGATCGTCGGGGTCTTCCTCGATAAAGACGCGCTTCTGGGCCTCCTCAAAGGTCGTGATGCCCGTCATGATCTTGGACGCGGCATCGTCGCGCATGGGAGCCATGCCGCGCGACATGGCGGCACTGCGAATCTTGGTGGACGGCAGGCGCTGCAGGGTCATCGCCCGGATGACGTCGTCCATCACCATCAGTTCCTGCACGCTGTAGCG
>CAZZVX010000180.1:0-9529 GCA_964657535.1 Armatimonadota bacterium | reverse complement strand
CTGCTGTGAACTGACCGTGGATTGCAGTTGGCTGATGGCCGCGTCCTGCTGGGACTCCGTCAGCGCGCGGGCGGGCGCGGCGGCAATCCCCAGCAGCAGGCTGAGGGCGACAATGGCCGACGCCGAAAGAGCGCGGCAGAGCGAAAACAGGCGTGGCATGGTCAAGTTCTCCTCGGATCTGCTGTTTCAGCAGGACACCAGGCGCGGGCCGGGCAAGTCATTTCTAATTCCAGGGTAAAATAGCACAGGGGCATAGCCATAAACGTAGCCAAGCAAGCAGGGAAATCCATATAAAATGCGGAACTGACCCCTGCCGGAAAGACGCAAGGCCCAAAGATGCAAAGCACGCCCCTCACCGACGCCCCTGCCGCCGACCCAAACACGCCCCTGCGCCTGCGCCTGTTCGGGCCGTTTTCCGCCGGCTGGGGCGAGCGGCCCCTGCCGCGCCTGCGTACCCGCAAAGAGCAGGGGCTGCTCGCCCTGCTGGTCCTGCGCAGCCCCCGCGCGGTGGAGCGCGTCTGGCTCGCCGGCACGCTCTGGCCCGACAGCGCGGAGCGCGACTCGCTCGCCAACCTGCGCCGCAGCCTGGTCAACCTGCGCGACGCGCTCGGCCCGGACGCCGACCGCCTGCACTCGCCCGCGCCCGGCGCGCTCGCCTTCCGCGCGGACGGGGCGGACGTGGACGTTCTGCGCTTTGACGCCGCCTGTGCGCGCGGCGACCGGGAGGCCGTGCAGCAGGCGGTCTCGCTGTATCGCGGCCCGCTGCTGGAAGACTGCACGGAAGACTGGGCCGCGCCCGAACGCTCCGCCCGCGAGGAAGCGTTCCTCGAAGCCTGCGAGCGCCTGGCCGCACTGTTGAGCGGGGAAAACGACTCGGCGGGCGCTGTGCGCGTCCTGCGGCGGGCGCTGGAGATTGACCCGCTGCGCGAGACCGCCCTGCGCGCCCTGATGGACACTCTGGCCGACGCCGGGAACCCCGCCGGGGCGCTGGAAGTCTTCCGCCGCTTCCGCCGCCACCTGCGCCGCGAGATGGACGCCGCGCCTGCCGCCGAAACGCGCGCCTTGTTCGCCCGGATCGGCGCCGGCCTTTCCCCCGTACCCGCGCCGGCTTCCTCGCGTCTGCCCGTCCCCTTGACGGCGCTGGTCGGGCGCGGGCGCGAGCTGGAGGACATCGTCGCGCACCTGGACACGGCCCGCCTGGTGACGCTGACCGGCGCCGGCGGGGTGGGCAAGACGCGCCTGGCGCTGGCGGCGGCGGCCGATGCCGCCCAGGACGGCGCGGGCGAAGTGTCCCTGGCCGCCCTCGCCCCGCTCACATCCCCCGCGCTCCTGGTCTCCACGCTGGCCCGCGCGCTGGAGATCGCCGCCCCGTGCGAGACGCCCGATGCTCTCGTCGGCCTTCTCCGGGACAGGCCTCTGCTGCTCCTGCTGGACAACTGCGAACACCTGATGCCGGAGTGCGCGGCGCTGACGGGCGCGCTGCTGGAAAACTGCCCGTCCCTGCGCGTGCTCGCCACCAGCCGCCAGCCGCTGGGCCTGCCCGGCGAAACGGTCTACCCGCTGTCCCCGCTGCCCTGTCCGCCGCCGCATCCCGGACCGTCCGCCAAGCCGGAAACGGATTACGAGGCCGTGCAGTTGTTTATCGCGCGGGCGCGGCAGGCGCGTCCGTCGTTCGCCGCCGACCCGCGCACGCTGCCGTCCATCGCCCACCTGTGCCGCCGCCTGGACGGCCTGCCCCTCGCCCTGGAACTGGCCGCCGCCCGCGTCCGCTCGCTGTCCTGCGAGCAGATCGCGCAGAAGATGGACGACCGCTTCGGCCTGCTGACCGTCGGCAACCACGCCGCCCTGCCGCGCCACCAGACGCTGCGGGCCGCCGTGGACTGGTCCTACGACCTGCTCTCGGAAACGGAGCGCGCGCTGCTGGCGCGGCTGTCTGTCTTCGCGGGCGGCTGGACGCTGGGCGCCGCCGAGGCCGTCTGCGCGGGCGGCTGCCTGGACGCGCCGGACGTGCTGGGCGCGCTGTCCGCCCTGACGGACAAGTCGCTCGTGCAGATGCGGGAAGGGTCGGACGGCGCGGCGCGCTATCACCTGCTGGAAACGCTGCGCGAGTACGCGCGGGAGAAACTGGCGCACTCCGGCGAGACGGACTTCCTGCGCGTCCGCCACCGGGGCTTCTTTCTGGCGCTGGCCGAGGACGCCGGCCCGAAACTCAGCGGGCCGGAACAGGCCTTCTGGATGGAGCGCCTGGAAACCGAACACGACAACCTTCGCGCCGCCCTGGACGGCTGCGCGAGGGACGAGGGCGACGCCCCGGCGGGCCTGCGTCTGGCAGTCGCCTTGTGGCGCTTCTGGTACGTGCGCGGCTACCTGACGGAAGGGCGTCGCCGGCTGGAACAGGCCCTGCGGTTTCCTGTTCCTGGGGCGGACGCCCTGCGGGCCAGGGCGCTGACCGGGGCGGGCAACCTGGCCTTCGCCCAGGGGGACACGGCGGCGGCGCAGGCCCGGCTCGCCGAGTGCCAGTCGCTTTACCAGGCCCTCGGCGACCGGGAAGGCTTCGCCGACTCTCACCTGCACCTGGGGAACGTCTTTTATTCACAGCAGGACTACGCGGCGGCGCAGAGGCACTATCAAGATGCCCTGACGCTTTACCGCGAGTTGGAGGCCGAAGTCGGCATTGCCACGTCTCTGATCAACCTGGGCCTGATTGACATGGACCAAGACCGCTATCCGTCCGCGCAGGCTTTCTACGAGGAAGGCCTCGCGCTCTGCCTGAAGATCGGCAACCGGCAGTATGTGATGAACGCCCTGATCAATCTGGGGCAGCTGGCCTCCGCGCAGGGCCAAAGCGCGCTGGCCCTGGCGCGGTACGCGGAGGCCTTGCGCGTGTGCCGCGAATTCGGCAGCCGCATGGGCTATGCTTACGCGCTGGAAGGCATGGCGCGGGAGGCCGGAGCCGTGGGGCAGTTTGAGCGGGCGGGGCGATTGTGGGGCGCGGCGGAAGTCGCGTGGGCGGAGATCGGTGCGCCTTTCCCGTCTCTGGGGACCGAGGAGTACGAGCGGAACACGGCCTCGGCGCGGGCGGCGCTGGGCGAGGACGGATGGGCGCAGTCCTGGGCCGCAGGCCGCGCCCTGACGACGGAGCAGGCGGTGGATTACGCTTTGCAGGGACTGCCGAACACGACCTGAGACTATGAAAACGCACTTTCTCATTTTTCAACGCTCCCCCGACAGCCATTCCTCCGTTGACTTTGCCTGCGCCGAAACCCCGCTGGCAGCGATGCAGCAGGCTGTGCTGCATGAAGACAGCCAACTGCGCCTGGAAAGCGATGGCTCCGTGACGCTGGCCCTGGGCCGTCGGGAGATTTGCTACCCGCACGTTTTGGCTTACGTAGAAGCCAATCACAAAACACAGGGAGAGTGGCAGATTCGAGAAATACCGCTGGGCGTTTGGGACGCCGACTATGCGCAGGGTTTCTGCGGGGAGGACGTTGGATACATTGCCACCTACTTTGATGCCTGCCGCCCCTTCCTGCGCCGCGAGTTTCCCCGCTCACGGGCCAAATCCTTTCTGTGGTATCTGCAAGAAGGCGTCCTGGTCACGTTTTACAAGCGCATTCGGCCCTTTGAGATACAAATCCTGCGCCGCTACCGGCATTGTTGGGACGGGCAGACCCTGACGATTGAGCCGTGGGACGAAAACTACGACACTCTGTTGAACCAGTTGCAGATCGCCATGCCTCAGCCGAACATCGCTGCGTAACAGATCAAAGAAGCGGACAACGCCGGGTATACTGCCGTCATGTCACCGTTCTTATCCCCGTCGAGTTGGTCGAGTCTGCTCGCGGCGTTTCTGGCGTCGCTGGTCGAGTTTGTCGAGGCGCTGACCATCGTGCTGGCGGTGGGGACGGTGCGCGGCTGGAAGGCGGCGCTCACGGGCGCGGCGGCGGCGGCGCTGCTGCTGGCCGTCCTGATCGCGCTGTTCGGCCCGCACCTGGCGCACCTCGATCAGCCCGTCTTCAAACTCGTCGTCGGGACGCTGCTGCTGCTGTTCGGGCTGCGCTGGCTGCGCAAAGCCGTCCTGCGGGCGGCGGGCGTGCTGGCCCTGCACGACGAGGCGAAGGCTTTCGCTAAAGAAACGGCGGCCCTGAGTTCGGGGAAGGGCGCCGCGTCCGGGTTTGACCTCGGCGGCACGGCGACCGCGTTCAACGGCGTCTTTATCGAGGGCATCGAGGTCGTCTTCATCGTGCTGGCCGTCGGCGCGACGGGCGGCAGCGCGAAACTCGTCCCCGCGATCATCGGCGCGAGTCTGGCGGCCGTTGTTGTCCTGGGGCTGGGGTTCGTCGCCCGGCAGCCGCTCACCAGAGTCCCCGAAAACGCCATGAAACTGGTCGTCGGGGCGCTCGTCTCGGCGTTCGGGACGTTCTGGGTCGGCGAGGGCCTGCGCCTGCCCTGGCCGGGCCGCGACTGGGCCACCATCGGCCTGTCCCTGGGCTATCTCGCCGTCGCCGCCCTGGGCATCGCCCTGGTCAAGCGCCTGCCTTCTTCCGTGTCGCTTCCCCCCTCCCCTGTTCTTGGTGGAGGGGGCGGGGGTGGGGGCGTTGACTTATGAACGTCCTGCGAACCATCGTTGCGGAACTCGTCGGCCTGTTCGTGGACGACTGGGCCTTTGCCCTGCTGCTGGTCGTCTGGGTGGGCCTGTTCACCGCCTTCGGCCGTCGCCTGCCGTCCGCCGTCGCCGCGCCCCTGCTGTTTCTGGGCCTGGCCGCGCTCGTGCTGACCTTCGCCCTGCGCCAAGCCCGCCGCCTGCGCAAATAGCCACTTTCAAGGAGAACACCCCATGACCACCGTGACGTTGATTGCCAACGGCGACCTGCGCCTGTCGGCCAACCGCAAGTGCTGGCCCGCCCAGGCCGCGATGGAGGCGCAGGTGACGGCGGCCTTTGCGCGCGAAGGCGCAGGCGTGGAGCGCGGCCACGCCTACGACCCCGTCAAGCAGCACGGCTTCATTGACAGCCAGAAACACGGCATGGCGGTCTTCCGCACGGTTGACCCCGACGCGCCCCTGGTCGTCGCCGAGGCCGTCTGGCAGTACAGTCACCACGTCCTGCACGGATTGATTTCGCATCGCGGCCCCATCCTCACCGTCGCCAACTGGAGCGGCACCTGGCCGGGCCTGGGCGGAATGCTGAATTTGAACGGCTCCCTCACCAAAGCGGGCGTCCCCTACAGCACGCTCTGGAGCGACGACTTCACCGACGGCTTCTTCGTGGACGGCCTGCGCCAGTGGCTGCGCGACGGAAAAGTCACGCACGACACCGGCCACGTCCGCCCTTACGAACCCGCCGCCGCGCCCGCCGACGCCGCCCGGATCGGCGCGGACTTCGTCCGGACGCTCCGGCGCGACAAGGCCATCATGGGCGTCTTCGACGAGGGCTGCATGGGGATGTACAACGCCATCATCCCCGACGAACTGCTCCATGCGACGGGCGTGTACAAAGAGCGACTCAGCCAGTCCGCGCTGTACGCCGCCATGCAGACCGTCGGCGACGCCGAGGCGCGCGCCGTGTACGACTGGCTCCGCGACGCGGGCCTGAACTTCCAGTTGGGGCCGAATCATGAGACCGACCTGACCGAAGCGCAAATTCTAGGCCAGTGCAAAATGTACGTCGCTGCCCTGCGGCTGGCCGACGAGTTCGGCTGCGCCGCCATCGGCATCCAGTATCAGCAGGGACTGAAAGATTTGGCCCCGGCGTCCGACCTGGTCGAAGGCCTGCTCAACAACGTCCACCGCCCGCCCGCCTTCCACGCCGAGACGGGCGCGGAACTCTTCCCCGGCCAGGCCCTGCCGCACTTCAACGAGGTGGACGAGTGCGCGGGTCTGGATGCCCTGGTCACGAACCGCCTTTGGACGCAGATGGGCCTGGCCCCCGAAACCACCCTGCACGACCTGCGCTGGGGCCGTCCTTACACGGGCGACAACTTGGATGCCTACGTGTGGGTCTTCGAGATCTCCGGCGCCGCCCCGCCCGCCCACCACGTCGGCGGCTACGCCGGTTCCACTTCTTACCGTCAGCCGCCGATGTACTTCCCCGCCGGCGGCGGCACCCTCAGCGGCGTCGCCCGGCCCGGCCAGATTGTCTGGAGCCGCGTCTTCGTTGAGGGCGGCAGGCTGAAGTTCGACACCGGCCTCGGCGCAGCCGTCGCCCTGCCCGACGCCGAGACGCAGGAGCGTCTGGACCTGACCACCCCGCAGTGGCCCATCATGCACGCCGTCCTGCACGGCGTCACCCGCGACCGGATGATGGCCCGCCACAAGGCCAACCACATCCAGGTCGCCTACGCCCCCGACGCCGAAACCGCCCGCCGGGCCTTGCACGTCAAAGCCGCCGCCATGCACGGACTCGGCCTGGAAGTCTCGCTCTGCGGTGAGGTAGAATAGAAAGCATGACCAACTTGCTTGTCGCCGACGCCGCCAACCAGGAACTGCGGGGGGGTTACTACACCCCAACGCCTATCGCGCAGTTTTTGGCGAATTGGGCTGTTCAGACGCCCCACGACACGGTGTTGGAGCCGAGTTGTGGCGACGGGGAACTGCTGGAAGCGGCGGCGAAGCGCTTGCTTGCCATCGGGGCGACTGCCGACGGTGTCAACAGCGGGCTTCGGGCGGTGGAATTGTATGAATCGGAAGCCGTGCCTGCGCGCTGCCGTTTGGAGCAATTAGAAGTCCCCAGCAATGGCGTCGTTCAGGTAGGCGACTTTTTTGACTTTGACGATCAGGCCTGGGGCATTATCGGGCAGATGTTTGATGTCGTCATTGGCAATCCGCCGTTCCTGCGCTATCACAGTTTTCCTGAAGACCAGCGCGAGCGCGCTTTTCGCATCATGCGAACGGCAGGCCTCAGCCCCAGCAAACTCACCAATTCCTGGGTCGCTTTCCTGGTCGCGGCGAGTTTGCGCCTGAAGCCGCAGGGCCGCCTGGCAATGGTCATTCCGGCGGAGTTGCTGCAAGTCAAATACGCCGAGCAGACGCGGGCGTTTCTGGCGCGGCATTTCGGGGCGATGACAACTATCATGTTCCGCCGCCTGGTCTTTGCCGGTATTCAGCAGGAAGTCGTTCTGCTGCTGGCCGAAAAGTCCCCAAATATTGAGAGCGGCATTGACGTAATCGAGTTGAATGACGCGAGCGATCTACCCGGCTATGAAGTGAAACTGCGGGCGCGCGGCCACCTAAAGACGATTGCCCAGGCCGACGAAAAGTGGACTCAATATTATCTGGATGAGGACGAGATCGGCCTGCTGCGCGCCGTGAAACAGCACCCACGACTGACGCGCCTCGGACAAGTGGGCAGCGTGGATGTCGGCGTCGTGACCGGCGACAACTCGTTTTTTGTCATCACGGAAGCGCAGGCAGAGTCGTTAGACTTGACCAGGCAAACGCTGCCATTGGTCGGACGCACGGCCCAATTGCCGGGGCTGTGCTATACGCAAGATGATTGGGCTGCCAATCGGCAGGCGCAGGTGCTGTGTCACTTGCTGAACCTGCCCGCCGTCCCGCGCGAAGAACTGCCCGAACCCGTACAGGCTTACATCCGCAGCGCCGAATCCCGCGATGTTCACCAGGGCTACAAGTGCCGCATCCGAAAACTCTGGTACATCGTTCCCAGCCTCTGGGTTCCCGATGCCTTTTTGTTCCGGCAAATCCACGAGTACCCCAAGATTGTGCAAAACACGGCCCAGGCGACTTCCACGGACACCATTCACCGGGTCCGTTATCATCACCCCGAATACGCGCCGCAAATCACCCTCGCGTTTCTAAACTCCATGACTTTCGCCTTTTCCGAAGTCGTCGGGCGCAGTTACGGCGGCGGCGTTTTAGAGCTGGAGCCGAACGAGGCCGAGCAAATCCCCCTGCCGTTCTTCGCCGACGCCGAACTAGACTTCGCCAAATTAGACCGCCTGGAACGCGCCCGACAAATTGATACCCTGCTCGACATCACCGACGCCGAACTTCTCGGCAACCGCATGGGCTTCGACAAAGCCGACGTTAAGATGTTCCGCCGCATCTGGCGAAAGCTCTCCGGGCGGCGCATCGGGCGCAAGGTAAAGGCGGTGCAGAAGTAGTATGGCGAAACTCGTAACAATGCCGCCCATCTCGCTTTCACAAGCCGCTTTGGCGAACTTTGGCGCAGCCTGGACTGCGCGGAGTGGCAGCCTCAGCCGCACACCTCCTTACTCATCAGGCGATCTTGGCAAGGTGTTCGATACCGCCGTTGGTGACGCCCTGGCCGTGATGCTTGGCGGCATTTCTATTGCCACGCCGAGCGCGACGGCGCTAACACCTCCCCTCCCGGACTGTGTTGAAGTCGGCCCAGTGCGGATTATTGGCGGCGTCCGCCCGCAAAACTTCGATGTTGGTTATCGACCTGATGGGGTTCGTTTTGCCTTTGACAGCAAGACGCATCAACGATGCCAACAGTGTCGGAAAGAACTGGCAAAACATGATCAACGACTTGGCGACGGAAGCCACGACGGTTCACAGTCGTTTTCCTCATGCCGTTGTTGCGTTCCTGGTTGCCATTCCGAAGCCCTGTGTTGGCGAAGCCCAATTGTCGGCGATCATTGAGACATTGGAACGCCTGGGCCGTCGCCTCAAAGTGGAAGACGCCGCGTACATGGCGGAAGCAATCTCCTTAGTGCTTTGGAACCCCGCTGATGGCACTATTGATGCCGATACACCTTCTGTCAACTCGCCGCTGCGCATTGAGAAGTTTTCCATACAAGTGGAGACGGCATACGTCAGTCGTTACAAAGGATTGCCGCCCCACGCGGCGTAACCCTATTTCGATATGGAAAGCGGCCCGGTCTTCGCTTTTTTCGAGTAAAATTTCTTTTGTGTCATCACAGTGTCACGCTTGTGTCACGGTGACGGTGTTTGTAGACGCCGTCGCGGCGTGGCCGGCTTGTGCCGTAGCGGCCACAATCGGCCCGGATGGGTATAATGACGCATGAAATCACCGTTTTTGTTCGCGGTCGGCGTCCTGACGTGCGGCGCGATGCTCGCGCCCGCCCGCGCTCAGGGCGTGGGCAGGCCGCCCGCCGTCAAGCAGGCCGCCGCGCGGCCGTCCGCCGCGACGCTGTCCGCCAAGCGGCTGAAGTCCCTGGCGACGATGCTGACGATGTATGTCCAGGACAACAGGAACGTCTACCCGGCCATGCGGACGCCGCAGGCGCTCAGGAAGGCGCTGACGCCTTACACGAAACTGTACGGCGCGGCGGCGTTCGTGCAGCCGGGGGCGAACCGGTCCTATTTGCCGAATCCGCTGCTGTCCGGCGTGCGGGCGAAGATCATCCGGCACCCGGAGGGCGTCGTCGCGTTTTACGAGCCGGTCCCCGCGCCCGACGGCTCCCGCCTGATCTGCACCGCCGACGGCCGGATCGGGCGCATGACCGGGGCGAACTGGGCGCAGTACCAGAAGATGCTGAATCTGCCCTGACGGCCGCCGAAATGCGGCTAGGGGAGGGCTTACCG
>CAZZVX010000179.1:0-9603 GCA_964657535.1 Armatimonadota bacterium | reverse complement strand
ATGATTTGACGGAGACGATGGAACGCCAGACGGCGGAAACCGACTTTTGATAGACGCAGCTGGCTTCCAGAGTGGAGTGCGGGTCGCGGATGACGCGGGCAACAGGGTCGGCGGCGAGGTTGCCGATGACGATGAGCCAATAGTTTTCGCGCCGGTACTTGGCTTCCGACCATTCGCGGTCTGTGAACTGGATGCCGCCGCTCAGGGGTTTCAAGCCTTTGACTTCAATGGCTTGGGCTGGGTTGGTTTGTACGCCGAAGTCAAAGCCGAGCGCGGACTGCCGCAGGTCAAGAATGTCGGCAGGCGCAATTTGCACGAGGCGTTGGCTGTGGGCGAGAAAATATTCCTCGGCACGGCGGCCTGTCAAGAGGCGTTCGGCGACGTTGGCCGGACGGCGGGTGACGACGGCCAGGGCGTCAATGGCTTCAACGGTGGCTTCTTCGTCGCGCCGCAGGATACGCCCCACGAGTTCCATGAGGGCATCATCGCTGACTTCGGCCAGTTCGTCAAGCACCCGCTGACGGTTTGGGCGCAAGGCGCGCTGGTGCCAGCCTTGACGCGGATTGGGCTGAACGGGGTCAAACTCGTCGCGCAGGTTCTTGAAACTGGCAGTTGGCTCTGATAAAGCGTCTGACGCTTCTTGATAAGCCTCCTGCCAAGTTTGGAAGCCATGTGCGGCTAAGTAGGTTGTGTCCAGGCGGCTCATGGCATAGCCGATGACGATGGACTCCGTTTCCAAGCGAGTGCGTTTTGTGTCCTCGGTCATGCGTTTCACTCAGCGGCCCCGCTTCATAAAGAAGCGGGGCCGCTGGACGTTATTTGGTGGAGCGGCGGTTGGGGTCAACGATGACGCCGTCGAAGATGGCGGCGTCGGAGTGGACCTGGCAGCCGTTGCCGACGACGCAGCGTTCCAGGTGGGTTCCCTGCAGGACGGTGGCGCCTTGCCAAAGGATGGTTTCCTTGAGGACGGCGTTGGACTCGACGGTGCAGTTGTCGCCGATGACGGTGTTTTCCAGCACTTGGGCGTGGGCGGCGATGGTGACGTTGCTGCCGATGGCGACGGGGTAGCCGATCTTGGCGGTCGGGTCAATCTGCGTGTTTTCGCCGATCCAGACGTATTTGCGGGCCTGCGGCACGGGGAAGTCCAGGACGACGCGGCCCTCTAAAGCGTCGTAGTGGGTGCGGCGGTAGACCTGCAGGTTGCCGACATCGCGCCAGTAGGCGGAGGTGAGGTAGCCGAACAGGGGCTTTTTTTGTTCCAACAGTTGGGGAAAGACGTTGTTGCCGAAGCCGTAGGAGACGCCGCGCGGGATGGCGTCGAAGACTTCCGGCTCGAAGACGTAGATGCCGGTGTTGGCGGTGTTGGAGAAGATGACTTCGCCTTTGGGCTTTTCCAAGAAGCGCGTGATGCGGCTGCGCTCGTTCATCAGCACGATGCCGTACTCGGAGGGGTCGTCCACGAGGGACAGGGCGATGGTGGACAGGGCCTTTTTGTCCCGGTGGAATTTGACCAGGCGCGACAGGTCAATGTCCGAGATGTCGTCGCCGCCGACGACCAAAAAGGTGCCGTCGCGGAAGAAGTCTTCGGCGCGCTTGACGCTGCCGGCGTCGCCCCAGAGCCGGTCTTCCTGGGCATAGGCGATCTTGACGCCGTATTTGGAGCCGTTGCCCAGATGGGCCTTGATGACATCGCCGAGATAGTACAAATTGACCATGATCTCGGTGACGCCGTGCTTTTTGAGTTTGGCGACGATGTGTTCGATCACGGGGCGGTTGACAATGGGGACCATCGGTTTGGGGACGGTGCGGGTGAGCGGGTCAAGGCGCGAGCCGACGCCCGCCGCGAGTATCATGGCTTTCATGGAACTTCTCCTGTCGGAATGCAATGGGTCAGGGCGTGACGGGTTCCCATTTTTTGGATTCAGACGCTTTGGCGACGGTGTCTAACACAACGTTGTTGATGTAGCCGTCGCGGAAGCCGGGCGAGGGCGATTCGCCTTTGGCGATGGCGGCGAAGGCGTCGGCGAGCAGGTTGATGAAGGTGTGTTCGTACCCGGTGTTGTGGGCGGCGGGCCAGTAGTGGCCGCTGTACGGGTCATTGCCCGTCGTGACGCTGACGGTGCGGAAGCCGTAGGTGCCTTTGTGGGTATCTTCCGTATAGACTTCCAGTTCGTTGGGACGCTCCATGTTGAAGACGACGGAGCCTTTGGAGCCGTTGATCTCGAAGCGGTTGTAGTTTTTGCGGCCCAGGGCGAAGCGCGTGGCCTCGAAGGTGCCGACCGCGCCGTTGTCGAAGCGGGCCAGGAAAAGTGAGGCGTCGTCCACGGTGACGTCTCCCATTTCCGTCCCGGCCGTGCCGCCCAAACGGTCATCGGTGGCGGCGACGACCGGGCGCTGCTTGACGAAGGTTTCCAGCATTCCGGCGACTTCGACGATCTCGCCGACCAGGAAGCGGGCCAGATCAATGAGATGGGCGTTGAGGTCGCCGTGGACGCCGCTGCCCGCCGTCTCTTTTTGCAGACGCCAGACGAGCGGGACATTGGGGTTGGCGATCCAGTCCTGCAGATAGGTGCCGCGCCAATGGTAGATGCGGCCTAGTGCGCCTTCGGAGATGAGCTGCTTGGCAAGCGCGACGGCGGGGGCTTTACGATAGTTGAAGAAGACGGCATTGGCGACGTTCGCTTCGGTTACGGCGTCCAGCATCTGCTTGGCTTCCGGGGCCGTGTTGCCGAGGGGCTTTTCGCAGAAGACCATTTTGCCCGCTTTGGCCGCCGCGATGGAGATCTCGGCGTGGAGGTTGCCGGGCGTGGAAACGTCTATTAAATCAATGTCGTCGCGGGCGATGAGACGCTTCCAGTCGGTCTCGTAGCTTTCCCAGCCCATGACTTCGGCGGCGCGCTTGACTCCCGACTCGTCGCGCCCGCAGATGGCTTTGAGGACGGGCTTGACTTCCAAGTCGTTGAAGAAGCGTCCGACCTGACGGTAGGCGTTGGAGTGCGCCTTGCCCATGAATTTGTAGCCGACCAGGCCGACATTGATCGTTCTTGCCATAAGGTTCTCCGTGTAAGGGTGTAATGGGCAGGGTCAATCCATCTTCAGACCCGGCGACCGAAAATGCCCGGCGAGCATACAGCCCGGCGACTGAAGTCGCGGCAAAAAGATCACGAAGTCCGCCTTCGCGGACTCAGACTCTGAGTGTCCGCAGGGACACCTTGTGCTTTTTTAGCCGCGACTTCAGTCGCCGGGCCGGTAAACGCGAGTCGTTACGGCGCGAGGTAGTTGCTGATCTTCGCCTTTTGGCGCAGGTTCTGCAGGAACGGAGGAATCGCCTGCTGGAGCTGACTCTGCTGGGCCGCCGAGATCGCGGCGGCGTAGCTCGCTTTTTCCTGGGCGTCGAGCGGGGATGCGCTGGTGCTGACGGCCTGAATCAGATGGTAGCCGAAGACGGACTTGACGGCGGTGGGCGTGACCTCGCCTTTATGAAGGGCGAGGGCTGCGGCCTGGAAGGTCGGGTCCACGGGCGTGAATGTCTGGCCGGGCAGGGTGGTGTTGTACAGGCCTTGGGGGCCGAGCAGGCCGAGATCGCCGCCTTTGTCTTTGTTGCTGGGATCTTCGGAGTATTTCTTGGCGACGGCGTCGAAGGTCATGCCGCTTTTAAGGTCGGCCTGGGCTTTGGCGATGATGGCCTGCGCTTCGGCGTCGGTGTGCGGCTTGAGCATCGGGCTGTTGGCGGGGTTGCCGGTCAGCACGAGCAGGTGGCGGACATGGACCATGTTGACGGGTGGCAGGGACTTGACCACCATCTTGTCGGCGTCCAGGTACAGGCGCTGGCTTTCGCGGAAGTTTGTCAGCGTCTCGTGGCTCTGCGCCAGGAGCGCTTCCAGGGTGACGTGCTGGGGCGACTGGGCGAGCTGCTGCCGGATCTGAGCGATGCGCTGGTCAATCTCGGCGGGGGTGACGACGATGTTCTCTTTTTTGGCTTCCTGCTCCACGAGCGTGTTGTTGATCAGGCGCTCAAGAACGTCCGGCCCGCCGAGCTGATAGGCGAGGTCCATGACCTGGGTTTTGGTGATGGGCTGGCCGTTGACGACGGCGGCCACTCCGGCCGGGCCGATCAGATGCTTTGCGGGGGCGACGACCGGGCCGTGGGGGGCGACCGGGGGCGGCGGCGGGCCGATGGGGACCTGCGCGAGCGCGCCGCCCAAGACGCCGACGGACAGGGCGAGCGCGGCGGCGCCTCGCCCGAAAAGATTCAAACTGCGTGGTGTCAAAATAGGACTGAAACCCCTTTCACTGGGTAGATAGTCAACGGCGGTCTGCCGAATCTCAAGTCACGTTCCCTTACGGATGGCGCGTCCCCCTATGTTACACGAAAACGCCCATTGCGTCAAGCGTCCGGGCGGATAAGATGGCCCAGCCTTCAGACTCACCTTCCTTGCTTCGCAGGGGCCTCCCAAAATGGGAGGATTCAGAGGGTGACAATGGCAGTTGCATTTCAGGGTATGACGTGCTATAATGGGGTCAGTCCACGAGACGACACACGGAGAGGTCGCATAGTTGGTCTAGTGCGCCCGCCTCGAAAGCGGGTGAGGGTCAAACCTCCGAGAGTTCGAATCTCTCCCTCTCCGCCACTCCTTTTTCCAATTTTCCCCAATCAAAGACAGCCTCTCCCCCGGCCCCTCTCCGCTTCGGAGAGAAGTGCCTCTCACACAGGGTGAACGAGGCTCACAGTTTGCCGCTCATGCTCCTTGAGCGTGTCCCTTCTGTTCAAGGATGGCGATGGCGGCGGCAATGCCTAGTCGTTTATCCAGCATTTCCCGCACGTCCAAGCAGAAATTGACACGCATCTCGATAGCGACTAAATGACTGCATAAACGGTAAGTGCAGACGATCTGATTTCGCAGGAAAACACGACACTCTGCCTGCCTCTGGAACGGTGCCAAGTTTATTCTACGGATGTGAGCCAGGGGGCGTTTCTTTGGGTCAAGGATCTGCCAACTTTCTTTGTAACGGTTCTCGCAGACTAAAGTTCCAAGACCTGTCTGAGGGGCGGTGTCGATCATTTCATAGGCACTGCTGCAAAGCGATTTCGATTTGATGAGCAAAGATTGTTTTGGCCGCCCGCTTTCCAAAACCAACTCGACATCTTTCCACAAAAAGCCTGTGTGCGTGGCATAAAAGCGTTTCCAGTGACGTACATCCTCGACCTGGTATGTACCGGGCAGAAACGTCAATGCGTTTCTGGTCACGGAATATTCGTTTGCGTTGAGGCTGCTGAGTTGCGGAGCGGCTTCTTGATTTGCCATGATTTTTGCAGGCGTCAATTTTTACAGCGACGTTCGCGCTTGGGGCGTTTGGATCGTCGTCATTTCCAGCACGTCGCGATGCGTTTCCTGGCCGTTGAGGTACGTGACGGCGTAGGTGACTTGGCGCAGGCCGGCTTCGGCGGCGGGGACGTTGGCGAGAATTTTTTCCTCCCGCGTGAATTTCTTCTGGACGCGGACGGTCAGCAGGAGCGGCATCTTCTGGACGTTCACCGTGTCGCCGGGCGTCAGGCGGTTGATGTTTCGGGCGGCGTTCGCGGTGATGAAGTCGCTGAGGGAGATGTGGTTGCGGCGGGCGATGACGAGGCCCGTGTCGCCGCGACGGACGGTGTAGGTCTTGGAAGGCGGCGGCGTCCAGAAGTAGGGCGCGGCGGCTTCGGCGGTGGGGCGCGTCTGTGAGGCGTCTACGGCGCGCGGCTTGATCGCCACCCGCTCGACAAACGACGGTTCCTCCACGAGATCGGCGGACGGCGGCATCTGGGCGAAGTGTTCTTTGACCTGATGGAGCGCGTCCGCCGCCATGTCGTCGGTGGGGAGGCCCAGACTGACGCGGCCATTGACGAAGATCACGTAAGCGTGGACGTGCAGTTTGAGCGCGTTCCTGAGTTTGGCCTGGGCGACCTTGTCCGGGTCGAGCCGGGCGTCGGACGGCAGGCGCTGCATCTCCACTTTCTGCAGGCGGACGACGCTGTCTTCGGGGAAGGCCGCGCCGATCTTGGCCTGCTCCGCCTGGGCCAAGAGCGTGTTGGCCGTGGCCGCGTTGCGGACGTTGGTGATCGCCTGGCCGTCGAGCAGGATCGTGACCGGCTGGCCGGCGTGGCGCAGGTAGAGCGCGTAGCCGCCGCCCGCGACCAGCGCGACCAGCAGAACCAGGGCGAGAATCTTGAACTGGCGCAGCTGCCGCGCGGTGGAGTCCGGCGCGGGCGGCGTCGGCTTCACCGCCTCCAGGCGCGGCATGATCTGGGTCTCGTCGGCAGGGTTGGAAGGCATGGGCGTCGTTTATCAGGGACAAAAAGCCCCGCGCTCTCGGCAGAGAGGCGGGGCCTTGCGTTGTTCGGCTAATCCGTCCAGGGGCGTGGCCCGGCGCTGGCGACTTGCAGGCGCTGGGTCAGGTCGTCCAGGCCCCGCCGGAGCTGCGGGTCGAATTTCACGTCGTAGTAGGCGTCCGGGTGTTCGCGGAAGAACGCATACTCCTTGCGGGTCTCGTCGTCAGTGAATTTCACGTCTTCGTCCGGCAGAATGCCCTTGTGGTTGATGTCGTTCTTGTGCGCCGTGTAGTAGTGCTGGGTCGTGATCGCCACGGCGGAGCGGTCCGGCAGCGGCATGATCGTCTGCACCAGCCCTTTGCCGAAAGTCTTTTCGCCGATCAATGTCCCCGAACCCGTGTCCTTGATCGCGCCGGAGACGATCTCGGCGGCGCTGGCGCTGTTGCCGTCCACGAGGACGACCAGCGGGTACTGGAAGTGATGGCGGTGTTCGCTTTGCAGCACGTCCAGGTGTTCCATCGTGTCCATCGTCTCGGTCTTGCTTTTGATCCAGACGATGGGGCCGGAGGGGATGAAGCGACTGGCGACCTGCTGGGCGATGTCCAGGAGGCCGCCGGGGTTGCCGCGCATGTCGAAGACGAGGGCGCGCATCCCCTGGGCCTGCAGGTCCTGCAGGGCGTGGTCAATCTGGATGTCGCTCTCCTCGTTGAACTGATTGAGCTTGACGTAGCCGATCTTGTGCGCGGGGTCAATCATGGCGTACTGCACGACTTCCTGCTGCACGACGCCGCGCGGGATGGTGATGACTTTGATCGTGTTCCCGCGCTGGAGGGTCAGGGTGACGCTGGTGTTCGGCTCGCCGCGAATGAGCTTCACCACGTCGGTGTCGGGCTTTTTGAGCGCGGAGCGGCCGTCCACTTTGAGGATGATGTCGCCGGCCATGACTTTGGCCTTCAGGGCGGGGCCTTTCGGCAGCACGCGCACGATGTAGACTTGGTCCTGCTTGTTCGTGCCGAGCAGCGCGCCGATGCCGACAAACTCGCCCTGGTTGTCGTCCATCATCTCCTTGTAGGCGGTCGGGTCCAGAAAGCGGGTGTAGCGGTCTTTGAGCGCGCCCATCATGCCCCGGATGCCGTTGTAGGTCATCTGGGTGCCGTCAATGTCTTTGGGCATCTGCGTCCGCGAGACGGCCAGCGTGAGCGGGGCGCCGCGCCGCAGCACCGTCACCTGGGCGGTCGTGCCGGGGTCGCCCCAGAGCCGGGCGTTGACGTCGGTCTCGCTCGCCTTGAGCGTGTCCTGACCGTCTATCTTCGTGATCACGTCGCCGGCCATGAGATGGGCCGCCGCCGCCGGGCTGCCCGGCAGCACTTTGGTGACGGCGACCTGGTCCTGCTTGTTGGTCGTCAGGACAACGCCGACGCCGCCGTAATGCCCGCCGTATTCTTTGAGGCCGTAGTAGTGGTCCTGAAGCGTCTTGAGCACGTCCGCGTATTCATCGTAGGGAGAGTAGCCGCCGTCCTGGCCGTGGGCGGCAGTGATGACCGCCGCGCTCAGCCGCTGCGGCATGACGCTCAGGACCGTCCCCAGCGACTGGAGATCGTGGACCGAGTGGAGGTCCTGGTACATGACGCCGCCGCTGAAAACAATGCCCAGCAGGGCCGCCGTTCCGGCGGCCTGTCCGATCATTCGTCCGATACGCATACGTTATCCTTTACAGTCCCTTACGGGATGCGGGCCACGCGGCCCGAAAGCTCCATCTCGGCGCGGCTCAGGGGGGTGTCCGTCCCGGCGGTGTCCGGCACGGCGACATCGGGCTTGATGCCGGCGCCGCCGTACCCGGACTTGGAAGCCGTCAGCAGCTGGCCGACCGTGAGCGTGAAGCCCGATCCGTCGCGCAGGGCGATCTGCTGCACGTCCGAGTCGTCGCCGAATGTCGGGGAGCCGATCAGTTTCGCGCCGCCGCTTTGCAGGGCCGAGGCGAGCAGTTCCGCCGCCCCGGTCGTGCCGCCGTTCACCAACACGACGACCGGGCCGCTGACGGCTTTGGCCGGGGTGACGGGGATGGCCGCGAGTTTGCCGCCTTTGGTCTGCTCGTAGCCGAGGACGCTGACGGTGGAAAGACGCGCGGCCACGTCGGCCGCGGCGTCCTGCGACTCGCCGGTGGCGTCGCGCAGGTCCAAGATCAGGCCCTTGACGCCGTTGCCGAGCGTGGACAGATCGGAGTTGAAGGCGTCGGCGGTGTCGGCGTTGAACTTGTTGATCTTGATATATCCGCCGCCGCCATCCAGCGACTTGCTGAGGACGGCGGGGACCAGGACGGACGCACCGGGTTCCACCGTGACTGTCAGCGGGGCGGTCTGTCCGGGGCGGGTGACGGCCAGCGTGAGCGTCTTGGCCGCCGGGTCGCTGAGTTTGGTCTGTGCCTGCGCCAGCGTCAGGGCGTTATCCAGTTTCTTCTGCAGCGCGTCAATCATCTTGTTGAGCGCGACGGGGTCGTTCTGGTCCTGGACGGTCTTGAGGGCTTTGGCTTGGGCGGACACCAGATCGTAAGTCGCGATCCACTGGCCGTTGATGTCGGTGATGACGTCGCCCGTTTGCAGCCCGGCCCTTTCCGCCGGGCTGCCCGGCAGCGGGTTGACGACGGTGAGTTGGTATACGATGTTGTCCGGGTGGTCTTTGTCGCGCGTCGGGTCGTTGGCGGACTTGGGCGTGAGGATGGTGCGGACGGCGAGCGCCGCGCCGATGCCAGCGTACTGACCTTTGGATTCGCGCTGCACTTCGGCGAAGTCCGCCGGCTCGTAGTAGACCGAGTTCGGGTCCTGCAGGGAAGCGATCATGGCGGCGGCGGCCCCGTGTCCGAGTTTGGAGTCGTCGGGGACGCCTTCCACGTAGTTGCGCTTGAGCAGGTAATAGATCTGCTGGAAGGTCGCGCCGGGGCTGTCGTCGCTCATGGCGTCCGGCGTGGAGTCGTCGGCGTCCGGCGAGGCCGCGCCGACCAGACGGGGCCGGGTGAGCGTCGAAGTCAGCGTGACCGCGCGGCCAGGGGCGAAGGCGACGGGACGCCCGCCCGCCGCGTAAAGGTCGCGCCCGGCATGGCTGCCGGGGCTGAGGTGCATTCCCCAGGCGAATGTCCCGGCGCAGAGAGCGGCGACGGCTGCGCCGCCGACAAGTGCGCGTGTGGTCTGTGTCCGCAATTGCGTTCCTTTCCTGCCGATTTGCCCGGCGACTGAAGTCGCGGCAAAAAGATCACGAAGTCCACCTTCGCGGACTAAGAAATATAGTGAAGTCTGGAG
>CAZZVX010000178.1:0-9705 GCA_964657535.1 Armatimonadota bacterium | reverse complement strand
ACCGCACCTGCACATCTACCCCGGCCTCGTCCATCAGCCGGAGCCGCTCGTCGCCGAAGTCCGTCAAGCGGCGCTCAATGTCGCTGTTTTCGGCCTGCTTCACCGAGTTGCCCTGCAATTCGGGGGGAAGCGCTTGCCAGGCCGCTTTCACTTCCGGCATAACGAAATGTTCTTCTAAAGCGATGATTTTCATGCGATGCACCTTTCTGCCGTGCCGCGATAGCGGCCCTGCGTCTTTGTACCCGCCGCAGAGGTATAATAAAGGAAAGAGCCTCTTATACTTCCGTGCGAGTAATTGACCCTATCATACCCGATTACTCTTGCAAAAGCAATATGTCATCTATCCGATTATTTATTTTATCGTCCTTCGCCGAGTTTGGGCCGATGCACGGCCACCGCCTCCGGCTGACCGCCGAGCGCTACCGGGTGCATTTGTGGACCGACATCACCGTCGGCGCGGTCTACGGGGCGATGAAGCGGCTTGCGGGGGAAGGACTGCTGCGGGAAGCGGGCCGCGAACGCGAAGGCAACCGACCTACCCGTCAATTGTATGAGATCACCGACGCGGGACGCCAAGCCCTCGCGGCGGAACAGCGCGCGGGCCTGAGCGAGATCTGGTTCAAGCCTGACCCCTTTGACCTGGCCTTGACGCGCACCGATCCCGACACGCTAGACGCGCTGCCGTCGGTCCTGGCCGAACGCCTGGAGAAAATGCGGGCAATGCTGGCGGAAAGCAAACGGATCAATGAGGACGCGCGGGAGTATATCGGTTCGGCCAAGCAATGGGCGTTGCGTCACGCCGAATACCGGCTGGAGGCGGAGGTGGCTTATCTGACAGACCTGCTGGCGGCTGCCGACGACATCGTTGCCGACGAGCGCCATCCCCGGCCCCGCAAGACGAAGGCCCGCTGATTATTGCCCATCCCTGGAGACTACCGTTCGCGTCGCCGTCTCAAACCGCGCCATCTCCGGCGTCTGCCAGACGTAGGAGCGGCCCGGCGCGGTCGTAAACGCGGCATGATTCCCATCGCGGTCCAGCGCGATCAAATTCATCACCGGCTCCACATCCGGCGGCAGGGGGATTTCCAATAAATCGCGCATGGCCCGCGCGCACGCTTCGCGCAGTGAGAGGCCGTTCTGCGATCCCCCCACGACCATCCGGGCCGTGCCGCCCCGAATCGCCCACTCGCCCAGCCCCGTGCAGGCGCACGCGCCGTACCGGTCGTCGCAATAATTCCCCGCCCCGATGAGCGGGCTGTCCCCGACGCGCCCCGGATACTTGAACGCCCACCCCGACGTGCTGACTGCCGACGCGAGCCGCCCCTGCCCATCCTGCGCAATAAAATTGACCGTGCCGACGGTCCGCTCCGGGTCCTGCGCTTTGGACACTTGAAACGCCAGCCCCGCCGCATCGCTTGTCCATGCGCCGCCGACGCGCTGCCGCCACACCGCCTCGGCCTCCGGCGTCAATAATTGCATCGGCTCGAACCCGCGCTCGACGGCGAAGCGGGCCGCACCGTCCCCGACCAGCAGCAGGTGCTGGGGCAGGTGTTCCAACACTGCCCGCGCCACCGAGATCGGGTGCGGGTAGCCCTGCAAGGCCGCGACCGCCCCGGCCCGCCGCGTCGTTCCCTCCATCAGCGAGGCGTCCAGTTCCACCTGCCCCAGCAAGTTCGGGTAGCCGCCCACGCCGACGGAATGGTCCTCCGGATTCAGTTCCACCACCCGCGTCGCCGCTTCCACAGCGTCCAGCGCCGACCCGCCCGCCCGCCCGCAGCGTCTCCATCGCCGCGTCCATGCCGACGCTCCCATTTGTGCTTGCAATCACGATCATTTTGTTTTGTATTGAGCGAGGAACGGCCCGTGGTTTCGTGCCGGGACGCAGTGTGTCAGCCGGGGACAATTCCCTTCACGGCCCAGGCGACTGCCGCATAAGAGCGTGGGCCATCCGCTTCACCGTCAACATACGCAAGCTTCACGGCATTCCGAAGCCTGGCGAGTTCGGAATCATCAAGCCTGGCGACATAGTCAGCGAGGGGTCCATCCTTGCCGGTGTAGGGAATCCAATAGTCATCAAATGAGGCAAACTCCATGCGGATACTCAAAGCCGTCTCGACCACATCGCGGAAGCCTGCGGCAAGCCAGGCGTTCGCCAATTCTCCTGGTCGGGTCATGGGACGGGTGTAGTTACGCGCCCGGCGCTCATTCGCCTGGGGGTCCAGCGCAGCGGCTGTATCGAAAAAGAGCCGGCTGGCAACGTAGCCGCCGCGCGCATCCCATACGGCCGCCCCGACCACGCTGCCCGGCCTGGCGACTCGCCTCATCTCGGCAATGGCTTGATCCGCTCGTGGAACGAAGTGGAGTACGAGCAGCGAAAGAACGCGGTCAAAACTCTGGTCTGGAAAGTCAAGCGCGCAGGCATCCCCAACCCGGAACATGAGCCGCGGATCCTGGTTGCGGTGCGCGGCATATTCGATGTAGGCGGGCGAAAAATCGACACCATGCAACTGCTCCACCCGGCATCTCTCCCGGAGCGCAAAGGTGAGGCTGCCGGTGCCGCAGCCGACATCCAGCACACGCTCGCCGCTCGCCGTGCCGACGAAATCAAGAAACGGTTCTGCAAGACGTCGGCTCCAGCGTCCCATCAGCCGCTCGTATCCGTCGCCGCTGGAAGCGATAAATGTTGAAGACACGCTCATATTGTTTCCTAATCCGTCAGCGCTCGCCCCTTCGTCTCAATGATCAAGGGCAGGAAGCACAGGCCCACAATCGGCACGATGCCGATCCAAAACAGCGTGTGCAGGATGCTGGCCGCGCCCTGCGCCGCAATCGCGCCGACCAAAAACGGCCCGGCGGCGGCGATCACGCGGCCCGAATTGTAGCAGACGCCTGCGCCCGTCGCCCGCAGCCGCGTGGGGAACAGTTCCGGCAGGTAAAACGTGAAACTGCCGAAGATGCCGAACACGCTCAGGCCGATAAAGAAGTAGCAGTAAAGCCGTGTCAGCGGCGGCAAATCCAGGCCGAACGTCGCCAGCAGCGCGGCGGCGGACAGGGCGAAATACGCGGCGAACATCCCGCGCCGCCCCAGGTATTTCGCCGCCGGGATCGTCAGCAGCGCCCCCAGCAATCCGCCCCAGTTGAACGCGCTCGTCGCCACCGTCTTCCAATCTTCCACCAGCGCCGTCGTCGCCATCTTGTCCAAACCGTGCGCTTTCGCCGTCGCTTGCGCGAGCTGCGTCGCCACGACCGGGTTGAACGCGCTGCAGCTCCACCACATCAGCAGCACGGTCAGCGCGGGAATGAAGCCGCTCAGGGTCAAACGTCGCACGGCGGGCGAGAAGAGTTCGCTGATCTTCGGCGCTGCGGCTTTGACTGTTGCGCCCTGCCACCGCTCCGGCTCGCGGACAAACACCCGCACCAGCACGGCGACCAGCGCCGGGACGAGGCCGCAGGCGAAGATCCAGCGCCAAGAGGCTTCCGGCTGGGATTGCAGCCAGTGCCGGGCGATCTGCTGGTTGACGAAGGTTGCCAGAAAAAGGCCCAGCGGCGACGCCGTGTACAGCAGCGCCCCGGCCTCGACGCGCCGCTTTTCCGGCACGACCTCGGCCACCATCGCCGCGCCCGCCGCCCACTCCCCGCCAATCCCCAAACTGCTGACAAACCGCAATGCTATCAAAACCCACAAGTTCGACGCGAGGGCGCACAGCCCCGTGCCGACGGCGTACAGGCCCATCGTCAGGAGCAGGGTCTTGGTGCGCCCGATGCGGTCGGCGACATTGCCGAACAGCACTCCGCCGAGCGCCCAGCCGAGCAGCAGCAAGGAAGTCAGCGTCCCCGTCCAAAACAGCGTCGCCGACTTCGCCTGCGGCGTGCCGAGCGGGATACCGAGCAGCGTCGGGACGCAGTTGGGCGCGACATAGTTGAACAGCAGGCCGTCGAACACGTCGAAGCCCCAGCCGAGCCAGGCGGCGAACAGCACTGTCCACTGGTACGCGCTCATGTCCAGCAGGCCGCGCTGGGCGGCGGGTAGCGAGGGCAGGGTGGCAGACATCGCTAGTCTCCTTGACTTACCACAGTCGTATTTCGGCGGGCAGCAGCAGACGTTCTACGCGTGTCGCGTGGTCGAGATGTGCGGCAACCAGTTCCGGCACATCGGACGGCGCAACGCCTGCGTACCACACGGTTTCCGGGTACACGACCACGTTCGGCCCGCACTGGCAGGGCGTCAGGCAACCGGTCGGCGTCACTTTGACCCCCGGCGGCCAGCCGCGCCGCGCCAGCTCCTGCTGAAACGCCTCATAGACGCCCGCGCCGCCGCGCCGCCCGCACGACGGCAGCGGATGCCCTTCGGGACGACAATTCGTGCAGACGAAAAAGTGAAGTGTCACGCCATCCTTTATCACGCCTTTGTCCATGCCCGAAGCATTATAAGTATCTCCGTATGCTGTGTCAATTTTCGGGCGTGAGAATCAGCCAGTGCATATTCTCCCTGTCAAACTTTTCGGCTCCGCGCTCATTGGTAAGCCTACCTAAACAGAGTATCTGGCCACGTCCGTTGATGTCAACGGTTTGGTCTAAATACCAGTGATCGGACATTGAAATGAGGCTGTTCAGATCGCATGGTTTCTGGCTCACATCGCGCCAGATCAATGCCATCCATCGACCATGAGGATTGGAAGTACCCCCAGATGAGGCATATGCTGTAGCGATTCTGCCATTCCCAATCGTAATATCCTGCTGAGTCATCTTGAAAAAACACTTGTCCCATATCTGCCATGTATAGCCCTGGACACCCAATGGCATTGCTGTGACCAACTTGCTTTTATGCCAGAGATGGTATGACTGATCGAGAGAATTATCATTCACCAATGCATCACCGTTCGGGGCCAATGCAGCAATAGTTGCATGACGAGAATAGTGCATCAGTCCCATCTGTTGTTCTGCCTTCGCCTCGGCTGATTTCCGAATAGCCTCCTCGTGCGCGGTTGCCGTCTCGGTTAAGTGAACGATCTGACCGCCGTCCGTCAGCCGCCACCCATACTTGAGAGGGTCATCTGTAAATGGACTGTAAGCGTAGCGGAGGTTGGCCAGACCGCTGTCGGTCACAGTAAATTTTGGGTGATACCGTGGGATATGAGGCAATGGCCGGTAGGCGATCCATGCCAGAACTCCTAAGAAATACAGAAGCGGCGAGACAAAGACAAGCGCAACGACGCCCAACACAAATTTCAGCGCTCGCCGAACGGAGGACTTCACTTCGCTCTCACAGCCTTTTCAATGATGTCATAGTCGTCATCGCTCAGGACGTGGACGTTGCCCTGGAAGGCCAGCGTCCAGTTCGCGGCGGGCCAGCGTTTCGGGTAGGTCAGCGCGTGGATAACGGTTTCCATCGGCAGGTAGTCCCCCTTGTCGCGGGCGTAGATCAGTTTCACGGGAAAGCGAAACGGGTAAACCTCGCCGGGCTTGTTGCTTTCCCAGAGTTTTGTTTCATCTTCATAGAACGTCCCGGTCACTTCGGACAGGCCGCCGACGGATTTCACGCCGACCAGATAATAGACCACGCGGTCGCCGGGCGCGACCCGCTCGGCCTTCCTGCGGTGCCGACTTTTCATGCCCGCGACGTCGAAGCCGCGCGCCCGCGAGGTCTCAAAGTTGTCCGGCGAGGACACCAGCAGCCAGTTCGTCATCCAATACGCCTCCACTCGTCTATTCGCCACGCAAAGGCCGCTTCCCTCCCTTTCGGGCATGGCACGCCATACCCCTGCGTGTGGGAACATTGGGACATGATGGCACGTTATAACAGTGAAGCAATCGCGCTTCGGAAGTGAAAAAACACGATGAATAACCCCTACTATAGCAGCAACTTTTCGGCGGCGCAGACACAGGCCCGCGAGACGACGCTGATCCAGCGCGTCTCATATCTTCTCTGTACGGCGCTGCTGGTCACGGCAGGCGCGGCCTGGTACGCGGATTCGATTCATCTGGGGCCGGGCTGGTTTTTCCCGCTGATGATCGGCACACTGGTCTGCGTCTTCGCGATGTCATTTGCGCGCACCAAGCCCGCGATTGGCCTGGTCCTGCTGTACGCCCTGAGCGTCATGGAAGGCCTGCTGATGGGGCCGCTGCTCGGCACGATTGCGCGTAACTTTACCCTCGGCTCGGCGATCATCGGCGAGGCGGCGGGATTGTCGGCCATCATCGTCGCGGGCGTCGGCACCTACGTCTGGATCTCCAACAAGGACTTCGGGTATCTCGGCAAGTTTTTGTTCTGGGCCGTGCTGGGACTGCTCGTAGTCGGTCTGCTCGGAATGTTTCTGCACATAGGCGCGGGCGGGCATCTGCTGTACGCCATCGTCGGCGCGGCCCTGTTCGTCGGCTTCACGCTGTACGACTTCTCGAACATCAAGCATCGCTTCGGCCCGAACGACTACGTGCTGGCGACGGTCGGCCTGTATCTGGACTTCCTGAACCTGTTCTGGTTCCTGCTGCAGATACTGCTGACCCTGTCCGGCGGCGGCAGTTCGCGACGAGACTAAGCAGCCATGACAAGAACGCCCTGGCTTATCCGCCGGGGCGTTTTTTTGCGCCGCGCCCATTCTCCGGGTACAATAACGGCAAATCAGACAAGGACGCGCCCATGCCACACTCCACAAGTAAAGTCCTGCTGCCCCTGGACGTTGACAGCGCTGAGAGAGCCGTTACGCTGGCCCGCGCTCTGCAAGACGAAGTCGCCGGGTTCAAGATCGGCCTGGAACTGTTCAACGTCGCGGGGCCGGAGATCTTCGGGCGTCTGCGCGAGGCGACACGGCCCGACATCCCGATATTCTACGACTGCAAGTTTCACGACATCCCGAACACGGTCGCGGGCGCGTCCCGCGCGGCGGCCAAGCACGGCCTGTGGATGTTCAATGTCCATGCGTCCGGCGGCAAAGAAATGCTGCGTGCGGCGGTCCAGGCCGCCGGGGAAGGCGCGGACGCGGCGGGCGCCGCCAAGCCGCTCGTCATCGCCGTGACAGTCCTGACCAGCATTGACCAGAATATGCTGCACGATCAATTAGGAGTCGTCGGCAAGACGCTGCCGGAGCAGGTCGTGACGCTGGCAAAATCGGCCCAGGACAGCGGCTGTGACGGCGTCGTGGCTTCGCCGCAGGAGATTGCCTTGCTCCGGCAGGTCTGCGGCCCGGATTTTGTGCTCGTGATCCCCGGCGTCCGCCCGGCGGGGGCCGATCTCGGCGACCAGAAGCGGGTGATGACGCCGGGCGAGGCGGTCCGAGCGGGCGCGGACTATCTCGTGGTCGGACGCCCCATCACCGCCGCCCCGGACCCGGTCGTCGCCGCCCGCGCCGTCAATGCGGAAACGGGGAACATTGCCTGACGCCCGTTCGTCTTTCCTGAAAACAGTGACGGAGAGAACGAGTATGAAGAAACGTCTTTGGAGCGCCGCTGTCGGCCTGGGGGCGCTGACGCTTTTGGGGAGCGCACTGCCCCGCGCGTCCGCGCAGGCAGTGGCGAACGACTACCCGTATCAAGGGCGTGCGGGATATGCGCTCGATGCCACCGTCAATCAGGTGGACCCGGATCGGGACCGAGTCGTCGTTTACGGGGACGACGGCCAGACCTACACGCTGGACACCTACCACGCGGCGATCAAACTCCGCAGCACGGATCGCGCCGGCCAGACCGGCGACCTGGTGCCGGGGATGCGCCTGCATATCACCGGGAACCGCGCCGCTTCTGATCTGATCGAGGCCGAGAGCGTGTCTGTCCTGCCCTACCGAAGCGCTCGCCCGACCGCCCCCGTGGACGACAGCACAGGCGCGTATCAGACGGGCCGGCACGTGACCTTGCGCGGGACGGTCGAGTCCGTGGACAATCAGCGCGGCTCTTTTGTGCTTCGCATTAATGACCACACGCGCCGCGTCTTCGTCTCTGACAACACGGAACTGAGCGATCTGAGTTACGGCGGCGGGAACGACCTGCCGCTGCACAGCGGCGACCGGGTCAGTGTGGCCGGCACGTTCAACGACGACGGCACGGTTCAGGCCACGCTTGTCACGCCGCGCCGCCTGGACGGATCGGAAACCGACCCGGAACCGCCGTCGTTCCCGGTGCAGCGCGGGAGCCGAGACGACCACCAGACGCTGACGGGCCGGATTACGCAGGAAAGCAATTACTTCTCGCGCGACATCAAAGTCCGCCTCAATCCCGATGAGGAAGTGACAGTCCACGTCCCCAAGAACATCTCCATCCGCAGCGATGGCCGGGACGTCTCCGTCCACGACCTGCACAAAGACGAACTGGTGCGCGTCTACGGCCATGACGTCGGCGATTCGTTCCAGGCCGAACGGATTCAAGTCACGGGCAGCGGCGACTAATCAGAAACGGTCGTTCAAACGCGAGTGAGAAAAGGTAGCAGACGCCGAGGACGAATGGCACGGAGGCCAGGACCAGGGCAAACGAGTGGACGGCATTCAGCCCCAGATGCCAGGCTAGAGTCGCCGCGCTTTGCAAGAGAAGCTGGTGAATGAGATAGATGCTGTAAGAGAACGTCCCGATGCCCACAAGCCAGGGATGATCAAGCACTTTCAGCAGCAACGGCTGTCGTCCCTGTGGGGCTGACGCGCTCCGCGTCAGCCCTGCCAGCAGGACAAATGACAGCAATTCTATGAACGTGTCACCCGCCCAGCCCGCCATCCCCGGAATGTCCCGCGACTGTGTCTCCGCCGCCACGGGGATGAAAACGCAAGCCAACATTGCGACGGCAAAAAGTGCGCCCGCAATCAAAAGCCAGGGGGTGCGTTTGCGCAGCGAGACGGCATATGCGTCTTCCGAAAAATTCACCCACGCCCCGGCCATGCCGATCCCGAACCCGCCGACGAACCAGGGCGAAGCGCCGTCAAAATTGTGGTCGCGCGGGAGCAATAGGTGCGGCGCGAACCCGATGACCAGGGCGGCGCAAAGCGCCCACGTAATACCGTAACGCAAAAAGAGTGGCAGCAAGATCAGGGCGAAGAGGAAGTAAATCTGCCACTCGGTCGCCACGCTCCACAAGGGCGCGTCCAGCGCCCGACTCCACGGCGTCAGGTTATGCACCAGGAACAGGTGGCTCAGCAGCGAGGGGGCCGTCAGGTCCGCCCCTTGCGTCTTTGACAGCCCCGTGACTTTCCCAATAAAACACTGGCCGACGCCGAGCGCGAGGGCCGCATAGTAAGGCGGCAGAATCCGCCGCGCCCGCCGTTCGGTAAAATCGGCCCACCAAGTTATGAGACTGTCGGGCGGCTTTCGCACGATGGGCAGCGCCAGGCAGTACCCGGACAGCACGATAAAGACCGCGACCGCGTAATGCCCATACGCCATCCAGCCGACGAACGGCCGCAGTCCTGGCGGACACCACGAGCCGCCGTGACGACTGCCGATGACAAGTTGGCAGTGGTACGCCATCACGAACAGCGCCGCCGCCCCGCGCACCCCGTCCAGATAGCGGATGTGGAGGCGAGTGGGACGCGACAACTCCGGCGGATCGTCTACGCTAATCGTGTTGGCACTCATCCGTTGAACTTGTTCATCGAGGGAGTTATTCCTTCGGCCAGCCAGGTTTCCAAAGCGGCCAGGGAGCGCGCGATGCCTTCCTCGACCTCGTCGCTTTCACGCTTGCTGAACGAGCCGAGGACGAAATCAATCTGCACGGACGGGTCGCGGGGGGCG
>CAZZVX010000177.1:0-9758 GCA_964657535.1 Armatimonadota bacterium | reverse complement strand
TTATGCAGAAAATAATTTTCACCGGCCGTCCCGCCCACTTGACAGGGCGCGTCGTCGTGTGATAGAATACGAATGAGACCGACGGCGGCCACTTTAACTTATACCTTGCGCGATAGGCAAAGGCGTCTATTCCCAGCCCATGACAATGAAAGTCCTGGCGGAATAGGCGTTTTTTTGGTTCTGGATCCGGCGGGATGGCGCGGAAAGGAAGATGTATGTGCGGAATTGCGGGAGTGCTGACACGCGGAGGCAGTGAGCCGTACCCGGTCGGCGCGGCGCTGCTGCAGATGTCGGCCTGCTTGCAGCACCGGGGGATCGACTCGGCGGGCATCGCCGTCTTCGCGTCAGACGGAGACGGGAAGACGCATCTGCAAGTCGCCCTGCCGATGGATGTGCTGTCCCTGCCGGAGCCGCAGACGGTGCTGGCCTGGGGCGCGGGCCGTCTGTCCGAACTGACTCCCGAAGCGGGGGGCTTCCGCGCAGTCGTCGAGCCGGGCGCGGGCGTGGCCGACGACGCGGCCCTGATCGCGCGTCTGGAAGCCGGGATGCCGGGCAGCACCGTGCTGTCGCTGGGCCGGACGCTGAACGTGCATAAAGCCGTCGGCGCGGTCGCAGGCTTGGCCGAGGCCGTCAAAAATCTGAGCGGCACGCACGGCATCGCCCACCTGCGCTTGGCGACCGAGAGCCGCATTGACCCGGCCCACGCGCAGCCGTTCTGGGGCCGCCCGTTCCCCGACGTGGCCGTCACCCACAACGGCCATATCACCAACTACCACAAGATGCGGCAGCGGTTCGAGGCGCGCGGCTTCTCCTTCGCCAGCCTCAACGACTCAGAGGTGATCGGGGTCTATCTCGGCGATAAAATGTCCGAAGGGCTGACGCTCCAAGAAGCGCTGACGGCGGCGACGCATGATCTGGACGGCTCATACTCGTTCATCGTGGCGACGGCGGACGGGCTGGGCGTGGCGCGCGATCCGTTCGCTACCAAGCCCCTGCTGTTTGCCGAAACGGATGCCCTGCTGGCGCTGGCGTCGGAGCCGCAGGCGCTGCACCGGCTGCTCGGCGCGGACGCCGTTATCCGAGAAATCAAGCCCAGGGAGGTGCGAGTATGGGAGAAGGCATAAGGACATTGGACTGCGCGGCCCACACGACCCGCGAGATCAACGCTTTCCTAAAAGAGTCGGCGCGCATGGGGCCGGATTCCTCCGTTGTGCTGCTCAACCCGGACGACCGGCACAACCTGGCCGTGGGGCTGACGACGCCGCTTTCGGTACGCATCGAGGGCCACGTCGGCTACTACTGCGCCGGACTGTGCGACGGCGTGGACGTGCAGATTTCCGGCAACGCCGGGTGGGGCCTGGCCGAGAATCTGATGGGCGGGCGTGTGCTGCTCGGCGGCTCCGCCGGGTCCAGCGCCGGCGCGACCGTGCGCGGCGGCCTGCTCGCCATCGCGGGTAGCGCCGGGGCGCGCTGCGGGATCGCCATGAAGGGCGGCACGGTCGTGGTCGGTGGCGACGTGGGGGCCTTGTCGGCCTTCATGATGCAGAAGGGCGCGCTGATCGTCTGCGGCGACGCGGGCGAGGCGCTGGGCGATTCGCTCTACGAAGGCAAGATTTACGTGCGCGGCGCGATTGAGTCTCTGGGCAGCGACGCCGTGCAGGCCGATCTGACCGAAGACGACGCCGCGATGCTGACAGCGGCGCTGGCCGAGGCGGGCATGGACGCCCGGCCTGACGATTTCAAGAAGATCGTGTCCGGCAAGCGCCTGTACAACTTTAACACTAAAGAAAAAGAAATCTGGCAGACGGCCCTGTAAGGAGCAACTCATGTCAACCACGCTGGAGCAAACCCTCCCGCCGTTTCTGTCCCAGAAGCCGGGCATCCAACTGATCAAGTACGGCACGCCCGAAATGGTGGACCTGGAACGGTCGTACCAGTGTCCGGGCCTCAAAAGCAGCATCATTGACATCCCAATCTCAGGGCAAAAAGACGCGCTGACTATCGGGCGGTTCGAGATGCGCCCGTCGGTGGACTTTCCGTTCTTCTACGAGTATCTGGAAGTCAAAACGATTGTGACCGGCAAGATTGTCGTCAAGGACGAAGACGGTGTGGTGTACGAGGCGTCTCCCGGCGACGTGTTCGTCTTCACGCCGCCCCACCTGGTGACGTTCCTGGCCGAGTGCGACGGCACGGCGGTCTATGTCGGCCACCGCCTGCCGGAGCCGTCGTTCTTGCCCGGCTTCGTTGGGACCGTCGTCACGCCCGGCGTCAACGACTAACCGTTATGAAGAGCAAACCGGTCTACGGAACGCTGGAACTGGACGCTTCGGCGCGGCGGCACCTGTTCGCCGTCCAGGGGAATGGACTGGACGCGGCCCTGCGCACGCTGGAACACAAGCCAGGAGCCGTCGGAGCGTGCCTGCTCTATACGCCCGGCCCGGACGCTGTGGCCTGGGGCGCGGTCCAGGCCGGGACGCACGACGCCAGTGTGTTTCCCTGCCCCGCCGACTTGCTGGAAACACTGGAGCGTGAACTGCATACGGTCGGCATGGACACGGCGTTCTACATTGCCGGGCCGGAACTGTTTCTCTGGCAGGCGACGCACGTGCTGCGCGAGGCGGGCGTCGAGCAACGCCGTATTCAGCAGCAGCTGGCCGGAAGCAAAGCGCGCAGCGTCTACTGCGTCCACTGCCGCACGATCAACGAGCGCGTCACGACCACTGTTCATCGCTGCGCCGGCTGCGGCATGGCGCTGACGGTGCGCGACCATTTTTCCCGCCCGTTGGGCGCTTATATGGGCGTCATCATTGACGCCGAAACGCCCGGCCTGGTGCCGGAACCGGAGATGTTGTACGCATGAGCCTGCGCTCGACACGACAGGTCCAAGTCACGGAAGCCGAGGCGGTCACGCCGCAAATCAAGCGGTTCACCTTTGCCTGCGCGGACGGCGGGCGACTGCCCGCCTGGTCCGGCGGCAGCCATGTCGGCGTCCTGCTCTCGGACGGAGAACGCACCTGGCGCAACTCGTACTCCTTGACCGGCATGCCGGGCGAGACGCGCTTTTATCAGATCGCCGTGCGCAAAGAGTCGCTGGAACGCTCCAAAGGCGGCTCGGTCTTTCTGCACGAGCGAGTGAGAGTCGGCGACACGCTGGAGATCAGCGCCCCGAACAACTATTTCCCGCTGGCGCGTCACGCCCGCAAGCACATTTTGATTGCCGGCGGCATCGGCATCACGCCCTTTCTGGCGCACATGGCGGCGCTGCAAAAGACAGGGACGCCGTATGAGCTGCACTACGCCATGCGCCGCCGTCAGGACGGCGCATTCTGCGACCAGATATGCGCCGAACACGGCCCCTGCGTCGAATTCTATGTATCTGAGACGGGCCGCCGACTGTCACCGACAGCGATCTTGGACCGGCAGCCGCTGGGGACGCACGTTTACGTTTGCGGCCCGCACTCGCTCATCAGCGCCGTCGCCGGCACGGCGGCGGAAGCGGGCTGGCCGAGCAGCCACGTCCATTTCGAGGAGTTCACGCCGCCGCCCCTCAGCGACGCCGCGCCGTTCTTTGTGGACTTACCTGAATTGAACCTGTCCGTCAAGGTCGGCGTCCGCGAAACGCTGCTGGAAGCGCTGGAAAACGCGGGCGTCGCCCTCGCCTCGTCCTGCCGGGTGGGGATGTGCGGCACCTGCGAGATGCGCGTGCTGGCCGGCGACCCGGACCACCGCGACCGCTGCCTGTCCGACGGCGAGATGGATGACGGCAGGATCATCGCCTGCGTTTCGCGCTGCCGGGGCGACCGCCTCACGCTCGCCCTGCCCGACGCGGCGCCGGTGTGACCCACCTCCCCGCTTCGGTGAGGTCCTCCCTCAAAGGGAGGATTAGGAAGATACGCCTAGCGCCACATTCTGAATCTCTCCTTGAGGAGAGACCCTGCGATGCAAGGAAGAGAGGTCTCCGAGAGGAACGTGCCATGTCCGTGATTTTAGAGTCAAAGCCGCTGCCCAATTTACGGAACTCGCCGGAGGCCATCCAGCGCTTTCCGTTCCCGTTTGCCGGCGACAGCTATATGTACTCGGTCAATTTGGTGCAAGCCGGGCAGGGAGCGCCGGGAGCGTTTGACGAGCACCTCTTTGACATTGACGAGCATTACCGGACGGAGATGGAGGAGCGCCGCCGCATTCTGGCCGAGGATTACGAGCGGCGCTGTCTGACGCTGCCGCATATGATGGACGCGCAGTGGGACTTTTTGGAGATGGGCATGACCCATCTGGCCGCCGATTACCCACAGCATTTCACGCTGACTCAGGACGGCGACCGCTGGCATTGGGAGAACCGTCTGCTGGGACTGACGCAGGAGTTCACGTTCGGCGCCCCCGACACGCTGCCGATGGAACCATTGGAGTACATCGGGCGGCAGATGCAGGGCGACTTCTGCCTGCTCGATCAGCGCGAAGACGATTTGTATTTAGACGCCGGTCTGGTGACGTTTCCGGCGGACTGGTCTATCGCGTTCGACCTGGGAATGACTTTTGAAGAATGGCACGGGCCTGTCCCTCTCGCCCACGACCGGGGCGTTTTCACGCGGGCCAAGAAGTTTCTGATGAACCTGCAGGTGGACCACCCCTGGCAGCGGTTCAACTGGACCACGACGGTCAAGCCGCGTCTGGACACCGCACCCGAAGTGTACCACCTGTGGGGTGGGGACCGAAGTTTGGTCACGGCGGAGAACGCCGGGGAGCTGGTCCACCTGCGCGTGGAGGTGCAGGTGCTGGCGCGTCTGCCCCGGTCGCACGGCGTCCTGTTCAGCATCCGCACGTACATGATTCGCCTGGACGAGCTGGCGACCGTCCCGGAACGGGCCAGACGTTTCCGGCGCGTCCTGCTGTCGCTGCCGCCGGAGATCACGGACTACAAGGGACTGTCGGGGACTCGCGACGCCATGATTGACTGGCTGGCGCCCTACGACGAGGAGCAACCATGACGACCGAGAAGACGTGGGGCGGCGAGCCGTTTTGGGGCCTGGACTATGACTTCGACCCGCAATGGCTGCTGACGGACTCGCAGAAGGCGCTGCAGGCGAGGCTGATTGACGCCTGCGCGGACACGCTGCGGCCCAACGCGGTCAAGAGCGACGCCGGCCTCGTCTACCCGCGCGAGAATTTTCAGAAACTGGCCGAACTCGGCCTGCTCGGCCTGTTCGTCCCCGAAAAGTGGGGCGGCCTGGGCGAGAACCACACCTGCGCGGCGATGGTGGTCGAGACCATCGCGCGTTACGGCTGCCCCAGCACGGCCATGTGCTATACGATGCATCTGGGCGCGGTCGCGGCATTGTTGTTCCGGGCGGCCCAGAACCCAGAGTTTGTCCCTGTCTTGCAGCGGCTGGACAAAGAAGTGCTGATTGGGACGTTGTCCTACTCCGACCCAGAGACGGGGTCACACTTCTGGTACCCGGTGTCCAGCAGCGCGGAGCGGGTGGGGGACTGCTGGAAAGTCAACAAGAAAGCCTCGTGGACTACGTCGGCGGGCTTCGCGGATTTCTACGTCGTGCAGACGACCAGCCCCGGTTTCAACGGCAATTACTCGGACCTGTCTTGCTTTTTGGTCTTCGATGACGAAGTGAAGGCCGAGCCGATGAAATGGGACGCGCTGGGCCTGCGCGGCAACCAGTCCGGGACGCTGCACGTGGACAATGTGACCATCCCCGCCGGCCGGATGGTCGGCCCGGTCGGCGACGGCGTGATGTCCAACGACGAGATCGTGGACCCGTTCTTCCTGCTCTGCTCGTCTTCATGCTGGAACGGCATCGCGATGGGTGCCATTGACATCGCCAAAGGCCACACGACCAAGAAGAAGCACGTGGACGTGGGGATGCGCGTCGCCGATTATCCCACCATTCAGGACTACGTCGGCGAGGCGATCATGGGGACCAATGCCTGCCGCGCCTTCACGTTTCTGATGGGCCAGCGCATGGACGATGTGACCGACGACTGCGACTGGTCTCTGCATGAAGACATGACTTCCATGCCGCGCGCCGAATACCTGCACTGGTACTGGCAGATCAAGTTCATGGCGGCCAAGAACGTCGCCCAGGTCTGCGACAAGATGCTGCACGCCTGCGGCGGGACGGGCTACAAGAAAGACCTGGGCGTCGAGCGTTATCTCCGAGACGGCAAGGCCGGCTGGGTGATGGGGCCGACCAATGAAGTCCTGCGCCAGTTCGTCGGCAAACTGGCCCTGCTCGGCATGGACTCGCTGGACTACTGGAACCAGCACGTCAACGACCGCGTGGTGCAGAACGAGGTCAAGAAGATGGACGCCGATCAGAAGCGCGCCCTGGCCGTGAGACTCATGGCCGAAGCCGCCGCCGAAGAGGCGAAGACACTCCAGGCGGCATGATGACCAACTACCAGACAATCACTGTCGAGCCTTCCGTTCCCCGGCGCGTCTTCGTGCCGGACGGGGCGCTGCTCGGCGTCAGCGACCCGCAGGGCGGGCAGCCGTTCACGCTGGGGCTGGAAGAGGGCGCGTCCGTCGAGGTCGTCGCCAGCACCGCGCCTGAGTTCGCCGTCGGCAATATCCTGCGCCGTGCGTGCCGGGTAAGCCCCGGACGGCGGCGTCCGGCAGCCCTGACGCTGCGCGCCTGCCGGAGCCAGTGGGTCGAAGTCTGCACAGCGCCGGCTCAAGCCGACGGGGTTTTCCCGCCCCCGCTGGCCCCGGAAACGGCGCTCCGTCTGCGGATGCCGCTGGCCTCGCCAGATGCCCGCTGCCCGGACTTGCCCGAACCGCTCGCGCCTGTGGTGGCCGAGTACCGGATTGAGGGCGCGACGGCCATCGCGTATTGTGTCAAGGCGGGCCAATACATTCAGATCGTCAATGTGGAAGGCAGCCAATGCGCCGACTTCCTCGCGTTCGCGGGCGCGGGATTTCGGGGAGAACTGGACGGTGCGACGACCCGGACGCTGAACGGCCTGGCGATGCCGCGCGCCGGTCTGCACGGGAAATACTTCTCACAGGAGATGCGTCCCCTCGTCGAAGTCATCCAGGACACCTGCGGACGCCACGACAGTTTCCTGCTCGCCTGTACGGACGATTACTATGCCGATCAGGGCTACCCCGGCCATGCGAGCTGCACGACCAACTTCAACCTGAACCTGCACTCGTACAAGATCGCCCCGCGCCGGGGCTGGCCCGCCGTCAACTTCTTCTTCAACACGGAGGTGCAGAATGACGGGGCCATCGTGAGCGGCGAGTCGTGGGCGCGTCCGGGCGATTACGTCCTGATGCGGGCCGCGACCGATTTGCTCTGCGCCACCTCAAGTTGCGCGGACGATATTGACCCCGTGAACGGCTGGAACCCGACGCCGATCCACGTCAGGGTTTATGACGCCGACCGGCGCTTCCCCCGCGCGTCGGGATTGCGCCTGTCTCAAGAACGCCCGGTCCGGCTGACGCGCGAAACTGCGTTCACCCCGTCTCTGCGCGCACTGACGGATGACTTCACCGACGTCGGCGGGACCTGGCTCCCGAACAGTTTTGCCCATCACGGGGAACTCGCCGAATACTGGGCGCTGCGCGAGCGGGTCGCCGTCATGGACCTGTCGGCCCTGCGCAAGTTCGAGGTCTACGGCCCGGACGCCGAGACGCTGCTGCAAACGGCCTTCTCGCGCGACGTGGCGAAGATCGCGGCCGGCCAGAGCGCCTACGGCTGCCTGCTGACGCCCCACGGCGGCATCCTGGACGACGGCCTCGTCTTCCACCTGGGGCCGGACTCGTATCGCTATGTCGGCAACTGCGAGACGGACGGCGACTGGCTCCGGCGCATTGCCGTTGAGCGTGATTGGGACGTTCTGGTGAAGTCTTCGAGCGATCACTGGCACAATCTGGCCGTACAAGGGCCGCTGGCTCTGGACGTGCTGCGCCCATTAATTGCGTTTGCCCCGGAGTCGGGCGTGACGGCGCTTGACCATCTCGGCTATTTCCGGTTTGCGGCGGGACAAGTCGGCGGCATGGACGTTCTCGTTTCTCGCACGGGCTACACGGGCGAGCGCGGCTACGAACTGTTTGTCCATCCCGATAATGGCGCGGCCCTCTGGGACACCGTCTGGGAAGCCGGTCAGTGTGAGGGGATGCTTCCGCTCGGCATGAAAGCGCTGGACCGGGCGCGCATCGAAGCGGGATTGCTGTCTCCCGGCCGCGAGTTCGACAGCAGCATCTCCCCTTTCCAGGCCGGGCTAGTCTGGGCCGTCGCCATGCGCAAGCCAGACTTCATCGGCAGATCGGCGCTGGAACAGATTCAGCCGCACCCGCCGCTGGCCGCCGTCGGGCTGACACTGGAGGGCAGTGAGGTCGCGCCCGTCGGCAGGCACGTTTACTGTCCGGGCCAGGACTTCCCGGCGGGGACGATCACAAGCGCCACGTTCTCGCCCGTGCTGAACCGGAGTATCGCGCTGGCCCAAGTCTTCCCGGAGTACGCGCGGCACGGCGCGGGCCTGGAGGTCAGGTTCGTGGACGGGATGGCGCGGCGCGTGTCGGCGACGGTCGGGCCGCTTGCGGCCTACGACCCGAAGAAACTGCGGGTGAAGGCATGACCCGCCTGTGGGACTTCGCCGGAACCGACGGTCTCGCGCTGGCCCAGGCGCTGTTCGGCCCGCAGGCGGCGCATCTCGCCGCGTACCAGTCGTGCGAGACAGAATTCAGTGACGCGCCCTGCTCGCTGCTGCGCCTGTGCGAAGTGAACTTTCGCGTCGGCGTTTTTGACGACACGGGCGGACTGGCGGATGCATTGCAGGCCGAGGCGACCGACCGACGGGTCTGGGTCAAGCCGAGTCGCCTGTCCGTCATCGTAGTAAAGGAGGATGCCCTGGCGACACTGCCGAAATTTGCGGTGGTCAAGCCGCCGCACCGACTGGCGGGATTGCCCGCCGATCACGCCGTTCCGGTCCGCCTGGACGGGTGCGCGGCGCTGCTGTGGCGTCACGCCGTGAGGGGCGTCCCGGCGCTGGAAATCCAGGTCGCGTCCCATGACAGGGATGCGGTCTGCCGCTCACTGTCGGAAGTCTCTGAGAAACCCGCGTGACGCGACGCCGCGCCACTTCCGTTCACACCGAGCCGACGCCGGCTTCCCTTCACTCCTTCCCACCCGCATTGACGCGGCTGCGGACAAGAAAGTCGAGTCCGCGCCTGTTCAGGCGCAAAGGAGACACATCGTGGCTACTACTCTCTCCACCGCCGCCCCCGTCGCGGCGGAACACACCGTCGAGCGGGCCGTTACGTGGAAGTCTGCCGTCGTCATTTCGCTGGGCGGGTCGCTGCTCGTTACCACCTCGCTCGGCGCCATCGCCGCCGACCTGGGACCGGCCTCCGTCTTTGCCTGGACGTTTATCGCCATTGTCGGGGTTCTGCAGTGCCTGATGATCGCCGAACTCGCCGGGATGTTCCCCAACAAGAGCGGCGGCACGGCGACCTACTGCCATGAGGCGTTTAAGAAGCACACGCCGTTCATCGGCGCCATCTCCAACTGGGGGTATTGGTTCGCCTGGATCCCGGTCATCCCCGTCAACATGATTCTGATCGGCGGTTATCTCAAGGCGTCTTTCTTCCCGCACGTCAACGTGGTCGCGACGGCGATCATCCTCACCGTCCTGCTGTACATCGTCAACTACTTCGGCATCAAGCCGGGCGTCTGGTCGTCCGCCGTCATGGCGGTCTGCTCGCTCGCGCCGCTCGCCGTCATCGCGCTGTCGCCGGTCTTCCG
>CAZZVX010000176.1:0-9775 GCA_964657535.1 Armatimonadota bacterium | reverse complement strand
CTGCCGCCCGGCCCGCTGCCGCCGGGCAATTACCTCGTGTTCCATGCCGCCAGCCGCCAAACGCCGCTGGTCGCTTCCGGCGGAACCGCGAGCCAGCCGACCTTCGTAGACCAGAACAAGACCCAGCCCGTGATGCGCTTTGTGGACCTGAGCGGCCTGCACGTCCGCGCCGCGCCCAAACTGACGGCCCAGCCCTGGGCAACCGTCCTCGCCGATTCGGACGGCGGCCCCTGGATCGCCGCCGGGGAATCGCAGGGCCGCCGCATGGTTTCCGTCGCCTTTGACCTGACCGACTCGGACTGGCCGCTGCGCGTCTCGTTCCCGATTTTCCTGAGCAATGCCGCCGACTGGCTGGCGGAAGGCAGTCGCCTGGGCAGCGCTGCCGACGCCGTGGACGCCGGGACGCCCGCCGAGATCGTCGTCCCGCCGGGGCCGGACAGCGTTTCCATCGCCCGGCCCGACGGTGAGACCAGCGCCGTGAGCGTCCCGGCGACCGGCGGCGTCGCCGTTTATGCGCGCACGGACCGGGTCGGCCTGTATCACGCCCGCAGCAGCGGGGCCGACTATCCGTTTGCGGTAGACCTGCGCGACCCGGCGGAAAGCGCCCTTGCGTCCCGCCCGCTCGCCGCACTGGATCATCCGGGGGCCGCGCCGCTCCCGGCGTCCGCCAAGCCCACGCGCCGCGTCAGAAACGACCTGTGGCCGACCGTCGCCGTCGTCGCGCTGGCCCTGCTCCTGTTGGAATGGTTCGTTTACCACCGCCGGGGATAAAAGAGGAACGAGGAAATTGAAAGGCAAGACACGCACCCATGACCGATATTGAAGACGAAATCCGCCGGCGCATCCTCGCCGAGCGAAATGCGGACGGCTCCCGTCCGAACAGTCCATCGGCAGAGACGCCCGCGCAGTTCGGCGCTCCCGCGCCCCCGACGCCGGGGCTGGACGGCACATCGCCGTACTACGCAGCCCCCACGCCGCCCCAAAACGCGACGTTTCTGCAGCGCAAGAAGCACGAAGGCGGCATCGTCGGCGCGATTGCCTCCCTGCTGCTCCTGCTCGGCAAACTCAAGTTTTTGTTCCTGGGCCTGAAACTGCTGACGTTCGGGAAACTCCTGCTCACCTTCGGCTCCATGCTGCTGAGTATGTGGGTCTACGCGAAGCTTTTTGGGTGGCCGTTCGGGATCGGCATCGTGCTGCTGATCTTTATCCACGAGTGCGGTCATGCGCTCGCCGCGCGGATGCGGGGACACCCGACGAACTTCATGGTGTTCATTCCATTCATGGGCGGACTGGTGGCGACCAAGCGCGGTGGCCGGAATCTCACCGAAGACGCTTTCATTGGCATCATGGGGCCGGTCGTCGGGTCGCTGGCAAGCGCGGCCTGTATCCTCGGCTACGTGGCGACCGGAAACCCATTCTGGCTGGCGCTGGCGAGTTGGGGGTTCTTCGTCAACCTGTTCAATCTCGCGCCGACCGTGCCGCTCGACGGCGGCTGGATCGTGCCGCTGTTCTCGCCGAAGGCGCTGGCTTACGGCGTGGTCGTGCTGATTGCCATGGGGTTCCTGAACCCGTTCATCTGGATTCTGGGTGTTCTCAGCCTGCCGCGCATCATCGGCGGCTGGAAGGCCGACCCCAAGACGCAGCCCTATTATCAGGTCGCCCGTGCCGACAAATGGAAGTTCGGAGTCGCGTATCTCGGCCTGGCGGCGATCCTCGGCGCAGGGTACTATTTATTGCACACGTTTTTGCGGACCCATTATCCCGTGGTCGCTTGACGGTTTTGAAAGGAAACACTCATGCCCAGCCCCTGTTATTACCATCCTGACGCGCCCGCGACGGGAAACTGCGTCCAGTGCGGCGTTCCCATTTGCGATGCTTGCACGGACCGCATCAACCAGAAGCCGGTCTGCAAGAACTGTGTCGCCGTCGTGCGCGCGCGCGTGGAACGTGAACTGGCTTCCGCGCCGGCGGGCTACGCGGCCCCGGCGGTGGGCGGACAAACGCAAATCAATCATGGCTCTTACGGCGTCGGGAATGCGCCGACTTCCGGCCTGCCAGGGTATGGCGCGGTGCCGGACAGCCAGGACAAAAGCAAACTGGTCCTCGGCATCGTGGTTGCCTCGCTGATCGGGATCGTCGCGGCGATTGCGATTGAGAAGATCACCGTGTATGCCCATTTCGGCCTGTCGCTGTTTTACATCTTCATGGGATACGGGATCGGGTGGGGACTGCACCGACTCACCGGACGCGGTGGGGCGGGAATGGCGGCGCTGGCCGTCGGCATCATGGTCGGGTGCCTGCTGCTGAGCCATGTGATTTGGGCGCAGGACCTTTTGACCGCTTCCCGCAGCGGCCCGGACGGCGACCCCAGTCTGACCCTCGGTGATGCCTTCTCGTTCGTGATGAGCAACGCCGGTTTCATGCACTGGGTGCTGATCGCCATCGGTCTGTATGCCTGTTTTCAGGGCATGATGCGGCGGCAGTGAGCAGCGTTACGGGGCGGGGTGCAGGGGATTGGCACCTTCGGCGGCGACCAGAGCGGCGTAACGGGCTTTAAGGCCTCCGTCCGTGCCGGAAAGAAGCGTGTGCGCCAGGACGACGCTCTTGGCGCAGCGCACCAGGCGCGTCCAGCGGGCCGTGACCGCTTCTTCGTCATCGTCGCCCTCGCTCGCCGTCCGGCGGCGGAAGACCGAGTAGGCGTATTGCAGGCGCTTTTCCCCGGCCAGCTTCAGTTGTGACGAAAGGCCGTCCAGCACGGCGCGCTGGCCGGGCGCGGCCCAGTTGCGGATTGTACTGTAGGGGGACCGAAACACGGCGTCGTCCGTGGTCGGCACAAAGCGGCGCAGGAAGATGTCCGAGGTACACGTCGGCGTGTCTATGGAGATGTCGTGCAGGAGCGTGTAATCGTAGGCCTCGTTCATGCCCACGGTGCCGTCGCCGTTGTAGTCCGCGCCGGTGACGGTTTTGCCGAGGCGGCTGTGGCCGGTCAGGGCGGCGAAGAAGTACGAGGTGAAGTCGTGGTAATCCGCCTCGTTGACCTCAGCGGTGCAGCCGGCGGCCTCGCGCTGCGGGACGCTGGCGAAGAAGCCGCAGAGGGGGCGGTCAAGCGCCGCGCCGTTCGTATCTCCGTTTTGGAAGAGTAGGTTGCCGAACGCGCCCGAAAAACACTGCACCATCACGACCGTCACGGGCGTCTCGGCGGGCAGCGTTTTGAGGGACGTCGCGAGGCCCTTCACTGTGAGTTCATCGTCACTCCACATATCGTAAGCATTGTCGGTGTAATCGCCGGTGTCGTCCGGGCTGCCGTGGCCGGTGAAGTAGAGTAATAACGGCCCCTGGCCCTGAGAAGACAACTCTTTCAGCGCGCTGTGGAACGCCGTCAGTCGTGAAGGGCCATCTATGTCGCCCAGATCGGACGCCCGATAGCGCGGATTGGCATTGGCGTCGAGATACTGAACGTTGACTGTGTGCGGGTTGCCGTCGGCGAATAAAGTACGCACGGAAGACGCCGGCGGCAGCAGGCGGCGGACATAGCGGACATTGCTTTCAATGGCGATCTGATTATGCGACTTGTCCGGGCCGCCCCCGACGATCAAAACGCGCAGCGGCGCCGCACTAGGAGAAGGAGCCGTCGCGCGCACGATTTCGTGAGAGGGCCGCCGAAAGATCGGCAGCAGGAGCGCGGCCAGGAGGCCAAGAAGGGCGAGCGTCCCCAAAATCGCGTCGGCACGCCGCGTGCGTGTGTTCATCAGGAGTATCTTTTCTACGGGCGAGTCGGCCCGCCTTATGATACCCGATGGAAACCACTTGCTTTAGTGCCGCGCGATGAGGAAAAAGATGAAATAGTAGTAGGCGAGCGGGGCGGAAAACAGCATGCTGTCCATCCGGTCCAAAATGCCGCCGTGTCCGGGCATGACGGAGCCGAAGTCTTTGATGCCTAAATCGCGCTTGAGGGCCGACTCGCACAGGTCGCCGACCTGACCGGCGGCGGCGCAGAGGAACGCCAGAACGAGCGTGTGGCCGAGCGGCAGGTGCAGCCACCAGCCGAACAGTCCTCCCCCAAACACCGAGCAGAGCAGCCCGCCGAAGGAGCCTTCCCAGGTCTTGGAAGGGCTGATGCCCGGCGCCATCTTGTGCCGCCCGAAGGCGCGGCCCAAAAACAAGGCGCCGGTGTCGGACAGGAACGTGCAGACCGTGACGAACAGCACGATCCACTCGCCCGGCGTCGTGCCGGCGATGGGCGGGATCAGCAGCGAGTGCTGCCGGGGGTCCAGTTTGATCCCGTGCAGCAAGGTCAGGTAAGAACACAGCCAGCCGACATACACCGCGCCCAGCAGCGTCGTGCCGATATTGAGGATCGGCTGCGGGCGGCGCTTGATCATCTCCAGAATCAGCGAGATGATCACCAGCAAAATCAAAAGCGCGGGCAGGTAGGGGGCGAAGCGAACGCCGTTGTGGGTCCATGCCGTATACTGAAACGCGATGCAGGCGATCCAGCCCAGAGTCTCGTTGGGCGAGCCGCCCTTGCGGCTGCGGACGGCCAGGAACAGTTCGCTCGCGCCGACCACGGAAAACAGGGCGACCAGCAGGGCGAACGGCAGCCCGTTCCCCGTGAACACGAGGAACGTGTAGAAGGCGGCCCCCAGCAGGCCCGTGACGATCCGTATCAGCATGGGCGGCGCGTTCTCATAGGCGGACCGGGTGCGGGTGCGCAGTGTCGGCAGGCCGCTGCTGTGTCTGGAGCCGGGCGTCGGCGTCGGTGTAATCATCCTCGGTGTCTATGTCGAGTGCCAGCGCGGGCGCGGCGTCCCGCAGAATTTGGGTGCGACAGCCCAGCAAGGTCTCGCCGCGCGCCGTCAGCGCGGCCAATGTGAGCGACCGCGTTGCCCATTGCCAGACCAGGCGCGGCCCCAGCAGGCGGACCATGCCGAACTGACTTTTGCGCGCGGCCATCGCGTCGGCCAGTAGGAGCGTATTGCGCTGTAAAAGGGCAGGTCGAATGCCAAACAACCCACCCAGCGTCACCGGCCCGGCATCCCGCAAGTGTACCCACTCCGAAGGAGGAGCGCCGGGAAAGGCTTCCTCATAGGCTGCCGCCGTGACTAGGCCAAGCGTCACCTCGGCCTCGGCGTCGCAATGCGCCACAAAAGCGCGCACGGCGTCCGGCGTCAGCAGCGGCAGGTCGGACGTGCAGACCAGCGCGGGCGCGTCCGGCGTCGGCAGCGCGGCCAGGCCGCGCAGGATGTTCTCCGGGCCGCTGTCCCCGGCGGGCAGCCACACATCCACGCCCGACACTTTCTGCGCCACCGGCTCCGCCGTGACGCCGATGATCTGTCTCACGACGCCGCTGGCGCGCAGGGCGTCCACAACGATTTGCAAGACCGGCGTCCGGCCCGGCCCGACCGGGGCCAGCGCCCGGTGCGGACTGCCGATGGCGCGGGCGTACTCCGCGCTGATGACGCCTCCGGCTGGGACGACCACATCGCGCGGTTCGCTCATGCGCGGGGTGCCTTGATCGCCAGCGCCTGCCGCGCGATGGTGACGACGGCGGGCGTCGTGCCGCACACCTCGCCGTCAATCAGCAATGGCTGCGGCGGGTCGGCGTCCAGCGTGATGCGCGACGCGCGCAGCATCGTCACCGCCGGGTGCTTGACGTGGCTGCCGTCGAATATCTTGGTCAACTGCCAGAGCATCTCCAGTTTGCCGACCTGGCGCACCAGGCAGATGTCGAGCAGGCCGTCGTCGGGCTGCGCGCCGGGGGCGATCTTCATGCCTCCGCCGGTCGTCTCCGTGTTCGCCACCGAAGCGAACATCGCCGGGGTCTGAATCACCTCGCCGTCGTCCAAAGTCAGCGTCAGTTGAAACGGCGTGAAGTTTTTGGCCGTGAGGATTGCGCCCCAGACGTAGGCAGGCGCACCGGCCAGATACTTGATGCCCTCGTTGACCGTCCGGGCGGTCTGCGCGTCAAACCCCGTGCCGCACAGCACCAGAAAGTGACGCGGCCCGCCGGTCCCTGCTCCCTCCAGTGTCCCCACGTCCACGCGCCGCGTTTCGCCCTGGGCCAGCGCGCCGCAGGCGGCGTCCAGGTCTCCGTACAGGCCGAACGCCCGCGCGAAATCGTTCCCCGTGCCGAACGGGATCAGGCCCAGCGTCGCGGGCGTGCCGAGGATGCCGTTGACCACTTCGTGCAGCGTCCCGTCGCCGCCCACCGCGACGACGAGTTGTGCGCCCGCCTGCGCCGCCTCCCGCGCCATGCGCTCGGCGTCTCCGGCGGCAGTCGTGTAGCGCCAGACGGGGGTGTGCAGGCCGTACTCGCGCAGTTTCTGGGCGATGACGCGGACCTGCTTCCCCGCCGCGCCCCGGCCCGCCGTCGGGTTGACGATCAAGACGGGATCAGGCGCATTTGGTTGTGGGTCGCTGGACATGGGAACGTTGCGCGCATTATAACACAAAGCAGTAGGCGGCGCAAGCGCGTCAGGAAATCTGTTCGCCGATCCCCAGCGCGCGCAGGTCGTCGCGGGACTGCGGGGACGACACGAGGGCGCGCATCTGCTGCGCCACGTCCTCGGCGGTCAGGCCTTGCCGCGCCATCGCCTCGTGGACATACGCCAGCCGGTCTGGCGCCATCAGCAGGTCGAGCGTGGAGATGTCGAGGATGTCGGCGAGGGCGCCCAGTGCCGGAACGGTCTGCGCGATGTCGCTCTCGGCGCGCGCCTTGAGCAGCGTCTGGGCGTACTCCAGTTCGCGGATCGCCTGTTCGAGCGGGGCGCTCATCACCCGGTACTCATTCACTTTCTCCGTCAGACCGGCGCTCAGATCATTGCCTGCCATGCGAACCTCCCGACACGTGCGTTGTGGCAGAGTATAGCACGCCGCGAAATGCCCCGTCAACTGCCCGGCTGTGGATCGCCGGCACGTTTGACGCCTGCGGCGTCCTGGGTAAACCCAGTGCGTCGCGTGACGCCGTCACGCCGCGCCAGGCCGCCCTGCCGCGTGGAAACCGAACTCACCATGTCCATCGTCTCCTTGATGCCTTCGCGTCCGAACGACCGTTCGCTAGCGCGCGCCTGGCCTGCGCGCGTCTGGGACTGGGCCGACCGGCCCGACTCGGCGGCCCTGCACGGGCTGGTCAGCGGGGCCGTCTGGTTCCTCGTCGGGACGCTGCTCGGCCTGCTCGCGTCCAACGAGTTGACGCTGCCGGACCTCTTCGCGGGCGTCCCGTGGCTGACCTGGAGCCGCGTCCGGCCCGCGCACGTCAGCGCCGTGCTGTACGGGTTTTTGTCCGTGACGTATTACGGTGCGTGGTACTTCATCGTGCCGCGCCTGTGCAAGACGCCCCTGCGCACCAACCGCCTGGCGAATCTGCTCGTCCTGCTGTGGAACGTTTTCGTCGCGCTCGGCGTGGTCGCCATCCTGAACGGAGACACGCAGGGGCGCGAGTACACGGAGTTCCCCTGGTACGTGGACTGGCCCGTCGAGATTTTACTGCTCCTGAACGTTTATATCGTGTTCAGTACCATCGCGGCGCGGCGGGAGCCGAAACTGTACGTCTCGCTCTGGTACATCGGCGGGACGACTGTTTGGATCATGTTCCTGTACGCCATCGGCAGCGTGATCTGGCACCCGTTCACGACTTACACCGTGAACGGCCAGCCGCATTATTTCGTCGGCCTGTTTTCGAGCCACATGAGCCTGCCCGACGGCGCGAACGTCGCCGATTTCCAGCGCTCCGGCTCCATCCAGGGGCTGGACGACGCCGTGTGGAACTGGTTCTACGGCCACAACGTCCTGGGACTGCTGTTCACGACCGGCGGCGTCGGCATCGCCTATTACCTGGTGCCGAAGATCTCCAAGCGCCCGCTGTATTCGCACCTGATGTCGCTGATCGGCTTCTGGTCCATCGCGCTGCTGTACACCGAGACCGGCCAGCACCATCTGCTGCAGGCGCCGATCCCGAACTGGCTGAAGAATGTCGCCATCATTGGCTCGATCTCCCTGATCGTCCCGGTCTTCACGTTCGCCACGAACCTGTTCATGACGATGCGCGGGCAGTGGGGGCAGATGCTGACCAACGTCCCGCTGCGCTTCACGCTGACCGGCTCGCTGTTTTATTTCGCCGTCTCGTTCCAGGGGTCGGTGCAGTCGCTGCAGACGGTCAACCGCTTCATCCATTACACGCAGTGGGTGATCGCGCACGCGCACCTCGCATTGCTGGGCGCGTTCGGCTTCATCGCGTCGGGGGCCATCCTGTACATGGTGCCGCAGATCGCGCGCCGCCCGCTGTGGAGCCGCAGCCTGGCGGACGCCCAATACTGGCTGATGCTGCTGGGCATCACGGGCTATTTCTGGGCCATCACCGCCGCCGGTCTGGCGCAGGCGAGCGCCTGGATCAGCATCGGCGAGCCGGTCCTGAAGGCGTATCCCGTTGTCAAGCCGTACTTCGTGATGCGCTCCTGGTTCGGCGGCCTGATCGTGATGGGCGTCGTCATGCAGCTTGTCAATCTGTACATGACGCTGCGGGTCCCGCTCCCGGACGCCGCCGAGCAGCGCCGCCGCTCCCTCGCCGAATTAGAAGAACTCCCCGCGCCGCCGCCCGACGACGCTGGAGTCTTGGTAGACTGACCTATGAAAATGACGCCGCTGACCTTGCTTCTCGGCTCGACGCTGGTGCTGTTCAGCGTCATCATCGGCAACGTGATTCTGCCGCCGCAGGTGTTCCGCCCGAACCCGTCGCCCAATGCGCGGCCCTACACGGCGCTGGAACTGCAGGGCCGCGATATTTATGTGCGCAACGGCTGCGAGTATTGCCACTCGCAGGACGTGCGCGCGATGGACTGGGGGGAGGGGAGCGGGCTGACGTCGCAGCCCGGCGACTACGTCTACGACTCGCCCAACCTGATCGGGACGTCGCGCAACGGGCCGGATTTGTCGCACGAGGCGGGGTACCATCCCGACGACTGGCACTGGGCGCACTTTGAGAACCCGCGCTACACGCGGCCGCAGTCGTTCATGCCGTCGTTCAAGTACATTCAGGGGCATGACCGGCAGGCGCTGATTGCGTATGTGCAGGCGCTGGGCGGCAGGGAAGGGACGCAGCGGGCGCAGCAGCAGCGCGATCTGAAGACGTTGCTGGTGCAGTATTACCAGAAGGGGCCGGGGGAGAACGTGGCGTACTTGCAGTCCACGTTCCCGCCGGGCTGGGTGAACGGCATCCCGAACCCGGAGCCGGTGACGGTCGGCTCCGTCGAGCGGGGCCGCGTGCTGTATGTCGCGTACTGCGCGGGCTGTCACGGGGAGCACGGCGACGGGCGCGGCCCGTCCAAGCCGTATCTGAACCCGCCGCCGATGGACTTTACGCTGATTCAGGCGTCGGGCGCGAACACGGCGGGCGGTCAGCCGGGCTACCCGTACAGCCCGAAGCTGAACGAGGTCAGCACGATTACCAACGGGTCTATCTATTACGCCGTTCTGTACGGCATTCCCGGCAGCGCGATGCCGCAGTTCAAGGGTCAGCTGGAGTCGGAGAAGATTTGGGACGTGGGCAACTACGTCGGCTGGGCCTTCATGGGCTGGAAATTGGAGCCGGACAGCGGGCGTTACGAGGAGCTGGCGCAGTTCGAGAAGAACCGTCAGCCGTGGGAACACACGTGGGAGAAGGGCCAGCCGCGATTAGCATTGGCGCATTGAGGGGGCGTGGTCAGGCCCAATAGGAAGCCCACCGCTTGACGTCATTTAGGCGTGATTTGCGGGCTGTTTATCATTGGGTTATCATTCC
>CAZZVX010000175.1:0-9789 GCA_964657535.1 Armatimonadota bacterium | reverse complement strand
TGCGTCATGCGCGTCCTGTACGGCGACGTCAACGCCGACACCGTCCGCGTCTTATCGGCCAACGGCGGCGAAGTCCTCGTTAACACCCGCCAGGGCTGCTGCGGCGCTCTCCACGTCCACAACGGCTACGGTGACGATGCCCGCCGCATGGCCCGTGCCTTGATCGACTCCTTCTCGCCCTTCGACGGCCTCGACGCCATCATCGTCAACTCGGCGGGCTGCGGCAGCACCATGAAAGACTACGGCCACCTCTTGGCCGACGACCCCGCCTACGCCGAACGCGCCGCCCTCTTCGCCGCCAAAGTCCGCGACATCTCCGAATTCTTAGACGAAGTCGGCTGGATCGCCACGCTCCAAGCCCTGTCTGACGCCCCCCTCACCGTCGCCTACCATGACGCCTGCCACCTCGCCCACGGCCAGGGTATCCGGGACGCCCCCCGCCGACTGCTCGCCCGCATCCCCGGCGTCACGCTCGTCCCCCTGCCCGAAAGCGAAATCTGCTGCGGCTCGGCGGGCATCTACAACTTCACCGAACCCGACATGGCCCGCCAGTTACAGGCCCGCAAACTCGCCCACATCCTTGCCACCGGCGCCTCCGTCGTCGCCGCCGGCAACCCCGGCTGCCTCGCCTGGATTCAATCCGGCCTAAGAGACCGCACCCTCCCCCACCTCCGCGTCGCACACCCGGTCACACTACTTGCCGAAGCCCTCGCCTTGCCGCCGCCCAATGGTGTATAATAGCCGTGAGGAAAACCCCATGATACGCACTGTGGAAGCGACCATCACGCCGCAAGGCGTCGTCCTGCTTCGGGAGGACGTCACGCTGTCCGGCCCCCACCGCGCTCTCGTCACCATCTTGGAAGAAGAGCCGCACGTCAACGCCACCGTTCTCCTGAGCGAAGCAACCCTGGCCGAAGACTGGAACCGCCCGGAGGAGGAGGCCGCATGGTCCCATCTTCAGCCGGCGCCTTAGTGTATGTCTTCCTGACGACCACACCCGCGATCTGATAATCACGCCCCGATTCTATCTCCCCAACCCCGCGTCGTCCACCCAGTTTCGCTTCTCGCCGAAGCATTGGCCGCGCACAATGCATAGCCCGCCTATGCTATAATAAAGGTGTTACTTTCAGCGCCTGCAAGGAGCATAAACAATGGCCGTCGAAAAATTGGAAGCCAAAGAAATCAAAATAGAGCGCCCTGAGCCGGTCAAACTCTCCGCCGATGAAGTCCGCAAACGAATGCAGGAGTTCGCTACCGAACGGAAACGGCAGTTTATTGCCGCTGTCCGCAGAAGTTGATACTGAACGACTATTTTCATGTGGTACGCCGCGCACATACTCATGCTGATAAAGTTCCAGGATGGTCGGCAGGACATTCATCCGGTTTGGGAACAGATTCATATCATTGAGGCTGACACGTCCGATAATGCCTATGAAGAAGCGGATCGGATTGGTGCACTTCACGAAGAGTCTGATAGCGATGCACATACCTACGGTGGGCGTCCGGTACGTTGGAAGTACGGCGGCGTCCGTAGGCTGGCCGAGTGTGTTGAATTTTTTGACACTGCCCCGGAAAGCGGAAATGAAGTCGCTTACCTGTCCTACTTCTTGGAAAACGAGTCGGACTTAGACAAAATGCTCAACAACCAATCGGCGAGAATCACTTTGGACGGCGAAGACATCAAGTAATTCATTTTTTGCCAAAACGAACTATCACCCTGGGAAACGCTATGCACAATCGCCGCAGGGTTGGAATCAGGAAATAGGATATGAATGCCTCCCTGCAAGCACACCGGGTTGAAACGACGCTGACGCAGAACGGCACCCTGACGCTTGACCACCTGCCGTTCCAGGCTGGGGAAACCGTCAAAGTCATCATTCTGCCCATTGCTCTCAAGCCGCCTGCACAAAACCGCTATCCGCTACGCGGCCTGCCCTTTGAGTACCATGACCCAATGGAGCCTATCAACCTCTGTGAACACCACGCATAGCGTGTCATCATCTTTGTCCGCGCAGGCGGACACGCGGCGTCTGCGCCAAACAGCGGCGAATTGATTCGCTGGCTTCTTAACTGGCCTTTTAACACAATTTTTGCCAAAACGAACTATCTTATGCTAGGGAAACACATCACACAACTGCAGCAGGACTTGGAGACGCTGCGCGACCACGAGGCGACGCTGGAAGTGCTGGCGGCGCGGCTGATCGAGGCGTTTCAGAACGGCAAGAAACTGCTCACCTGCGGCAACGGCGGGTCGGCGGCGGAGGCGGCGCATCTGGCCGAGGAGTTCACCGGGCGCTTCTACCGCGAGCGCCCGTCGCTGCCCGGCCTCTGCCTGTCCATTGACGGCACCCTGCTCACCTGCATCGGCAACGACTATGGCTTCGACGACCTGTTCAGCCGTCAGGTGCAGTCCTTGGGGCAACCCGGCGACGTGCTGGTGGCCTTCACGACCAGCGGCAACTCCGAAAACGTCGTCCGGGCGCTCCAGGCGGGCAAGGAGCGCGGCCTCGTCACCGCCATCTTCTCCGGCAAGACGGGGGGCAAAGCGCGCGGCTTGGCCGACTACGAGATCACTGTGCAAAGCCGAAACCCGTCGTCAATGCGCGTCCAGGAGTGCCACCAACTGCTGCTCCATGTGCTGTGCGAGCGTGTGGAATGTGCGATATTGGGAATCAGCGCCGAGGGGGAGTGCGTCCGATGACGTTTTTAGAAAAATTGCAAAAACGAACCCCGACGCTGTCGTTCGAGTTCTTCCCGCCCAAGAACCCCGACGGCTGGGGGACGCTCTACGCCTCGCTCGGCAGCATCTCTAAGAAGCAGCCCGACTACGTCACCGTCACCTACGGCGCGGGCGGCTCCACCCGCCAGAAGACCATTGACCTCGTTGGCCGCATCCAGGACGAACTCGGCATTGAGGCGATGGCCCACCTCACCTGCGTCGGTCACTCCCGCGCCGAACTCGCCGACATCCTGACCGCCCTGCAGCGCGCGGGCGTCCGGTACATCATGGCCCTGCGCGGCGACCCGCCCGGCTTCATGGAGGGCAACCGGACCTTCACCCCGCACCCGGATGGCTTCGCTCATGCCAGCGATTTGATTGAATTTGTTAAAACGAACTACGACTTCCACATCGGCTGCTCGTTCTACCCCGAAAAGCACCCCGAAGCCGAAACGCTCGCCCACGACATCGGCTACCTGAAACTCAAGCAGGACGTCGGCGCGGACTTCGCCGTGTCTCAGATATTCTTCGACAACCAGGCGTTCTATCAGTTCCAGGAGCAGGCAACTGACGCCGGCATCACCATCCCGCTTGTCGCCGGCATCCTCCCCGTCACGTCCCTGGACCAACTCTCGGCCAAAGGCATCTGCCGTTCCAACGGCACGACTGTTCCCGCCGACCTCGAAGCCTTCCTCGGCGCCGGCACCAAAGCCGAGATCGTAGACCGGGGCTGTGAGTACGCCCACCGCCAGAGCCGCGACCTCTTGGAACACGGCGTCGCCGGCATCCACTTCTACACGCTCAACCGCGCCACGTCCGTCCGCGTCACCGACGCCCTGCGCGCCGACGGCTACTTTCCCGTCAGAAGGACAAAAAAAACCGCACTAAAATCCGCGACTCCCGAAACAAAGCCCGCCTTCGCGGGCTGAAATCTGAGTCGGCGAAGGCCGACTTCGTGATCTTTTTGCCGCGATTTTAATCGCCGGGCCTCTACAATGTCACCTTTTCACCAGACCGGGTAGAGGCGGCAATGGCGTCCAAGACTCGCATATTCTTGAAGCCATCGGCAGCGGGCAGTACGTAGGCATTCTCGCCCCGGATGCGCCGCGAAAGGCCGTCCACTTCTTCTTCGTACATATTGCCGGGCGGCACCGGAACCGTTTCCGGGTCGTGTCCTTCACGAGTAATGACATACTCCGTCGCTTCGTCCGGCCCCAGAAAGAACTTGGGCGCCGTCAAAGACGCCGCGCTGCCGACAATCTCATACGACGCCCGGAACGACAGCGAAAACGAGCAGTCCAGCAGTGCCATGCCGCCGTTGTCGAACTCCAACTGCGCCGTCGTCGTCGTGTCAATGCCCGTCACGTCGTCCACCACCGAGGTTCCCGTCACCGCCACCGGCTCGCGCCGGAAAACGCGCCGCGCGATGTTGACGCAGTAGCAGCCGATGTCCAGCAGCGCCCCGCCGCCCATGCGCATATCACGCCGGTAGTCGTCCGGGTCCGACTGCACAAAGGAACACGACGCCCGCACCAGTTTAATCTCGCCGAACTCGCCATTCGTGATCAGTTTGGACACCGCCTGCTGCAACGGGTGATACCGATACATAAACGCTTCGGACAGAATGACTCCGTTCGCGTCCGCCGTTTCCACCATCTCGGCGGCCTGCTGCGCGTTCAAGGCCAGCGGCTGCTCGCACAGGACGTGCTTGCCGTTGTTCATCGCTTCCACCGCCCAGCCCAAATGCAGGCTGTTCGGCAGGGGGATATAGACCACTTCCACCGTGTCGTCGGCGATCAGCGAGTCATAGTCCCCATACGCCTGGGCGCTGTTGCCATACTGCCCTGCGATCTCCTGCGCCGCGCTCAGAGTCCGCGACGCCACCGCGCACAGTTCGGCGCACTCGCTCCGCGCAATCGCCGGCAGCAGCGCCGACCCCGCGATCCGCGAGGTCGCCCCGATCACCCCCCAGCGCACTTTCTCCATCTGCGTCATCTCTTGTCTCCCCTGAAGCCCCCTATCCGGCTTCGCCACCTTTCCCCCCGAAGACGGGGAGAAAGGCCGATCACTACTGCTCTTGTGCCTCTTGGCAAAGTGCGAAGCCGCAATTGCCTCTGCCCCTACCGTCAGGCGGGAACTGCACTTGCCACTGGCCTTTCTCCCATTCTGATGGGGGAAAGGTGCCGAAGGCGGATAGGGGGCCATCTTCACGCAGGACTTTTGGCCTGCCTGCGCGTATTGTACCCCCATGTCCGCCCGCCTTATTCGCAGCCTCGGCCTTTTCGGGATTCTCGCCCTCGCGGGCTGTCACTCCGCGCCGCCCGCCGTGCCATCCGTACCCGCCTCCCTCAGCCCGCCTGAACAGGCCAAAGTTGCCAACCAACTGTTCCTCAACCAGAAAACATTTGAGCCCTGGGTGCTGACAAGCACCGATATCGGCAACAAGATTCCCGCCTATTATTCTGACGGTCATTTTGGGGTTGTGGTTGGGCCAGATGATACAGTCGGGCAGATGTACCAGGCGGGTAAGTACCAGAATGGTCAGATCGTGTCTGTGGTGCCGCACAATATCGCTGAGAGTATGGCTCCAAGTGATTATCAGCAGAAACTTGATATGCAGACGGGAAGGCTGACGATTAAGAACGCACAAGGTAAGACCATTGTGCATCCAGCAACCTCGGCAGACGAACTATGGCAGCGCTTGTGGCAGACCTCCGACATCGTCATTGACGGCGACCCGGAAGCGCAGCAGGTAACACACGCCAACTTATTTTATTTGCTGTCCTCCACGTTCCCCGGCAGCACGTTTTCCATTCCGCCGATGGGGCTGAGTTCCAGCGTCTACGGCGGGCATATCTTCTGGGATGCCGACGTGTGGATGCTCCCGGCGCTCATCGTCCAGCACCCGGATTACGCCAAGCCCATCGTGGACTACCGCTACAAACTGCTGGCGCAGGCGCGCAGGAATGCCAAGCAGCACGGCTTCTTGGGCGCGGAGTATCCCTGGGAAAGCGCGGACACCGGGGCGGAAGTCGCGCCGAGCGAGTTTGCCAAAGAGCGGCACATCACTGCCGATGTCGCCTTCGCCGCCTGGCAGTATTACCTCTGGACGGGCGACAAAGCCTATCTCCGAAACGAAGGCTGGCCTCTGCTGCAAGCGACGGCGCAATACTGGGCTTCGCGCGTCGCGAAGGGCGCGGACGGCAAATATCACGTCAACGGCGTCCTGTCGCCGGACGAAACCGCAGGCGTGGTCAATGATGATGCCTACACCAACGCCGTCGTAAAGTATAATCTCCTGGCGGCAACGGCTGCCGCCGCCGCGCTGCACCAGAAAAGCGACCCGCACTGGGCGCAGGTCGCGGACGCCCTGTTCCTTCCCGTAGACGCCCAGCGCGGCATCATTGCCGAAAACGCCGCGCCGATGACGGATCGTTTTATGGCGAAACAGGCCGACGCATTGCTGCTGATTCACCCCCTGGGCTTCACGAGCGATGGGCGCGTCGAAGGGCATATGCTGGACTTCTACGCCGCGCACACCATCCCCACCGGCCCGGCGATGACCAGCAGTATCGAGAGCATCGTCGCCGCCCGGCTGGGACGAACCCAGCAGTCGCTGGACCTGTTCCACGACTCGTACCGGCCCTTTGAGCGCGGTCCCTGGGATGCATTCTCCGAGAAACGCACAACCAACAACGTCTATTTCCTAACCGGCATGGCCGGCTGCGTGCAGAGCGTCTTGTACGGCTTCGCCGGTATTCAGGCGGTCTCGCCCTGGGAACACGGCGCGGGGCAAAAACTGATTGAGGACGGCGATGTCGCGCTCTACTGCAATCCCCACCTGCCGCCGGGGTGGGGGAAATTGACCGTCAAAGGCGTCCGCTTCCGAGGCCGTCTCCTCGACGTGACCATTACCCCCGACAACGAAGTCTCTGTCACGGCCGCCGCGACCAGCGGTGCCATTCCGCCCTCCTAATGGGCGGATTCAGAGAGACCGCAGCGCCATGAAAAGTAGACCGCGCCGGACTTTGCCCCTGGAGGAGCTGTTCCGCAACCCGTTCGTGCGCCTCCGATTCGCCTTGCTGCTCGCCATGCTGCTGCTGGCGGTCGGCACCGGCGGGTACGTGATCGTCGAACACTACAGGCCTCTGGACGCGCTGTATATGACGGTCATCACCATCGCCACCGTCGGCTACGGCGAAGTCAAGCCGCTGGACGCGCACGGGAAAGTCTTCACCATCGCGCTGATTCTGGGGGGCATCGGCACGGCGGCCTGGGCCTTCACGACCATCGTGGAGGTCTTTGTCAGTGAACAGACCTATCGGCTTTTAAGGAGGACGCGCATGAAACGCCGGGTGGATGCCCTGTCGGGTCACTTCATCGTCTGCGGCTATGGACGGCTCGGACAGCAGATCGCTCTCATGTACCACCAAGACCGGGTTCCGTTCGTCGTCGTGGAACAGGAGGAAAGCCGGGTCACGATGCTGCGCGATGCCGACTTCGCCTATGTCGAAGGCGACGCGGCGGACGACGAGACGCTGGTGGACGCCGGCCTCCACCGCGCCCGCGCCCTCATCGCCGTGACGCCGACAGACGCCGTCAACACCTTCATTACACTCTCCGCCCACGGCCTGCGGCCCGAAATCAGCATCATCGCACGCGCCGACAGCCTGCAGAACGAGGCCAAACTCTACCGTGCCGGCGCGACGAAAGTCGTTTCGCCGCACAACCTCGGCGGACGCTGGATGGGGATCACTGCGCTGAACCCCGCCGTCACCGACTTCATCGAGGCGATGACGGAACTGGATCAGACGAATTTCATGCTGCACGAATTCACGGTCCATCGGGAGACGGAGTTCGTTAACCTGCCCCTCGGCGGGCAGGACATCAAACGGAGGACGGGCGCGTTAATCGTCGCCGTGCGGCAGGGGGAGGCCGGCGGGCGGTTCACGCCCAACCCGGACGACGAAGCGCGCCTCGCGCCCGGCGACACCCTGATCGCCATCGGGAACGAGAAACAACTCAATGCGCTGGCCCGTCTCGTGAACCCGGACCAGCCGCAAAAGATACGAATGCACAACTTCCCTTCCCCGCACTGAAGCGCCTACTTCAGCAGCACCGGGGCGCCGGCGGCCTTGACGCGGTACAGGCTGTACGGCTTCACGCGCAGGTCACGGCCCCGGTGGTAATTCGCCTGGCGCTGCAATTGATTCGCCGTCCAGTACAAATTGCCGTCCGTGGCGACGCTCATCGTGTCCGGCCAGTCGTAGACGTGCGGGCTGATTACGTAAGTCTCGTAAGGGCCGCCCGCCGGGCCGATCTTGATCTGGTGATGCTCATAATCGGTCGCATAGACGTGGCCCGCCGCGTCGCTCTCCAGGCCGTCCGACGCGCCCTTCGTACCCTCGTCCTTGATGGTGGCGGCGACGGCGGCGTTTGACGCCTTCGGGTCCGCCAGCACGTCCACGCTGACCGAGTACAACTCACGACTGGCGAGCGGGCAATAGAAGAGTCGTTTGCCGTCCGCGCTGATGGCGATGCCGTCCGATTTAAGTTTCAAGTAGGACGGCGGCCCGACTTTGGGCCGGTTCATCAACGGCTGCCCTTCCACAATAGGCACGAAATGGTATTCGGGCGCGACGGTCTTGTGGAATGCCAACTTGTGCCAGCTTTTCCCGGTCGCAAGATCGGCGACCACGATCCCGCCGGGGCCGTGTTCGCCGCTGTCCGTCATGAACGCCAGCCCACCCTTTCCACGCCGCAGATCGAAGCGCACGTCGTTCAGGTAACTGGTGGACGGCACGGCGCTTTGAGGAAAGGCGATGATCTGGAAGACCTTGTTCGTCGCCAGGTCCACGCCGACCAGCTTGGGGCCGCCGTACTGCGTCGGGCCGAATTGGATGCTGCCCGTATCCAAAATCCACAGTCGGTTCTTGGGGTCCACGACGATGCTCTGCACCGACAGGAAATGGTGCATTTCATCGTGCCGGTCCAGTCGGTTGAATTCCAGATCGGGGAACGGGACCGTCTTGCCGTTCTTGAGTTCCGCGACCGTGTACGGCACCCGGTCGCCCCAGCGCGGGAAGTTGACGAAGATGCGCCCCGTGTGCGACACGCTGACGCCGGTCGGCATCGGCCCGTAAAAATCGGCGACCTTCTGAGGTGTCGGCGTTGCGTCCTGCGCGTGCAGCGGCAAAACGCAAAGGCTCAGCAGAAGCGTCAGGGGGAAAAACGCGCGTTGCATAGGTGTCTCCTAATCGTCAGGCGTTGCCTGCGCCCGTATCGCTTGATGCCAGGCCGCCGGTGGGAACGCCGCCGCCGGAATGATCGTCACCCGTTTCCGTGATTTCCGGGCCGGGGCCGACGCCTTCGCTGATGTCGCCTGCCATGGGTGAATCTGCGCCCGCGCTGCCCGCGCCCGCGCCGTCCTGCGCCGGGCCGCCGTCGCCAAAGCCCGACGTGTCGCCCAGGCTGCCGGATTGCTCCAACTGCGCGTCATCGGGGACGGCCTTGCCGCCGCCTGTCGGCGTCTGCCCCGTCACGCCGGGGCCGGTCACGGAAGGGGTGCCGGGCGCGCTGTCGTTGGAGACCGGGGCGCCGCTTTCGCGGCCCGCGCCCGGTGTCGCGTGGCTGATGACCGCATCGGCGGCGGTGATGCCGCCGGGGACGCTGCTCGCCCCGTCGGGCCGCAGAAGACTGTCTGCCATGATGATGTGTTTCCTTTCTTGCTACTCGGCGGCCCGCCCATAACGGCCCATTAATACTGCGTGAGCAAGAATATGGTCCTGGGCGGCGCGTTCCACGTCCTCGCGCTTTGCGCCGGGCGGTAAACCGAGGCTAGGCGTGTCCAGCGCGTAGAACTCAAAGAGGTAGCGGTGTGGCGGGTCGCCGGGCGGCGGGCAGGGGCCTTTGTAGTGCGTCTCGCCCATGCTGTTGGTCCCGGAAACCCCGATTGCGCCTGCCGCCAGGCCTTCCGGCAGGTCCATCACCATTGCCGGAATGTCATACAGAACCCAGTGCGTCAAGTCGCCTTTTGGCGTGTCCGGGTCGTGCAGGATCAGCGCGAAACT
>CAZZVX010000174.1:0-9865 GCA_964657535.1 Armatimonadota bacterium | reverse complement strand
GCCAGGCCGAGCAGCGGGCTTTCGGCATCGCGTCAAGCGGCGCGGCGCTTGCGGGCGCGCAGGGTCAACGTGCCGAGTCCGAGGACGCCGATGCCCAGTACGGCAAACGGTGACGGCTCTGGCGCCACAGCGCCGGCGACGGTGAACGACCAGCCCAAATTGGCATTGACAACTCCGCCGCCGCTGAAGAACCCGCCGGAGGGGTTGTTGGCCGTTGTTGCGGGAGCGCTGGAGTGAAATGCCAAGTCTTGACTGCTGCCGATAGTGGGCGGATCGTAGAGGCCTTGACCCAAGTTGTTGAGTTCGGCGGCGGTGGCATTACTGAAAGAGACGCCGGCCCAAAATGTGCCGGAGGGCAGAGTGAAGAAGCCCGCCGTACTGGACGGCGAGTAAAGGTTCAATGCGCCGGACGCTTCGGTGAGCGGCAAGAAGGTGACGGCATTCAGGAGTGTTCCCGGCCCGCCCTTCGCACCGTCGCTGTTATAGAAGTAAACGGTCGGCGTGAACGTGGTTGTAGCGTTGTTGCCGTTATAGACGGAAAAGGTGAACTGGGTGACTTGGCGGCCTGCGTAGCCGGCGAGGGCATTGATGTCGTCGGCAATGAGAGTCGTCGGGCCGGTGCCGCCGGTCGCCGCCCCGGTGTTGAACGCGGCGTATCCGGTGAAGGTGGTCGTGTCGTTGTAAGCGACGACCTGGGCATGGGCGGGCCGAACGACGGCCAGGGCCAATGGCGCCAGGCCTAAAAGCAATGCGTGTCTGCGTGCCGTGTGCATCTCGGTCTTATCCCTTTCTGACCGTAGTACAGTTGGCCGGGTACGTCACGGCGCGTGGCCTCTCGTTTCGCCGCACGAAATCATACCGCAAAAATCGTGCCAAAGTCAAGGGAGCCGGCGGGACGGAGAACTTTTCTAACCCAGACGTTCCGCCAACTCCTGCAGGAACCATTCGCAGTCGGTCACGATGCCGAGCGACTGGAACGAGCCGCGATCCAAAAGTTTGGTGACGTTGTCGCCACTCTGGTCCACGCAGACGGTGGCGGTTCGGGCGGGCAATAGATTTCCCGTGGCGATGGAATGCAGCGTCGTCGCCACCATCAGGCAGACGCGGACGTCGGCGGCGCGCAGAGCCTCGCGCATCGCCTGCTGGGCCGCCTGCGTGTCGGTGAGGACGTCGGGCAGGGGGCCGTCGTCGCGGACGCTGCCCGCCAGCACGTAGGGCGTTCCCGTCTCGATGCAGGCGTGCATGACGCCGCGCGTCAGCAGGCCCGACTCCACGGCCTGGCGGATGCCCCCGGCGCGGCGGACGGCGTTGATGGCGCGCAGGTGGTGCGTGTGGCCGTGCTCCGGCGCGGGCAGGTCCGGGACGAGGTTGACGCCCAGCGACGTGCCGTACAGGGCGCTCTCGATGTCGTGCGCCGCCAGCGCGTTGCCCGCGAACAGCAGCGTGATCATTCGCTTGCGTATCAGGGCCTCTAAGTGCGGCCCCGCGCCCGTGTGGACAATGGCCGGGCCGCCGACCAGCAGCACGCCCTCGCCACGCCCCCGCGCCGCGCGCACCCACCCGGCGACGCGGGCGATCAGCGCGCCCTTCGGCTTCTCCACCGACGCCTCGCTGCTCATGAACGCGAACGGCGGCGTCCCGTCCGGCACGGGCCGGGGGCGTTCCAGCGGCGCGACCTGCACGCCGTCGTAGCCGACCACGAGTTGGTCGCCCGCCCGCACCTGCGCCATCGGCAGGACCCGCGCCGCGCCGCCTTCGACCACGACCCCGCAGTCCATCTCGATATTCTGGACGGGCAGCCACCGGCCGTCCACCCGCACCTGCGTCTCCAGATTCGTCGTCGCGTAGAAGTCGTCGGGGAAGACGCCGTCCCGGTCGGCGGGAACGAGGCGCGCGTCGTGGACAGCCGCGCGGATCGCCCCGTGCTGCTGGGTGTTGACCAGGATCGCTTCCAGCGTCGCCGCGTCGGGCGCCGAGACGCGCAGCACGGCGCAGGACGGCTCCTCGCGGGTCGTGCCGATCTCGATGCGCTCGATGACGTGCGTCCCGCCGCCCGCGCCGATCAAGTCCAGCACTTTGGGCAGCAGCAGGCTGTCTATGATGTGTCCTTCGAGGGTGATGGTTTCTGTAGGCATGGCGTTATTATACCGCCCCGCGCGCCGCCTGTTTCAGTATACAGTTTTGGGAGCAATCTCCAATAATAAACGATGACGGGAAATCCTTCCCGCAGGAGCGTTACCCATGTCCCGCCTGATCGCGGCCGTCCTCTCGTCGGAAGAGATCGAAAGCCACCGCGACGCCATGTTCGACCAGATCGCGGCGTCCTACGAAGTTTTCACGCCCCGCCAGCGCCATGACTTCCTGGAAGACGAGACTCTTCTCGAGAGGCTGACGCTCGGCGAGCGACTGGCCTTCCGCGATCTGATGACGTACAGCCAGGCGCGGTTCTGGCGCCTCAATTTCCTGACGGACGCCGAGGCCGCCGAAGAAGCGTGGATGACGGTCGAGCAGGCCCGCCACGCCTGCCGGATTTTCGGCGCCGCCAAAGACGACCAGGCCTTGATCGGCGAGGCCATCGAGCTGAACCTGCTGCCGATTCACGACAGCAAGGCCGGGACACTGATCGGCGCCGCCGATTTCCAGGCGTGGCACGCGGCGATGGAAGCCAGGATGAAGGCGAAGCGGCCGGAGACGTTCGACCACGCCCCCATCGTCTTTCAGCAGGCGGTATGACCACGCGCGCCGTCAGCCGTCACAGGATGTTGACCGCGCGGGCGGCGAGCAGGGCGATGACGGCCAGCGAGACGGTGGCCTGCACCATCATCAACACCTTGGCCCAGCGCGACAGCACGGCGGTGTCGGCGGGCGACAGCGCCGTGCTCGTGTTGAACGCGAGAAAGAGATAGTCCACGAACTGCGGCGACCAGCCCGTTTCCCCCATCTCGGCCCGCGTCTGCGGGTCCAGGGTCATCTGCGGGAACAGGAACGCGCCGTCGCAGTGGAACGCGCGCATATCCCGCGCGTGCGGCCCGCCGCCGTCCAGCCGCCAGTACCAGGACGCGAAGACGATGACGTTGGTCAGCCACAGGGCCACCGCCGAGCGCAGCATCGTCACCGGCGATTCTTTGTGCAGCGGCAGGGCGTGGATCAGCAGGCCGAGCGACCAGACCATAAACACCGTGATCACCCCCAACAGAACGTGTCCCAGGACCTGATTAAATCGGTGGTGGTCCCGGCGGCGCGAGATGTACAGGGGGACTTGCAGCGCGGCCACCACTGCCAGGAGCAGCCAGCGCGGGCCGACCGCCAGGCTTTTGGGAAGCGCCATGTACAGGCCGCCGACCGCCAGGCCCGCCAGCACCGCCGGCCAGCGCGGCTCCGGGTTGGAAACCGCGTCCTCCGTCGCCGTGCGCGGCGCGTCCGTCCCGCCCCGGCGTCTGTTCATTCCGTGCAGGAACATCAGCGGCTCTCGAAATCAAAGGCCAGGATGTCCCCGCGAATGGGGTTGATCAGCGTCTCCACCACGTGCCGGTGCGCGGGGTGCGGCCCATACGCCTCCAGCGCCGCCCGGTCGGTGAACCGCACCGTCAGCCCGTGCGTGTAGCCCTGCGCGCGCCCCGAAAAGTCCGCCCCGCAGGCCAGTCCGACGATGCCCGGAATCTGATCGCCCAACCCGCGAAGTCCGTCCATCACCTGCGCGATCTGCGCTTCCTCCGCCTCCGGCGTCCAGCGAAACAAAACGATGTGTTCGATCATGCGCTTCTCCCTTCCCGTTGTTCCCATCGCGCATTGAATAGCAACCCTCAAACCTCAACATTTTCTTGACGCCTCCTCTGAGCCGTGACAACCCCCACCCTGACCTGCTCCGCATTCTTCCACTCCGTTCCCCGCTTGACAGAAATCGGCGAGCCTGTTAATCTTATGCACCAACACGCGCCGACGCGCTGAGAGGCGTCCTATGAAGTCCTGTTTGTTGCTGCTTTGGGGGCTGCTGGCGCCGCTGCGGGCAGGGGCCGACACCTATCAGGTTTCCCCCGCGCCCCTGCCGGACGTTGCTGCCGACCACCAGTTCCGAACGATACGCGACGCGGCCAGACTCGCTCAGGCGGGCGACACCGTGCGGATTCACACCGGCGTCTACCGGGAAAGCGTCACCGTGACCGCCGACGGCACGGCGGCCCGCCCAATCACGTTTGAGGCCGCACCCGGCGCGAACGTGGTCGTCACCGGCGCGGACCGGCTGACCGGCTGGCAGCGCGAGCCGGGGCCGGACAACGTCTACAGCGTCGCGTGGCCGTATTCGTTCATCGGCGGCCCGACCCACGCCCACCCGGACGACGACTATCATTTGCTGATCGGGCGGGCCGAGCAGGTCTTCGCGGGCGGCTATCTGTTGACTCAGACGCTGCGGCGGGGCCAACTCGGTCGGGGCTGTTTCTTTGCCGACTTGGAGGCGAAGCGCCTGTACGTTTGGCGCGCGGACGACGGTGCGGTCGCCCCGGACGATCCGACGATAGAGGCCTCCACGCGCTCGGTGCTGTGGCAGTGCAAAGGCGACTTTGTGACCGTGCGCGGCATTCGCTTTCGGTACGCGGCCAACGCCGCGCAGCAGGGCGCGGCCCAGTTCGCGGGCCGGGGCGACAGGGCCTGGGAGTGCGTCTTCGAGCGCACCAACGGCAGCGGGGCCGCCTTCACCGCGCCGGACCAGGTCGTGCGCGACTGCGTCTTTCGGGACAACGGCCAACTGGGGTTCGGGGCGGACGGCGCGGACCGCCTGCGCCTGACCGGCTGCACCATCGAGAACAACAACGTCAAAGACTTCAGCCGGGGCTGGGAGGCCGGGGGCGAAAAGACCGTGCTTTCGCGCGGGGTCGTCTTCGATCACTGCCGGGTGCGGGACAATCGGGGCGTCGGGCTGTGGTTCGACATCGGCAACGAAGACTGCGAGGTCGAGAACTGCCTGATCACCGACAACGAGGACGCGGGCATCTTCTACGAGATCTCTTACGGCCTCCACGCCCACGACAACGTCATCGTCGGCAACGGCCTGGCCGAGACGCCCGGCGGGTGGGGCAGTCAGGCCGGCATCTGCCTGTCGTCGTCGCCCGGCTGCCTCGTCGAGCGCAATCTACTCGTCGCCAACCGCGAGGGCTTCGACTTCCGCGAGCAGGGCCGGACGACCTGGCGCATCGGCTTCAAGTCCGGCGTGGATCACGAGGTCGCCGTCTGGAACCACGACGAGACCGTCCGCCACAACGTCCTCGCCGACAACCGCGACGCGCAGGCGTGGGGCTGGTTTGACGTGACCGACGAGAGGCACTGGCCGCGCGCCCTGCAGGAGAAAACGCCCGACACGAGACGGGCCGCGCCGCCCGGTTTGTCTTTGGAGCAGTTGCATTTGACCCTCGCCGACAATCTTTACTCGGCTCCCGACGGGCAGGGCCTGTTCCACTGGGGGACGGACTGGCGGCGGCACGTTTACTACACGGATTTGACCACCGTCCGCCGGCAGCTCGGACTGGAGCAGGGCAGCGCGCTCGCGCCGCTCACGTTCGGCGATATTTTGGGGTATGATTTCCGGGTTCCGGCGGGCAGCCCGGCCCTGAAGACGGGCGACTACCCGCAGGGGACCGTGCCGGACGTGCAGTTGGGCCTTCTCCCGGCGACGCCGTCGGAGGCCAGGAATTGAGACAGCCATGACGCGAACTTTGCTTCGGGGCATCGCCGCGACGGCGCTTGCCCTGCTTTCCGCCGGGGCTTCGGCCCAGACCGTGCCGCCGATGCCCGTGACGATCACGCCTCTTACTATCACCGTGACGCCTGGGGCGCGGCAGACGTTTCGCGGCTTTGGGGCCAGCGCGCTCAACTTCGGGCGCGAGTACCAGACGCTGACCCCGGCGCAGCGCAGACTCTTGTCCCGGACGCTGTGGCACGACCTGCGCTTCCAGACCCTGCGCCTGTGGTTCAACACGGACCAGTACGCCCCCACCCCCGGCGCGCACGACATGACGACGTTCCGGGCCAATTACGTGGACTCCGGCCTGATCGCCGACGCCAGGGCGCAGGGCGTGACCACGCTCCTGCTCGCCCCGGACCACGTGCCGACGTATATGACCGAGAAAAGCGCCCAGGGCAGCGCCGAGACGGGCATGGCGCTGAAGCCGTCCGCGACCGACGCTTACGCCGACCTGCTGGCAGACTTTCTCCAGCGGCTACGGCGGGAGACGGGCGTGGTCATGGACGTGACCGGCGTCCAGAACGAGCCGAACGATCAGGAGCGGTTCACGCCGGCGCAGGTCGTCGAAGTCGTCAAGCGCCTGCGCGCCGATCTCGACGCGGACGGCCTGACGCGGGTCGAGATCATCGCGCCCGAACAGGCCAACGTGGACGGCGGGATGTTGGAGACGGCCCATGCCCTCCGCGCCGACCCGGACGCCTGGCGGGCGCTGGCGGGCCTGGCGTCGCACTCGTACAACAACGCGACCACGCCGGACTCCGCCGCGCTGGTCGCGGGGACCGGCAAGTCCTACTGGATGACCGAGGCCAGCGACAACGGCCCGGAAGTCCCCGGCGACGCGCAGCGGGCCGCCTCGCTCGCCTCGCGCTTCCTCAACGACGCCAACCACCGGGTCACGCACTGGATCCATTTCGTCGGCTTCGAAGTCCCCGATCCCCATGACAACGCCACCCGCATACTGGCCTACACGCCCGCGCCGTTCGCCCTCACGGTGTTCCAGAAATACTACTACTACCGGCAGTTGTCCGGCGCGTTCGACGTGGGCGCGGTGTTCCGGCACAGCGTCAGCAGCCTGGACGGCGACATGACCTGGACGTTCGGCAGGAAGCCGCACGTGAACGCCGCCGCCGCGCGAAACCCGGACGGCGCCTGGGCCGTCGGCCTGAGCGATGACACGGCGGACGACTTCCCGGCCACCACCCCGTTCCAGCGGGACAACAGCGGCTTCCCGGCCCAGGCGTTCGCCGTGACGGTGCGCGTCCCCGAACTCAGCGCCGTACACGCCCTCCGCTTCGCCGTGCGCCGCAGCAACAGCGGCGTCAACGACGTCCCGGCGGGGACCGTCGTCATGCGCGATGGGGTCGTGACCGTCCCCCGCATCGGCCCGCTCGATCTGATCACGCTGCGCTCGCTGCCCGCCGCACGCGCCCTGAAGAAAAAGAGTCCTCCCCAGGGTTTCAATCCTGGGAACGCACCCAAGCAGGATTCCATGACGGACGAGGCGAACCGGGAATGCAGAGGGAGGCACGGCCATGCGAAATCCATTCGACAGAAGCGCGTTCGGACAAGCGCCGGACCCGGCGGCGTACCTGATCGGCCAGCCGCAGGCCGGCGCGGGTGCGCCCGATGAGCGCGTCCGGCAGGCGCTGGACGCCATCAATTGCGGCTATGAGATCGACAAATCCTCTCGCTACCACATCATCATCCGCTACCCCGCTGAAGGCCGCACGCAGCTGGTCCTCGTTGCGTCTCAGACAACGACCTACCGGGAGCGGGAATGGCGTAAAGTCTGGTCGAATGCGTTTCAGGTGACAGGGCGGCTTTCGGGGGATCAGGCGCTGATGCTGCTGTCAGACAGCGACAAGTACCCGCTGGGCGCATGGTGCATTGAGGAAAGCGGCGGCAAGACGACTGTTTTCTTTCAAATCTCCCTCCCCGCCGACGCTGTGCCGACGGAACTGGACAATGCCATGCTGCTGGCCGCCGAAGCCGCTGACGACATGGAAAAGAACATGGTCGGCACGGACGACTATTAGCGGGGGCTGTGGCGGCACAGGAGGAGGCGCGCGAACACGCTTGACATCGTCGGCCTGATCGGCGGCGGCTGGCTCGCCTTCCACTTCGCCCGGCGCCGGCCGCGCCGGTGGCCGAAATGGTTCCGGTGACGGCTGAGGCCCAGGGCCATTGCGTTCTCGACTTGGCTTTGCGTTCCCAGGGCTGAACCCCTGAAATATCACGGAGAAGACTGCCCGAGGGTAAGGGCGCGGAGCAGGCCTTGCCTGTTTCAATCTTCGCCCGCTTCTCTTTCTTCGCCCGCAGGACGCTTTCTCGCCGGGGCATTCCACTGCCCCGGCGAATAAATCTCGGCGGGCAGGAAAACAGTCCGGCGACGCCGAATAACGTCTTGCATGGATCATTCGTTTGTCTCTGACCCCGCCTCCGTGAGCATCTGGGCGCGCGGGCTGACCAAGACCTATAAAGGCGACAAGAAGACCGGCGACATCGTCGCGGTGGATCATATTGACCTGCGAGTGGCCCCCGGCGAGTTTTACGGCTTCCTGGGGCCGAACGGCGCGGGCAAAAGCACGACCATCAAGATGCTCACCGGCCTGCTCCGCCCCACGTCCGGGCAGGTCGTGATCGCCGGGCGCGACCTGGCGACCGACCCGCTCGGCGTCAAGCGCGCCATCGGCGTCCTCCCGGAAGACCTGAACCTGTACGAACGCCTGACGGCGGCGGAGTTCCTCCTGTTCGCGGCGCAGATGTACGGCCTGCCCTCCGACGAAGGGCGGCGACGCGCCCAGGAATTGCTCGGCGTGATGGAACTGGGCGACGCCGGCAGCAAGCTCATCGTGGACTTCTCGATGGGCATGAAGAAAAAGACCGCGCTGGCCGGGGCGATGATCCACGAGCCGCGCGTCTTATTTCTGGACGAGCCGTTCAACGGCATTGACGCGCTCTCGTCGCGCAAGATCCGGGACGTCCTCAAGCAGCGCACGGCGCAGGGGACGACCATCTTTTTCTCGTCGCACGTGCTGGAAGTGGTGGAAAAGTTGTGTACGCGGGTCGCCATCATCGCCAAAGGCCGCCTGGTCGGCGAAGGCACAATGGACGACCTGCGGGCGCAGACGCACGACTCGTCCCTGGAAGACATTTTCATCCACCTCGTCGAAGGCGAGGAGGGCGACGGCGCGGCGCAGACACTGGCCCTCACATCCGGGGGTGACGGGTGAACGCCGTTTCCCCCCTGCGGCTGCTGCTGTGGCTGAAATGGACGCTGACCTGGCGCGGCTACCGGCGCAGCCGGATCAAAGTCGTCAGCGCCATTCTGTCTGTCATCTTTCTGGTGCCGATCAGTCTGCTCGGCGCGTGGGGCATTGAGTTTTTGGCGAACCTGCGCCCGTGGACGCCGCCGCTGGCCGCGCGGGACGCCCTGGGCATCGTCTACCTGCTCTGGGCGCTGACGCCGCTGCTCGGCTTCAACCTCAACGAGTCGTTCGACCTGACCAAACTGTTCGTTTACCCCCTGTCTTATCGCCAGATCTTTTTCGGCAGCGTGCTGGGCAGCGTCTTCGACTTGCCCGTGCTGGCGACTCTGCCCGCCTTCGGGGTGCTGCTGTGGCTGTTTTCCGCGCCCTCGCCGTCGCCCGCCGCCTGGGCCGTCAACGCCCTGATCCTGCTGCTCTTTCTGCTGCACACGCTGGCGCTCGGCCAGGCGATCACGCTGACCTTGATCGGGTTCCTGCGCTCGCGCCGCTTCCGTGACATTACGGTGGTTCTGCTGCCCCTGGTCGGCATGGGCTATTACATCGGCCAGCGCGTCTTTTTCTCACGCCTGGAACACGGCTCGCTCGAAGACCTGCTGGACGGCCCGTTCTGGCGGGCGCTGGGCTGGCTGCCGCCGGGCTGGGCCGCGACGGGCCTGACCGGGGCGCGCGACGGCGACTGGGTTTCGGCCCTGCTCTGGATGGGCCTGCTGGCCCTGGCAAGCATGGCCGCGCTCGCCATCGCCGCCGCGTCCCTGAAGGGCCTCTATCTGGGCGACCGGGGGCCGCTGACGGCCAGAGCGCCCGTTCTGGACAGCCTGCCGCGCACCCGCACGGCCTCCCGCCAATTCCCCTTCCCCCT
>CAZZVX010000173.1:0-9904 GCA_964657535.1 Armatimonadota bacterium | reverse complement strand
ATCGGCATAATAAGTTGTATGGCCCGGCGACTGCCATGTTCGCGCCGGCGCGGGCAGATTGACGACAATCGGCCTGTGGGCGGGGTCGGTTTTGATGGCGATGTTGTCAATGGCAATCGCGCCCCCATGGTGGATGCCGAAGATCAAAAGATAGTCGCTGATTTCATGCGTGGCGAACCGGGTCGTGATGTGGCCTGTGTCGCCCGTCTTGCCCTGCCATTCCTGCAAGCCGACATTGCCGCCGCTGTCGCCGTGCCGCACCAGGGTATAGAAGTCGGCGTCATCGTCGCGCGCCAGCACTTTGTAGTCAAACGAGACGGTGTACGCTTCGTTCGCCGCGAACAGGCCCGTTTTGGAGTGAAAGAACTCGTTCCACTCCGTCGCCGTCCCCCGCGAGTCGCCTTTCAGCGGCTGCGTTCCGACGATGGCGGGCGGCGCGGGCGTCTGGGCCTGTACACCGCTGACGAAGCAGGAAAGCGCGGCGCAGAGCGCCAGGGCAAGCGCGAGTGTGTTCATAGTCTTTGTGAGAGGGTGTCAAGAAAGTCTTGGCCGGCGGTTGAAGCCGTGCCAACAAGATCATAAATTATCCTTGATCCAACGGTTGATGCGAACAGTTAATTGCCGGGCGCGGCATAGACTCCGGCCTCCGTACTGAAGGAGAAACTCGGCCCGTAGTCCACCGTCTCGTCGTAGTGGTCGGGGTAGGTCAGGCGGACGTAGCGCGCGGAAACCGCCGAGAAGCGATAAACGTGCTTCTCTTCGCGCCGCAAAGAGAAGAGGTAGCGGCCCACTTCGGTGTAAGTCTGGCCGTCGGCGCTGACCGAAACCGCGATGGTTTTGGTCGCGCCGAACGGCGGCACGCCGACAACGACGGCATTGATGCGGGAGGGCGCTCCCAGGTCAATGGTGGCCGTCTTGGGGAAGGCGTCAACATCGCCGGTGGCGAAGGCGTGCTGCGGGCTGGCCTCCCACGACCCGTCGGTCAGGCCGCCGAGGCCCCAGCCGTAGTTGTTCGGGTCGCTGACGACATAGGGCTTGTGCAGGGCGAGGTTCGCGCCGGTGGGCGGGGGCAGGGCGGCGGCGATCTCGTAGTGGTGCGGCGCGGGCTGGGCGGCGGCGCGCTGCTGCTGGACCGTCTGCTCCTCCTCGGCGTCCAGGGCCGAGAGGAGCGGCGGCACGGCCTGTTGCATCGCCGGGGACGTGTCGGATGTCAACGGGACCTGGAACGTCCGCCAGCGCTGGAAGTGCTGGTCGTGGCGCAAGCACGGTCAACGCCTGCTGTGCCATCGGCGTCGGCAGGGTCGCCAGGTTGAGACCCTGTGCCAGTTGTTCCCCCGTGAAGTCGCCGATATCGGAACCGTCAATCTTAAGCGTGTAGGTGGTCGCGGGTCTGAGGCCCGTCACGGCGAGCGGCTCCCGGTTGAGCGCGTCCGTGACATCCGACGATTTGAGGACAAGGACAACGAGCGGGTCGGTGGGATCAATGACCATCGGCAGCGAGGCGTCGGTCTCGGTCCAGGCGACGGCGGCGCCCGTCGTCAATCCCGAAACCTGGGCGTGATCGGCCTCCGTCACTTTTTTGTGCGCCGCGTCAATGCGGACGCGGGCGACCAGCGACGGCGCGTTCCAAGACTTTAGCAGGGCTTCCGTCATCACCAAGCACGCGCCCGGACTGGGGTGGATGCGGTCGGGAAGCAGCTTCTGCGCCGCCGTCGGGTCAAGGGCGTTCGCCTTCTGGAGCATGGCGACCATCGGGGCGTTGAAGTCGGCCAGCGTCTGATTGTCTTTCTGGGCCGTGTCCTTGACGAACGCGCCGTAGCGCTGCAGCACCGCGTTGTAGCCGCCGGGAAAGTTCGGCGCCCGCGTCACATCGTCATAGGGCGACGGCTGGATCAGGGTCAATCGCAGGCCGGGCCTGGCTTTCTGCACGGTGTCCAGGATGTGGGCATAGCCCGACGTGTAGGTGTCGAACAGGCCGGCGTCGAACGCCCGGTAGCCGCCGTCGTTCATGCCCAGCATGACCGTCATCACCGTCGGCTGGTAGGCGATCACGTCCCGCTGCAGGCGCAGGTCAATCGGGCCGCCCCCGCCGCCGGTGACGCGGTCGCCGCCCCACCCGGAATGGACAAAGTGGATGTTCAGGTGCGGAAAGCGCGTCAGGATGTAGTCTTCCGCGAACATCGTGTAGTTGCGCTGGTCGGTGATGCTGTCGCCATAAAAGACGACCCGGTCCCCGTCGCGGAGTGCAAAGGCCCTCCCCGGCTGCTGTGCCTGGGCCGCGCTTGACAGTGCCAGCAGTGCCGCGCCGACAGCCCACACTGAAGCGTAGTGACGGTTTTTCATGGCGTTGTTTGATTCCCTGTTCCGGCCAGGACGGTCTCGCTGTACGAAAACGGCGGCGCGTCGACCGTATATCCTTTCGCGACGAACGCGCCGTCTTCCTCCCTGTCGTAAACGCCCGGCCCGGCGGCGACAGAACAAACCCAGCGGTCCGTGCTTCAGACAAAGGCGCTCGGCGTATCCGGCTCGATGCGCGGCACGAACAGATGCAGACAGAGCAGGGCCAGCAGGTACATCGTTGAGGCCGTCACGAACACGGGGACGTAACTGTGGGACGTGTCTAAAATATGCCCGACCTGCTTCTGGGCGAACGTGCTGACCAGGCCGCTGGCGAACCCGCCCAGGCCGACCACCGAACTGATGGCGCGCTTGGGCATCGTATCCGACACGAACGTATACAGATTGGCGGACCAGCCCTGGTGACCGGCGGCGGCCAGTCCGACCACGAGGACAGCCACCCACGAATTGCTGACCAGCGCCGCGCTGAACACCGGCAGGGCGCACAGGGCGCAGACCAGCAGTGAGCCTTTGCGCGCCGCATTGAGGCTCCACCCCCGACTGAGCAATTTCGCCGCCAGCCAGCCCGCGCCGATGCTGCCGACGATGGAGATCAGATACACGACGCTTGTCCGTACACCGGCCTGCGTCTGCGTCAGGTGGAACCGCTTGAACAGGAAATCGGGGACCCAGAACAGATAGAACCACCACACCCAGGTCGGCAGGACGGAGGCGCAGAGATACCCCCAGGTCGCGCGATGCCGCAGCAGCCTCAGCCACGGCACAGCCGTCGTCGAAGCCGCGCCCGCCGCCCGCCCGTCCTGAATGTAAAGCCGTTCCGCCGGGGACAGCCGGGGGTGCGTCTCCGGCGGCTGGTACGTGACGGCCCATAGCGCGATCCAGACAAGGCCGAGCGCCCCGGTGACATAGAACGCCGTCGGCCAGCCGAAATGCAGCGCGATCACCGGGATCGTCAGCGGGCAGACGATGGCGCCGACATTGCTGGCGCTGTTGAACAGCCCCGTCGCCAGCGCCCGCTCCCGGACCGGGAACCACTCGCCGACGGTGCGGATCGCCGCCGGGAAGTTGCCCCCCTCAGACAGGCCGAGGCCGGCGCGGGCGATATAGAAACTGGTCACGGACCGTGCCAGCCCGTGAAACGCGGCGAATAGGCTCCAAACAAAGGCGGCCAGCGGCAGCCCGCGCTTCACCCCGATTTTGTCCATCAGCCGTCCGCCGAACAGGTAGCCGAACGCATACGCCAGGCTAAAAACCGCCGTGATGTTGCCGTAGACGGTGTTCGTCCAGCCGAACTCGTGGGACAACTGCGGCTTCAGCAGCCCGATCACCTGCCGGTCCATGTAGTTGATCATCGTCGCCAGAAACAGCAGCCCGCAGATCACCCACCGGAACGTCCCCGGCGAGCGTCGGGGGCCGTCCGCCTCTAAGCCTGTCCGGCCCGTGTGTTCGAGTTGCGCCATGAAAATCTCCTTTAAGTTGTCCCGCCGACACGCAGCGTACTCGGCAGAACAACCTGCTCCGGCTGTCTCTCAGCGTTGCGGGGCGCCGCCAGGCGGCGGATCAAGATGTCGAACGCGCTGTCTACGATCTCCTGGCTGGGGCTGACCACCGTGGTCAGCGGCTTGTCCAGATACAGGCCCTCGTCTATGCCGTCGAAGCCCGACACGGCGATCTCCTCCGGCACCCGCAGCCCGCCCCGGCGCAGCCCGTGGAAGACGCCCAGCGCCACCACATCGTTGTGGCAGACCAGGGCGTCCGGGCGCTGCTCGCGCGGGCGCGCGGCGAGCGCCTGACCGGTCTGATACCCGGCCTCGCGCAACCCCGCCTGTGTCAGACGGTTGAGCGGCTTGAGCGTGTCCAGCGGTTCCAGGAAGATCTTTTCGGGCGCCCGCCCCCACTCGGCGCACACCGACGCATACGTGCCGTAGCGGGCATCGAAGGGCTGCAAATCTTCCCACGGGTAGAGGTACGCGATGCGGCGATAGCCCCGCTCGCGCAGATGCGCCATGACCAGCCGAACGCCGGGTTCCCGGTCCACGGCGACAAAATCCGCCGCGTCCGTGCGCCGATACCCCAGATAAACGACCGGCATTCCCTGCGTCCACGTCCCCAGGTAGTCGGCCAGCGTCTTGTCCGGCGGCAGCCAGATGAGGATGCCGTCCACGGGCCACCCCGTCAACTTGCCCTGAACCTGATAGGTCGCGCGGATCTGAAACGCGATGTCCGGCAGCACGTCGTAGCCCGCCTGGAACGCACGCTCTTCGGCCAGTTCCAGCAGGTTGATAAAGAACGGATTGCGCAGGCCGGGAATCATCAGGCCGATGATGTCCGTCCGGCCTTTGCCCAGGCCCTGCGCCAGCCGGTTCGGCCGGTAGCCCAGTTCCTGCGCCGCGCGCCGGACGCGCTCCTGCGTCCCCGTCGAGATACGGGCTTCCGCCGCCCGGTTATTGAGGACGCTGGAAACGGTGCCGCGCGTGACCCCCGCCCGCGCCGCCACTTCCCGCAGTGAAACCGGCATTTTCACTCCTTCTGCAAAACCGCTTATGCAGCCATTCTATCATGACGCCCTCCGGCTGTCAAGGGCTTCCGTGAGAAACTTGACAACCCGCGCCCGCTGTGCTAGAATGGCTGCATAAACGGTTTTGCAGAAGAAACAACGATGTCCCAAGTACCCTCCCTCAACGAAACGGAAGTGCGCGAAATCACGGCCGGGGCGCTCGCCCTGCTGGGTCTGACGGGCAAACGAGTCCTGCTGATCGTCCCGGACTCGACGCGCACCGCGCCGGTCGGCCTGATGTTTCGGACGATCCATGACCTGATCGGAAGCGAGACCGCCGCGCTGGACGTGATGATCGCGCTCGGCACGCACCCGCCGATGAGCGATGCGGCCATCAACCGCCGCCTGGAAATCACCCCGGACGAACGCGCCGGCAAGTACGCCCGCGTGCGAATGCGCAACCACTCCTGGAACGATCCCGCCTCCCTGACCACGCTGGGGACGATCCCCGCCGCCGAGATCGGGGAACTCTCCGACGGCCTGTTCCAGATGGACGTGCGCGTGGAGATCAACCGCGCCATCTTCGAGTACGACCTGCTCCTGATCCTCGGCCCGGTCTTCCCCCACGAGGTCGTCGGCTTTTCGGGCGGCAACAAGTATCTCTTCCCCGGCATCGGCGGGGCCGACATCCTCAACTTTTTTCACTGGCTGGGCGCCGTCATCACCAATCCGAAGATCATCGGCCATAAGTGGACGCCGGTGCGCCGCGTGGTGGACCGGGCAGCGGCGATGGTTCCTATCGCCAAGTTCGCCTTCTGCATGGTGGTTCACGACCATCAACTCGCGGGCCTGTACGTCGGGACGCCCGAAGCCGCCTGGTCGCAGGCCGCCGACCACAGCGCCAGGGTGCATATCGTCGCCAAGCCGCGCCCGTTCCACACTGTCCTGTCCCGCGCCCCGCTGATGTACGACGACTTGTGGGTGGGCGGCAAGTGTATGTACAAACTCGAACCCGTCGTCGCCGACGGCGGCGAGTTGATCATCTACGCGCCCCACATCCATCAAATTTCGGAAGTCCACGGCGAGCTGATACGGCGCATCGGCTACCATACGCGCGATTACTTCCTCAAGCAGTGGGACATCTTCCAAAACGAACCCTGGGGTGTGCTGGCGCACTCGACCCACGTGCGCGGCGTCGGCGCTTACGAGAACGGCGTTGAGCGCCCGCGCGTTCAGGTCACGCTGGCGACCCAGATTCCCGAAGGAACGTGCCGCGCCATCAATCTAGGCTACCGCGACCCGGCCTCGATTCAGGTAGAGGACTACGCAGGGCGCGAAGACGAGGGCGTGCTTTACGCTCCCCAGGCGGGCGAAATGCTGTATCGGCTGGCGAACCCGCCCGCCTGGGCGCAGGGCTGACAAGGATTAATAATTTATGCTGGAACTTGCCAAATACTCGTTCGGGATGGGGGATCGGTTCGCGCACCAGGCCAAAGCGCAGCTGCGCACGTGTCTGCGGGCCGCCGAAGAGGGCGTCGTCGTCGTGCCGGTCTGGAACAAGTCCCACCGGGAACATACCACTATCGGGTCCGAACCGCCGAGCGTGCGGGCGGCGGCGGACGCGGCGGTGCGCGAACTCGGCTGGGACCGGCCTTACCACGTTGACGCCGACCATATCCGCCTGGAAACCGTAGACGGCTTTCTGGATTCCAGCGACTTCTACACCGTAGATGTCGCGGATTCTATCGGCAAGCCCGCTGATCTCACACAGATCGCGGCGTTTGCAGACCGGCACTCGGAACTGGTCGGGCGCGTGACGATCCCCGGCATGGAAGGGCCGTTCGCGCTGACGCGGGCCGATGTAGAGAAGACCGCCGGGAAATATCTTCTGGCCGTGCAGGATGCCGGGCGCATCTTTCGTCATATTCAGGCCGCCAAAGGCGGAACCGGCTTCATCACCGAAGTCTCGATGGACGAGACGGACAGCCCGCAGACGCCCGCTGAACTGCTGGTCATCCTGGCCGCCCTTGCCGATGAAGGCATCCCGATCCAGACCATCGCGCCCAAGTTCACGGGCCGGTTCAACAAAGGCGTGGACTACGTCGGCGATCTGACGCAGTTTGAGAAAGAATTTGGCGATGATCTGGCCGTGATCGCTTACGCCGTCCGGCGCTACGGGCTGCCGCCGGGGCTGAAACTCAGCGTCCACTCCGGCAGCGACAAGTTCTCGCTTTACGCCCCCATCCGCCGCGCCCTGGGGCGCTTTGACGCGGGACTCCACCTGAAGACCGCCGGGACGACCTGGCTGGAAGAGGTGATCGGGCTGGCCGAGGCGGGCGGCGACGGGCTGGCGCTGGCCCAGGAGATTTACGCGCAGGCTTACGAGAAGCGGGAAGCGCTCTGCGCGCCCTATGCGGCGGTGATTGACATCAACCCGGCCCGGCTGCCGCCTCCGTCGGAGGTCGCGGGCTGGGAGTCGGCGCAGTTCGTCGCGGCCCTGCGCCACGATCCCCGGAACCCGGCGTTCAGCCCCGACCTGCGCCAGTTGATCCATGTGGGCTACAAGATCGCGGCGCAGATGGGCGACCGCTACCTGCAGATGCTCGACGCTTGTGAGCCGACCATCGCCCGCAACGTGACCGACAACCTGTACGAACGCCACCTCAAGCCGCTGTTTCTCGCCCCGGAGTGACTTTCATGCCCTTTATTCACGACGACTTTCTGCTGCAAACACGGACTGCCCGGCGGCTGTACCATGAGTACGCCGAGCGTCAGCCGATCTTAGATTATCACAACCACCTGCCGCCCCAGGACATCGCTTCCAATCGGCGGTTCAACAACCTGTCCGAAATCTGGCTGGAAGGCGACCATTATAAATGGCGGGCGATGCGCGCCAACGGCGTCCCGGAGCAGTTCTGCACCGGGGACGCCGACCCCTACGACAAGTTTCTGGCGTGGGCGAAGACCGTGCCGCACACCGTCCGCAACCCGCTTTACCACTGGACGCACCTGGAACTGAAGCGCTATTTCGGCATGGACGAACTGCTGAGCGAAAAAACGGCCCCCGGCATCTGGGAAGAGGCCAACGCGCAGTTGGCGACGCCCGCACTGACCGCGCGGGGGATTCTGGCGAAGTTCTACGTCACCGCACTCTGCACCACGGACGACCCCGCCGACGATCTTTCCGCGCACGAGGCCATCGCGGCGTCGGGCCTGCCCACCCGCGTTTTCCCCGCGTTCCGCCCCGACAAGGCGCTTGGCGTCCACAACGCCGAAGCGTTCAACGCCTGGGTGAAAAAGTTAGAGGCCGTCAGCGACACGGCCATTGAACGTTTGCCGGACTTTCTCGAAGCCCTGGAACTGCGCCATACGGTCTTCCACGCCCACGGCTGCCGCCTGTCCGATCACGGCCTGCCGCATTGTTATGCTGATTTCCCCACCGACGCCGAGGCCGCCGCCGTCTTCGACCGCGCCCGCGCCGGTCAGACCGTCGGCCCCGCTGATCACGGCAAGTTCGCGTCTTACCTGATGCTGTTCTTTGGGCGCCTGGACGCCCGGCGCGGCTGGACAAAGCAATTGCACTTAGGCGCTTTGCGCAGTGTCAACACGCGCGGCCTGGAACGACTCGGCCCGGACACCGGCTTCGACTCCATCGGCGACTGGCCGCAGGCCGCCGCCCTCGGCGCGTATTTAGACCGCCTCAACCGGGAAGACGTCCTGCCGAAGATGATCCTCTACAACAACAACCCCGTAGACAACTATCCGCTCGCCACGATGATCGGCAACTTCCAGGACGGAAAAATCCCCGGCAAAATGCAGTTCGGCTCCGGCTGGTGGTTCTTGGACACCAAAGACGGCATCGAGGCGCAGCTGAACGCCCTGTCCAATGTCGGCCTGCTGTCGCGCTTCGTCGGGATGCTGACCGACTCGCGCTCGTTCCTGTCCTACCCCCGGCACGAGTATTTCCGGCGCGTCCTGTGTAATCTTCTGGGCCGCGACATCGAGAACGGTGAGATTCCCGATGACGACGATCTGCTCGGCCCGTTGATCGAGAACATCTGCTACAGTAATGCCCGGCGCTTTCTCGGCCTGGACATCCCGGAGGGCCGGTGACGATGAGCCGTCTCTTCGACCTGATGGGCGAGGTCGCCGTCGTCCTGGGCGGCACGGGCGTCCTCGGCGGGGCGATGGCCGACGCGCTGGCGTCGGCGGGCGCCCGCGTCGCCGTGGTCGGGCGCAGCGCCGAACGCGGCGCGGAGGCCGCCCGGCGCATCACGGACACGGGCGGCGAGGCCGTGTTCCAGGCCGCCGACGCGCTTGCCCCGGACTCTCTGGCGCGCGCCCGCGACGCGGTTACGGCGCAGTGGGGGCCTGTGGGCATTCTGGTCAATGCCGCCGGGGGCAACCGGCCCGACGCGACGCTGCCGCCCGGCGCGGACTTCACCCGACTCCCTATGGCCGCCTGGCAGGACGTGTTCGACCTGAACCTGATCGGCGGCGTGCTGCTGCCCTGCCAGGTCTTCGGGGAGGTCATGCTGACGGCGGGCCGGGGGAGCGTCATCAACATCGCGTCCCTGTCCGGCATGACGCCGCTCTCGCGGGTCGTGGCCTACTCGGCGGCCAAAGCCGCCGTCATTAACCTAACCCAGTTTTTGGCGCGAGAGTGGGCGCCCCGAAACATCCGCGTCAACGCGCTCAGTCCCGGCTTTTTCCCCGCCGAGCAGAACCGCGCCCTGCTGATGACCCCGGACGGCGGCTACACCGACCGGGGCCGCCGGATCATCGGCCACACGCCGATGGCGCGCTTTGGCCGCGCGGACGAGCTGGCCGGCACTGTCGTCTGGCTGGCCTCTGCCCGCGCCTCATCGTTCGTCACCGGCCAGAACATCGTCGTGGACGGCGGCTTCTCCGCCGTCACCATCTAGCGAGGGACGCTTGGGACGCACTAAGGGCCTCTTCGGCGGCCTGCGTCCAAAGCGTGGCGCGGCCTGCGGCCCAGTTGTAGGCGAAGGCCGCTTCGCCTAATGCCTGTCGGACTGCCGCCACGTC
>CAZZVX010000172.1:0-9912 GCA_964657535.1 Armatimonadota bacterium | reverse complement strand
GACGCGCTGGTGACCGCCGTGGACAACAAGGACCGCTACACCCGCCGCCACTCCGAGGACGTGCTGACCTACAGCCTGGGCATCGCCCGTGCGCTGGATCTGGACGCCCGGACGCAGCACACCGTCTCGGTGGCGGCCTTGCTGCATGACGTGGGGAAGATCGGCGTGCCGGACCGCATCCTGCGCAAGCCCGGCCGCCTCAGCGACGCCGAGTTCGACGCCATCCGGCAGCACCCGATGATGGGCGCGATCATCGTCGGGGCCGTGCCGGGCCTGGAGGAGACGCTGGACGCCGTGCGGCACCACCACGAGCGCTGGGACGGCGAGGGCTACCCGTTCGGCCTGCGCGGCGAGGAGACGCCGCTGATCGCCCGCATCATGGCCGTCGCCGATGCGTTCTCCGCCATGACCACCGACCGGCCTTACCGCAAAGGGATGCCCCACGAGAAGGCCTACGCGATCCTGAGAGAAGGGGCCGGGGTGCAGTGGGACGCACGCTGTGTCCAAGCCTTCTTGCAGGTCCGAGAGGCTTGAACTCTTACTGGGCCAGCGCCATGCGTCGCTGAAATTCGGATACGGGCAGGCGGCCCGTGATGCGCAGTGGTTTGATCTCTCTGCCGGTCTTGTCCAGAAAGATGATCGTCGGCAGTTCGCCGAAGCCGTACCGCTTCTGCAGAGCAACGCTAGCCGGGCTGGTCCACTGGGTCAGGTCGGCTTGCAGAGTGACAAAATCATGGCCGAGCGTCGGCGTCACGGTCGGGGCGGCGAAGACGTCTTTCTCGATCTCCTTGCAGTTGACGCACCACTTGGCCGTGAAGTCAATGATCGTCGGTTTGCCGGCCTGCATTGCGGCGGCGGCGGCCTCGTCCGAGTAGGGCGACCACAGTGGCCGGGCGGCCCCGGCTGACGGGGCCGTGCCTGCGGCATTGGCGAGAAATTGCGCGAAGCCGCCGACCGACTGGACGCCGTCGGTCTTGGCAATCACTGTCTCCGTCTCGGCGTTGACGATGCCGTATAAGGGCAGAGCAACGTCGCCAAACTTGCGTTCCTGAAGGGCCTGATTCTGAGCGTCGTCTTTGCCGTCGGTGTATAACTGCACCCGGACATATTTCGCCAACTGTGCCTGTACCGCAGCCTGGGGGAAGACGCTTTTCTCGTTCAAGCGGCAATTGGTACAGGTGTAGCCCGTGAAGTCAATCAGGAGCGGCTTGTTCTCGGCTTTGGCCTGGGCCAGCGCGGTTTGATAGTCCGACAGCCAGGCCAGTCCTTGAGTTTCAGCCCCCAGCGCTACGCCGCCGTAGCCCGGCGGCGGCAGGAACGCACCGAGATAGGGGCTAATCGGTCGGCCCGTCAGTCCCCAAAAACAGTAGAGCGCCGCCAGGGCGAACGCCGCCGACACCAGTTTTCGGGGGATCGGCACAGGCTGGGGCGTCGGTTCCGTCTCCGCGACGACCCCAAAGCGCAGCGTCCCCCACAGATACAGCGCCGCGCCGAGAAAGATCACGGCCCAGGCCGCGAGCAGGACGGGCTGTGTCAGCAGTTTCCACTGCCAGACCTGGTCGGCGTTCGACAGAAACTTCAGGGCGGCGGCGAGTTCGAGGAACCCCAGAGTCGCCTTGAACCGGGCCAGCCAGAGGCCGCTCCGTGGGATGCTGCCGATCCACTGCGGGAACAGCGCGAACACGAAGAACGGCGAGGCAAACGCCAGCGCGAAGACCAGCATCCCCAACAGAGGCCGCAGCCACTGGCCGCCCGCCGCCGTCACCAGCAGGGTGCCGACAAATGGCGCGGTGCAGGTGAACGAGCCGAGGACGAACGTCACGCCGAGCAGGAGCAGCCCCGCCGTGCCGCCGTGCTGCCGCGCCGATTGCTGGAGTGCGCTCAGGTTGGTGGGCAGGCGAATCTGAATGGTCTCAAAGAACGACAGGGCGAACACGACAAACAGCACAAACTCCACCAAATTGACCCAGGGGCTGGCCGCGATGGTGTTGGCCCGGCCTTGCAGGGTCGCTGCCACGACTGCGCCCAGCCCGACATACAGGACAACGATCCCCAGCGCGTAGCCGAACGACAGCCGCACCAGTTTCGCGGAATTCCCTTCGGCCTGCTTGACAAAGTTCGTCAGCGTGATCGGGATCAATGGGAACACGCAGGGCGTGATGATCGCCAGCAGCCCGCCGCCGACGGCCAACAGGAGGAACGACAGGAGGCCGCCCTTACCCTGACCCGGCGCGGTCGCGCCACGCTCTCTCGTAAGCGGGCGAAGGTTGGGAGGGGTTTCGACGACTGGGACCGCCTGTGCGTACTGCACTCGCACCACGCCGGGCGTCACGGCAAGCGGGACGCGAATTAATTTATCGGTCGGGGGCAGGCAGATACGGTCGTTGCAGGTCTGGTAGTGGAGGGTGACGTCGGTTTGGGCGTCGGGAGGCGTGGAAGGCGCGTCCGTCGGGACGCGGAAGACGCGCGAGAAGACCGCCGAACCCTCGTGGTAGCCGACGACCAGATTGAAGTTGGGGTCCAACTTGCGGATCGGCGCGTCTTCCGTCGTCGGCCCGACGGGCTGCCAATCCCCGGCGGACACGATCTCCGTGTCCGCCGGGCCGCCCGGCGTCGGGACGACGGAATACACGTGCCAGCCGGGGTCAACCGCCGCCCGGATGGTGACGGCGACGACTTCGCCGGGATGAACGGGCGTGGGCCGGGCCGACTCCGTGAAATGAATGGGAAGCGGCGTCCCCGCGCTCACCGCCAGCAGCGCCGTCAGCCAGAACGTCACGGCCAGGCCGAGGCTCAGCGCGCGCTTCATTTGATCGTGACCACGGCCTTGACGGTCGCCGAGGTCGGCGGGTAGCACGACGTTTCGTTGCACCCCTGATAGCCGAGCGTGCCGCCGAGCGTGATCTTGCCCGGCCTGGCCGTCTTCGCCACCGTGAACGGGACAGCGATCACGGTCCGGCCCTGGTACACGGGCATCGGCAGAGTCTCGTAGCTTTCCTTGATCGTTTTGGGCGTAGGAAACTTCGCCGCGCCCAACGCGACGCCGGGCGTCCCCGCGCCGGTGAATGTGGTCGGGATCAGATCGGGGTCATTGGGCTTGTGCGCGTTGATGTGAAAACGGGGCGCGACCGCGACGGTGACAAACAGCATCCCTTTGCCGCCGGGCGCGACCGCCGCCGGTTTCACCGTCGCTTTCGCGGTCGCCACCGTGACATTCCCCGGCGACTGCGCTCCAGCGATAACAACAGGCAGCGCGCTCAAAAACACAACCGCCCCTGCAATGCCAACAAAACGGATCATACTCATCCTCCTCGATACCCTTATACTAACCGACAGCCATGTGATTTAAGTTCCATAAACATCATCGAAACTTTCCAAGTCCAGAAGCGTATCTCCTGTGAATGCTTTTGATTGGGGAGGTGTGGCATGACGATTGGGGATGTGCTGGCGGTGATTGCCGCCGTTCTGACGCTGGGGACGACACTGACGGCGACGATTGTGCTGCTGGCGCTGGCGTTTCCGGCGCGGACGTGCCGGGCGCGGCAGGCGCTGACGGCGTCGCCGGGCCGGTGCCTGGCGCGCGGGGCGGGCTTACTGCTGGTCGCCCTGTTGGTCGCGGGGACGCTGGGCCGTCACCCGGCGGGGCCGATCCGGCTGCTGTCCTGGACGCTTTGGGCTGGGCTGGGCGCGCTGGCGGCACTGGGAAGCGCGGGGATCGCGCGGCTGCTGGGGGAGCGGATTTCGCAGACCGGGGCAGCCCTGTCGCCGTTCAGCGCCCTGGCGCGGGGCGCGGGTCTGTCCGTGCTGGCGGGCGCTTTGCCGTTTATCGGCTGGCTTTTTGTGGCGCCGGCGACGGTGCTGCTGGCGCTGGGCTGCGGCACGGCGGCGCTGGAGCGGCCCAAAAGCGTTACGCCCGTCGAACACCTCATCACGGTCTACACGGACCAGAGTGAGGCGGTCGCATGAGACTGTCACGCCGCCATCTGGTCGGTCTGGGCGCGGCCATCGGGACATCGGCACTACTTTCGGGCTGCGAAAGCCTGGAACAGCGGCTGACCAAGTCTGATCTGCCCGCTGACGCTTTCGCGCTGCCGACAATGACGGGTTCGCCCGCCGTGCGGCTGCTCAACCGCGCCGCGTATGGGCCGCGTCCCGGAGAAGTCGCCCGCGTGTCCCGTCTCGGCGCGGCGGCCTATGTGGAAGAACAGTTGGCCCCGGACACCATGCAGGAAACTGCCGTGCTGACCTGGCGGCTGCGGGCGCTGAATGACACGCTGGACGCCGACGCCGGGACGCTGTTTGACGAGGACGACCGCCGGGCGGTCGCAACGCTCCGGCAGGCGGCACTGCTGCGGGCGGTTTACAGCCGCCGTCAGTTGTTTGAGCGGATGGTCGAGTTCTGGACGGACCATTTCAACATCTATGCGTTCAAGGGGCAGGGGCCGCAGTTGAAAGTGGTGGATGACCGCGAGACGATCCGACGTCACGCCCTGGGCCGGTTCCGGGATCTGCTCGGTGCGTCGGCCAAGTCCGCCGCCATGCTGGGTTATTTAGATAACGCGCGCAACGTCCGGGGCGTTCCGAACGAGAATTACGCCCGCGAACTGATGGAACTGCACACGCTCGGCGTTCACGGCGGCTACACGCAGACCGACGTGCAGGAAGTCGCCCGCTGCTTCACGGGCTGGACTTCGGAAGTCCACTGGCACCGGGGCCGCTTTTTGTTTGACCCGTCGCGCCATGACGACGGCCCCAAGCGCGCGTTGGGCGTCGCATTCCCCGCCGGGGGCGGCGCGGCGGACGGCGAGCGCGTTTTGGACGCGCTGGCGTCGCACCCGGCGACCGCGCATCATCTGGCCCGCAAACTCTGCCGACACTTCTTAGGCGACACGCCCAATACGCTCGTGAACTCCCTCGCCGCGACCTATCTTGCCAACGACGGCGAGATGCGGCCCGTGCTGCGCGCGCTGCTGCTGTCGCCGGAACTGATGTCGGGTCCGCCGATCTTGAAGCGTCCGTTGGATTACGCCGTCAGCGCCCTGCGCGCCTTGAACGCGGACACGGACGGCGGTTCGGCGTTGCAAGACCATTTTGACAAGATGGGGCAGCCGCTCTTCGCCTGGCCGATGCCGGACGGCTTCCCCGATACGGCGTCCGCCTGGACGGGCGACCTGATTCCGCGCTGGAACTTCGCGCTGGCCCTGGCCGGAGGCCAAATGGAGAGCACGACGGTAGATTGGGACGCGCTTGCCCGCGCCTCCGCGCCGACAGGAGTGTGCGCCAAAGACGCTTTGCTGGAACTGGTGTTTGGCGTGCCTGCCGCAGCTCCGGCGCTTTCGGCGCTGCGTCGCTGCCCAGCGCACGACCTGGCCGAGTTTGGAGCGATGGCGATTTCGTCGCCGTTGTTTCAATGGCGTTAGAAGGAACAAAACCGATGCAGACAACACGGCGGGGATTGCTGGCGCTGGGCGCCTTCAGTGCATTAGGCTGGTCGGCGCGCAGCGCGCTGGGCGCGATCTCGGTCGGCACAGAGGATCTGTATAGCAGACGGGGGACGTTGGTCTCCATTTTTTTGCGCGGCGGCGCGGACGGACTGAGCCTCGTTGCGCCGTATGGGGATGATGATTATCTTCGGTACCGTCCGACTCTGGCGCTGGCGGCGCCGCGTGACTTCCGGGCGTCTGTCCATGACCGCGTGGTCGATCTAGACGGCTTTTTCGGGCTGCACCCGGCACTCAGCCCGTTGCTGCCGCTGTTTCAATCGGGGCAAATGGCGGTCGTTCACGCCTGCGGGTCGGGCGATCAGACGCGCTCGCACTTCGAGGCGATGGCGACGGTGGAGCGGGGCGCGTTCCAGGACACCGGCCCGGCCAGCGGCTGGCTCGCGCGGCACCTGCAAAGCGCGCCCTGGGAGAATGCGTCGCCGCTGCGGGCGGTCGCTCTGGGGGCGATGCTTCCGGCGACACTGCAGGGCGCAAGCAACGCGACGGCGCTGAAAACTATCGGCGATCTGTCGCTGCAAGTCCCGTGGGCGGGGCGTGAACAAACACTGCAAGCGACATTGGCCGCCTTGTACGGCGGGCGCGATGCGCTCGGTCAGGCCGGACGGGAGGCGCTTTCGGTGCTGAAGACCTTGCAGCGCCTAACGCCCGCGCAGATGTCGCCGACGGATGGCGCGGTTTATCCCAAAGACGATCTCGGTCAGGGGCTGCATCAAGTGGCGTGTCTGATGAAAAGCCGGGTCGGTCTGGAAGCGGCCTGCCTTGACCAGACCGGGTATGATACCCATGTCGGGCAGGGAGTGGGGCAGGGGATGCTGGCCGACCGTCTGCACAGTCTGGCCGCGTCACTGGCCGCCTTTGCGACGGATCTGGGGCCGGAACTGTGGGCCGAAACAACGGTCGTGGTGCTGTCCGAGTTCGGACGCCGCGTGGCGGAAAACAGCGGCCTGGGGACGGACCACGGGCGGGGCGGCGTGATGCTGGCGCTGGGCGGGCGCGGGATCGCCGGCGGCAAGGTGCTTGGACAATGGCCGGGCCTGGCCGCTTCGCACTTGGAAGGGCCGGGAGACTTGCGGGTGACGACCGATTACCGCGCGGTTTTGGCGGAACTGCTGTCGCGCCGCCTGGGAAATCCCAATGTCGGGATGGTCTTTCCGGGGTTCGTCCCGCAGGCAGTGGGAGTCACGGATGTCTGAGTGGGCAATCCAAAAGCCAAGTCGTGCCTTCGGGGCGCTGATCCAGCGCATGAGCGGCGGCGCTGAACGGGCGGACGACAGGAGCGATGAGGCGCTGGCGCTACGCGTCCGGGCGCACGGCGACACCGAGGCGTTTGCTCTGCTGGTGACGCGGTACCGGGGGCGCGTGGTCGCGCTGGCCCGGCGGCTGCTGGACACGGCGCGCGATGAGGCGGAGGATGTCGCGCAGGAGGCTTTTGTGGCGGCTTATGACAAACGCGCGAGTTTTCGGCCCGGCGCGTCCTTCCGCCCCTGGCTGTATCGGATCGCCGTCAACCGCTGTCTGGATCGGCAGCGCGCGCAGGCGCGGCGTCCCGCTTTCGTGCCGCTGGATACGGCCTCGGAACCTGCCGAGGAAGGCGCGGGGCCGCTTGCCACCTTGTTGACCGATGAGCGTGAACGGCGACTCAATCAAGCCGTTGCGGCGCTGCCGACGCACTATCGAATAGTCTTTCTGCTGCGTCATTTGGACGATCTGACTTACGAAGAGATCGCGCAGGCGACCGGCCAGCCGCTCGGCACGGTCAAGACGCATCTTTTTCGGGCGCGGGCGGCCCTGCGCCACGCACTGACGGGGTATCTGGACGAATGATGAACTGTCGCCGTGCGGATGCTTTGATGCAGCAGGGCCTGGACGGGCCGATGAGCGGCCTCGAACGCGAGCGCCTGGACGCGCACTTGGCGGGCTGTGAGACCTGCCGCGTCGCCAGGGCCGAATATCGCCGTCTCGGCCAGATGTCCGACGTCTGGACACGAAAGACGCTGACCTCGGACGCCCTCGGCGACGCTTTCACCGAAGGCGTGATGGCCCAAATCGCCGCCCGCGCCGTGCCGTCTCCAGCGCCCAATCCGTTCCGCCTGCCGCGCTTCGTCCTCGCGGGCGCCTCCCTGGCGTTCGTGATCGCGCTGTCCTTCATTCTCGGCCCGCTCGTGCCGTCCGGGGCAGTGTTCCCCAGTGTGCCTCTCGCTGCGGGTGCATTCGTCGCACCGGCACGGCTGACTTTCCCTGGCATGAATGTGTGGCACGGTATGAATTTTGCGCTGCCGGGGTCGTCGCAGCTCTGGCTGGTCCTGATCGGCGCGCTGATCGTCAACGGGGCATTGGCGCTGCGGGCGGCCAGGACGCCGTCGCCATGAAAAACAACCTTCCGGGACTGCTACTCACCGGGCCGGTGACGCTGCTCCTTCTGCTGGCCGTTCTTGCGGCTTACGTCCTGCTGTTGGTAGTCGGCGGACGGCTGACGGGGTTGGTCTCGCTGGGCGCAGGGGCGGAGACGCGCCTGCGGCGCGGGCGTCTGCTGCCGGTCTTGTGGGGACTCGCGGCGACCTTGCTGGTGATGACGCTCGCCGCCGTCTTGTTCAAGATCAAGGCGTTGACTCTGCTGGGGGTGGGGTTGTTGGTTGTCGGCGTCGTGCTGGCGGGCCTGGCCGTCTGCGTGGCCGCCTTGCGCGTCGGCAGGCGGCTGACCGTGGAACTGGCTTTGCCGGGCGCGTCCCCCATCGTCAGCCTCTCGCTGGGAATGTCCGCTTTGCTCCTCGCGTCTTTTGTCCCGGTTGTCGGCTGGGTTCTTGTCGGGCTTCTGGCGGCGGGGGGCTTAGGCGCGGTCTTGGAGGAGATGTTCAGCCGCCGCTGACGGCGTCTTTCATGCGAAACAACGCCCGTGCCGTGGCGGTGGTCACGTCGGCGACGGTCTCCAGTGACAGCCCTTTGACATCGGCGACGGTCTGGGCGACGGCAGGCAGATAGGACGGCTCGTTGCGCCGCCCGCGCCAGGGCTGGGGCGCCAGATAGGGGCAGTCCGTTTCCAGCAGCAACTGTTCGAGGGGCGCGTGGGCAACGGCTTCGCGCAGGGCGTCCGACTTCTTGAACGTGGCGACACCGCCGATGCCGAGAAAGTACTCCCGATCAAGACACGCCCGCGCCGCCGCCGTGTCGCCCGTGAAGCAGTGCATCACGACCGGGGCCGAGGAGCGGCCTTCGGCGAGAACGGCCAGAACGTCGTCCTGCGCGTCCCGGCAGTGGATAATCAACGGCAAGTCGGGCCGCAGGGACTGCGCCCACGCGATCTGCGCGGCAAAGACGCTCTGCTGCTGCGGGCGCGGAACGGTGTCCCAGTGGTAGTCCAGCCCGATCTCGCCGCAGGCGACGACTTTGCCGGGATTGGCCTCCCAAAGTTTGCGCAATCGCGCCGCCGTGTCGTCGCCCCATTCCCCGGCGGCTTCGGGGTGGATGCCGATGGCGGCGTACAGTCCGGGGGCGGCCGCCATCTCCGCCGCGCGACGGCTGCTGGCCTCGTCATAGCCGATCACCAGCAGCCGCGTCACGCCGCTGTCCCGTGCGCGCCGGAGAGCCTCCGGCCCGTCCCCATCGAAGTCCTCATGGTTGATGTGGCAGTGCGTGTCTGTGAATTGCACGGGGTCTTTAGAACCGGATGCCGGCCATCACCTGCAGGCCGCTGGGGTTGATCCCGCCTTCGCTCTGGATGATGTGGTAGCGGGCCTCCACGAGAAAGTTGTCCGGCAGGTCGAGTCCCGCCGCCACGAACCCGCCGAGCGCTGTCGCGTTCTTGGTCTGCTCCACATCGAAGTTGTCCGGCACCTTGACGTGGACGAAATAGACGCCCGCGCCGAAGCCCAGGTACGGGCGGACGCCGCTGCTCCCCTGCTGTTCGCTGAACTCGCTGACCGTCAGCGGGATGATGCGCAGGTTGTTGCCGCCGCTGCTGCGCTCGATGTAGTCCAGCGAAAGGTTGGTGCGGCTGACGCCGCGCTGCTGCTGCACGGTGTAGTCCAGGCCGCCGCCGTACAGGGTCTTGCCGATCTCGTTCTTCGCGGCGCTGTTGAACGGGAAGTAGACGCCCCCCCGGATGGCCCCAATCGGGGCGGGCTTGTCGGCGGGCAGGACCGTCTGCGCGTGGGCGGGCCGGACGGCCCCCAGCAGGGCGAGGGCGAGGGCGGCGGCGGTGCCGGTCAGCGTGAGTGTTCGCAGGCGAGACAGAGTGGGCATGGGTTTGGGTTGCTCCTTCGTTGAGTGCGTGCGCCCATTATAAATCCTGCCGCCGAGAATGTCAACCCACCCCGTCAACTCCTAAAAGATACCACAGTCCATCCCAATCCCGCCCCCCGAAATCGCCCCCCGCAGACCCCCTCTACTCTACTCCTATACTACCCGTACT
>CAZZVX010000171.1:0-10092 GCA_964657535.1 Armatimonadota bacterium | reverse complement strand
CCCGCCGCCAGGCCCGCCGTCCAGCGCTCCTCGCCGTCGAGTTCGGGGATGTACACGTCGGGCTTGGTGGTCAGCCAGCCCGCCTCCCAGCCGAGGTGCAGCACGCTCCGCTGCATGGCGGCCAGCCGGTTCGGCGTCTGGCCCTGCTGCACGGCCTGGTTGAGCAGCGGCTTGTCGTAGACCTGGCCGCTGGCGACAAAGACATCCCGCCCGCTTGTATCAAAGCACAGCCCGGCCCAGTCCTTGTCCACGTCCGCGCTCTGCACGACCTGGTCGGTCGCCAGGTCAATCACGTCCACGTTCTGGTCGTGCCAGCCGCCGGTGTTGACGAGCAGGTACTTGCCGTCGGGGCTGAGGGCCATTTTGAGGGGCAGGTCGCCGGGCAGGGGAATCTGCTTCCCGGCGGGCGTGACGAGCCAGCCGTCGGGCAGGCGCGTCCCGGCCCCGCCGCCGGTTCCCAGGGCGGCGTCGGGCAGCGTGACGTTCTCCTGCGCCGTCAGCGGCGGGAGCGGGGCGAAAACCAGAGCGAGAACCGCCGTCAGTGCCGGCCAAACTTTCAACGAGGCGTGTTCCTTCCCAATTCGTGCGCGGCGAGGCCTCCGGGGGATGCAATCTGGATCATTTTGTGCCATAATAGAACCAAATCGCCCTGGTTTTGAATAGTCACCTCCCCGTACCCAAACGGGGCTGAGGCAGGTGTGGCGGCGCGTTCGGCCAATCCGATAGAAACCAGGGACAATTTTTACGGCCACAGAAGCACCGAGTTTACTCGGTGCTTTATCAGTTCCCGGTAGTCTCCGTCCTGTCTTTGCGGCTTGTTGTAGGGCCGCGCAATCGCGCCGCAGACCATGTCGGCCAAAGGGATCAGGGCGTTGCCTTTGGACCGTTGCGGCTCGCACCGGCTGATGTACCGGCCCGGCTCCGCCCCATTGATTTTCGCCAGGAGGCCGGACGCGAGCTTCTTCTGGAATGCATTTCCCCCCGCTTCGTCGTACTTCAGGCTGGTCGCATGGAGCAGCCCTGCATCCCGCGCTCCTTCCAGTGCCGCCCCGAAGGCAGTCATCAGCAACTCCTCATGCTTGCCTTTCAAGGTTTGCAGTCTGGTTTTGTCGCAGACAACGGCAAAGACCGTGAATTCTGCGCCTCGGAGGGCGCGGAAGAACTTCTGCCGGTTGAGGTCGTCGGTATTGGTGAAGTGAAACTCCATCGCGGGCTTGCCGATCTCCGCTTTCAGCGCTTCGATGCGCGCCCCCGCTTCTTCGGCCTCTTTTTCGCTCCTGAAGAGAACCAGGGTGATGACATAGAAGGGAGACGAGTTGCGGTGAAATTGAAAGCCCGTATTCCCGGATTCGTCCGCAAATGCCAGCCTCATGCTTCAGTCGCTCTGCCCGCCGAACACCCGCACTTTCAACGAGGCGTGTTCCTTCTCAATTCGTGCGCGGAGAAGTCTCCGGCGCATTGTTCGGCGGGGGGACGGGGTTTTCCTGCCTCCCTACTCGGCAGGAAACCCACCCCGGCCTCGTTCCTCGGCCACCCCTCCCCAGAGGGAAGGGGGACCGGCGGGAGGCCGGGATTGTTGGCCGGAGGGGGTGTGGGAGGCGGCAAGGACTCCGGCGCACCTGCCGAGGCCCTTGCCGCCGAAGAAGGCGCGGGGGTGTCACGCCTTCGGGGCGAGGGAGACGCGGACGTTGCGCGTGGCGTGGTCCGAATAGTTCTTGAGCGTGAAGACCAGGTCCTTCGGGGTGGTGCCGGTCGGCACGGCGAACAGCAGGGTCAGGTCCTCCCCCGAGCCGGGCAGCAGTTCCTTTGTGGTCCAGAGGCCTTTCGAGAACATATCGTAGACGATGGGCGGGTAGGAGTTCTCTTTGTCGTCGGTCAGGGCGGTCTTGGGGTCGTTGAAATAGCCGTCGATCTGCTCCGTCGATTTCTGGCCGTTCTTGACGTGGCACTTGACGGCGAAGAACGTGTAGCCCTCCTTGGGCGTGAACGTGTGCGTGGCGTTGTCCAGTTCGGCGGTGTCGTGGAACTTGGCGTAGTCCTGCTCGCTCGACGGCACCGACAGCGTGTAGGTGGCGGCGGGGGCGAGGGAGAGCACCTGGAAGCGCCAGTGGCCGTCGAAGAGCACGTCGCCGACCTTGCCGTTCAGCCCCTGGACCTGGTTGGCGCCGCCGGGCGGCGTGGCCGGGCGGGGCCGGGCGGGGTGCTGTCTGGCGGGCTTGGCGAGGCACGGCGCGGCGGCGAAGAGTCCGGCGGCCATCACAATGGCGAGTCGGCAGGCAGTTGGTGGCATGAGGCGGTCCTTTCTGTCCGGGTCCGGTCTGACATTCCGGGGCTTGATTCCCCGTCCGCCGCCGCGATTCCTGCCCGTGCCGGGGAGAAGCACTCGCAAAAACCCGCCTCGGCTCGCTGACCCACCTCCTTGCTTCGTTCGTGCCTCACTTCGCAGGGTCCTCCCAAAATGGGAGGATTCGGAGAAAGGCGCGGGGAAACAGTCACGCTATGGCAGACACCTTTGACGGGGCCTTTGCGGAGGTCCAGCCGCTGGTCAGTACCTTCGGCGACAAGAAAGACTATTATCTCTCGGCGCAGTACCAGGAGCAGGAGGCGCGGCAGGACTTCATAGACAAGTTCTGGAAGGCGCTGGGGTGGGACGTGACCCACGAGACGCAGCGCAACCCCTACGCGCAGGAAGTCAAGGTTGAGCGGGGCGTGACGATGGCCGAGGGGCGCAAGCGGGCCGACTATTCGTTCGCTCTTGCGCCGGACTTCGAGACGGTACGCTTCTTCGTGGAGGCGAAAAAGCCAAGCCGGGAAATCCGCAACAGCCAGGATTATTTCCAGACGATCCGCTACGGGTGGAACCGGCAGACTCCGCTGGCCGTGCTGATGGACTTCGAGCAGTTCCACGTTCTGGATTGCCGGGCGCGGCCCGATATTGGTACGGCGCTGGACGCGGCGGTGAAGCAGTACCGCTACACCGACTACGCCGACCCGGCGAAGTTCGCCGAAATCTACTGGCTGTTCAGCCGCGAGGCGGTCGCCGACCGGTCGCTGGAAAAGTACGTCACCGACCACCTGAAGCGCGCGCCGGGGCGGGGCGGGCAGCGCCGCCTGGACCTGGGCGGCTTCATCGGGATTGACGAGTCTTTCCTGCGGGACCTGGACGACTACCGGGGGCAGCTTGCCAGGGCGTTCCACGCGGCAAACCCGAATCTGGACAGCGAGACGCTGACCGAATGCACCCAGCGGGTGCTGGACCGCCTCGTGTTCCTGCGGTTCCTGGAAGACAAGCTGATCGAGCCGACGCCGATGGTGTCCGGCTTCGTGCATAAGCCATCGGCCTGGGCCGCGTTCCTCGCGGAGCGCCCGCGCCTGGACCGGGTGTACAACGGCAACATCTTCAAAGAGCACCTGATTGACCGAAAGACCTTTCATGCGCCCGCCGACGCCGTGTTTTCGGACATCTGCGATCAGCTCGCGTCGGACAATTCCCCGTACCTGTTCAACGAAATCCCGATCCACATCCTGGGCAGCATCTACGAGCGTTTCCTGGGAAACGTGATCGTGGTGGATGGCGCGGACGCTAAGGTGGACCAGAAGCCGGAAGTCCGCAAGGCGGGCGGGGTCTACTACACGCCGGATTACATCGTGCGCTACATCGTGGAGAACACGGTGGGCAAGCAGATCGCGGGGAAGACTCCCGCCGAGATTGCCGGGCTGCGCTTCGCCGACATCGCCTGCGGCAGCGGCTCGTTCCTGCTGGGGGTGTACGACACCCTGCTGCGCTATCACACGGACTTCTACAACGCCAAGACGCGGGGCCGTGCCGCCGAGGCACGTAAGGCGGCCTGTCTGCAAGAAGATGGCGTTTTCCGGCTGTCCCTTCTCCAGAAGCGCGACATCCTGCTCGCCAACATTTGGGGCGTGGACATTGACGCCCAAGCCGTGGAAGTGGCTCAACTGTCGCTGTATCTCAAACTTCTGGAAGAGGAAACGACCGCCAGCGCCCATGACCAACAGGTACTCAGTGGCGCGCTTTTGCCGACTCTGACGGATAATATCGTTTGCGGAAACTCACTTGTCGGCTGGGATATGTTTGCAGACGAAGATGAGGAAGTCAGATATAATCCGCTCGATTTTTCGTCCGCATTTCCACTAATCATGAAGAACGGTGGCTTTGATGCCGTTGTCGGCAACCCGCCCTATATACGCATTCAGACACTACAAGAGGTGATGCCAGCGGTGCTTGGGTATTTGCGAGAGCACTACCTCACCGCAAAAAAAGGCAATTATGATCTGTATGTCGTCTTTGTCGAGCGTGCTTTGCAGCTTCTCAAAGCCACCGGACAAATGGGCTATATCGTTCCGCATAAATTTTTCAATGCTCAGTATGGGGCTGCACTACGCCAACTCATAGCACAAGGGCGGAATCTCTCCGAGATTGTTCACTTTGGGCATGAACAGATTTTTACTGGTGCGACGACCTATACAAGCCTTCTCTTCCTCAACAAAAGCCGTACAGAGAAATTTCATCTTGTCCGCGTCGACAATCTCGATCAATGGCGGGCAGGAAAACCGGCAGCGGAAAGCACCATACCGAATGAAAGCGTTCCCGAAGGTAACTGGAACTTTGTGATTGGTCCTAACCAGGCGTTGATGGAAAAGCTAAGGGAGACTTTACCCCGCCCACTGACAATTCCATTAGAGGATGTCACCATCCGCATCTTCCAGGGCATCAAAACCAGTGCTGACAAAGTCTACATTTTAGATGAGCGTGAGCGCAGGAACGGCCTTGTAAGGGTCTTTTCCAGACAGACAGAAAGCGAGTATTGGCTGGAACCTAACCTGCTTCACCCACTAATTAAGGGCGGTGATAGCAAGCGTTATCTGCTATCACAAACAAACAGGGTAATTTTATTCCCTTACGCCAGTGACGCCGGAACAGCGCATCTCATAACGATAGCCTCGTTTGAGAAACGCTACCCGGCGACCTGGAAATACTTGGAAGACAATAAAAACTATTTAGAAGAACGCGAACATGGAAAAATGCGCGGCGATCAGTGGTATGGCTATGGGCGAGTTCAAGCACTTGACGTCATGCCGCTACCTAAAATCTTTACCCCGGACATTGCACCCCACTCTGCCTATTCGCTGGATGAAACAGGCGAAGCATTCTTTACCGGCGGTGTATCCGGCGGTTACGGCATCCTTCCAAAGCCACCCTACTCTTCCGAATATCTGCTTGGTCTTCTCAACAGCCAGCTTCTCGAATGGTATATCCATCAGACCGCTACGCAGATGCGCGGAGGCTGGTTCAGTTACGAGTCGCGTTTCATCCGCAGCCTGCCAATCCGCCAGATCGCTTTCGATGTTCCTGAAGAGAAAACTCTTCATGACACACTCTGCCAGCTGGTCCGGCAAATGATTCCCGCGAGAAGGCAATGGGCGGATGCTGTGACAGACCAAAACAAAGCCTTGTATGAGCGCAAGTGCGCTTCTATAGACGCCAGAATTGAAGCGATGATCGCACGACTTTATGAACTGACTGATGAACACATTGAACTCATCAAAGCCTCACACTATGACATACCGAAGATCACCCCGAACCAGTCGGGTGGGCTGGACCCGAAGAGACTGCTAGATGCAGTGCGTAAGGCGTCTGGGTTACAGTAGGGGGTTGAATGATGCCGAGAAGAAATGCCGTTTGTGACGGGTATGACGATAACGTTTTCATCAACTGCCCCTTTGATGACCAATATCTACCGGTCTTTCATGCAGTAATCTTTGCTATTCATCATGCAGCTTTTCAGGCCCGATGTGCTCAAGAAAACATTAATGCTGGAGCCTCACGCTTCGAATTTATAAAGCACCTCATTAGTGAATGCATGTACAGTGTTCACGATATTTCAAGAACTGAGTCAACCAACTTAGGCGGAGAATTTTTACCTCGTTTCAATATGCCGCTAGAGTTAGGCGTGTTCATCGGATGCCAAGAGTTTGGCACTGGTCCACATCAAGATAAGAAGTGCCTTATCTTAGATCGAAGAAAATATCGCTATCAGGCTTTCATTTCAGATATTGCTGGACAGGATATAGAAACCCATGATAATGATCCTTTGGAGGCTATAAAAGTCACAACTAGGTGGCTAATAAATACGACTGTAAGACCTATTGTTGGCGGCGTCTTTGTTGCAAATAGATATCTAGAGTTTCAAAAAAACTTGCCTTCAATCTGTAAGGACTTACATCTCACTGCTGAGGAACTTACTTTTATTGTATATAGGCAAATTGTGGCTGAGTGGTTACGTGCAAACGTAGCGTGAGCATCATTTGCTGCTCACGGCCAAGCAGGAACAAGCGAAGGTGCTGGCGGACCGGGACACGAAGTATTGGGACAGGCGATGCGCGGCGCTGGACGGGCAGATTGACGCCTTGGTTTACGAACTGTATGGGATGACGGACGAAGAGATTGCGATTGTGGAGGGATAACGAGCGAATATCAATAATAGATATAGGAGTTCAAAATCCATTTTGGACACAACTAGGCGCAGTTTTTATAACACTACGGGGCAAAGCAATTATCAAAAAAACATAAGCGAATCTCGGCAAAATTCGTCCTGCCCGTTGACAGACTACATTTAGTGTGATACAATAGCCGAACGCACTAAATGTAGGAACTGCCGAAGGACGGCAGTCCGTAATTTCGGTGCTATTTTCAAAGCTTGGGGGTGGTCAAGATAGCATTTGTAAAATATACGGGAACAGGACGGTCATACGCACCGAAAGTTAGCCTGAGCGTATCGGGGGCAATAAGTTTTAATGAGGGAACGACGCGACGTTACGTATTAGACTCATTTGAGTACTGTGTGCTATACTATGATCCTGAGTTAAAGCGTATCGGAATAGAATTAACGAACGACGCTGAGGCAGAGGGCGCACGCAAACTACAACAGCGCCAGACGGGGGCGCATGTCGCAGCGAGAAGCTTTATCGATTTTTTCGGCTTGGATGTAGAGCAGACCTGTAGTTACCGCCTGACACGCGACGAGGAAACGGGTTATCTGACGTTTGATCTTATGTCCGGCAAGCCTCGCAAGACAAGCAAAGATTCGGAAGAAAAGCAACTAGAGGAGTAAAAGAAAAAGAGCGGTCAGGAGGCCCTAACCACTCTTTCTCCCACACATTTGCCTCGATGGCAAACAGGATTCGCAACCGGGCCTAATGTGATTTGCTGTGGAAAGTAAATTATACCAGAGGTTGCGGATAAAAACAACTAGGAGAAAGGGCTGTTGTCTGAAGGCCCCAGCAGCCCCCTGGTTGACGCCAATGGCTAACAAGCCATATCACGGAACCCCGGATGGTTCCCACATCATCTATCGCCCGTACATCCGCTTGAAAGACGGGCGAATCATCTACGCAAAGACTTACGGTAAAAAAGCCTTCCGCATTGTCGTTACCGACAATAAGAAGGGCCAGCCTCCGCAAGCCTGAGCGATGAGGACGGGAACGCTGTTCCCGTCCTCATTTTTTCTTAATTCTCGGCAGATTAGTTCGTACCAACCCTTGTAGGCAGAACTGAGGGATATGTTAGTTTTCGTGGATGATTCGGGCGACACCGGGTTCAAGTTGGGGCAGGGATCGAGCGGAGAATTCACGCTCACGCTCGTGGTGTTCCCGGACCACGCCGACGCGGAAGCCGCCTCGAAACGGATCGACACCCTACGCGCCGAGATGGGCCTGCCGCAAGGCAAGGGCGAGTTCCATTTCAATGAGAGCAGCAACACACAGCGCCGACGGTTTCTCGAAGCGGTCAGCGGCTACCCGTTCCAGGTCTTCGCCGTCGTTCAAGAGGCAACTGGCGGCCTCGCTCAAGCAGAAGATGAATGAACCGGGGGATGGCGGGCGACGGATCAAGAAAGTCGGGATGAAGCCGTCACACAGCGACAACCTGCTGCAGTTGGCGGACATGGTCTGCGGAGCCATCGCCCGCGCCTGTCACCAGGACAAACGGCAGTCGGACGTGTTTCGGCGCATCATCGCACACCGGGAAGTCTCTGTCTTACTGTGGCCGTGAGGGAACAACGGGGAAGAGAAAAAGACTGGCCTGCATCCTATCGGAAACGCCGAACGCACACATCCGTACAAAGCCCCGTTTGGGTAGGGGAGGCGACAATTCGGAATGCAGGCCGCTTCTGATACTATTATTGCATATTGTCACGGAATCTTAACCACGGGTTGACGAGCGATCTGCGTTTTTTATATTGCTGGGGCCGAGGTTCAGCGCCTCGGCGACATCCAAAAACGCCACGACGCCCAGACCCTTCTTCACGTCAGGCCCAATTCATGCAGGAAAATTGCCGCCCGCGCGAGAAACGGGAGATATCATGGACACACTCTCGCCGACGGATAAACTGCCGGACGCCGACGCTCCCGCCCGGAACGGGAATCACGCGCCCCACGCCAACGGCGCGTCGCCGCCGGCGCACGAGGATGAGACGGACCCCGCGCCCGCGCTGGACGACCCCGCGCTGTACCTGAACCGCGAGCTGTCCTGGCTGGCGTTCAACGAGCGCGTGCTGGGCGAGGCCCGCGACCCGTCCCACCCCCTGCTGGAGCGGGTCAAGTTCGTCGCCATCTTCCACTCCAACCTCGACGAGTGGTACATGGTGCGCGTGTCCGGCTTCCAGCAGCAGGCCGCGTCGGGCGTCTCCGAGGCGACCCCCGACGGCATGACGTCCCTCCAGCAACTGTCGCTCATCCGCGCCCAGGCCGCGCCGTCGCTGGCCGCCGCCGGGGCCATCTTCCAGGACGCCCTGCTGCCGGAACTCGCCGCCGCCGGCGTCACCATCGTGGACTACGCCGAAGTCTCGCGCACCCAGCAGCGCGCCCTGCGCGACTATTTCCTGCGCGAGGTCTTCCCGGTCCTGACGCCGCTCGCCCTGGGGCCGGGACACCCGTTCCCGCACATCTCCAACCTGAGTCTGAACCTGGCCGTCGTCGTCCGCGACCCGCAATTGGGGGAGCGCTTCGCCCGCATGAAGGTCCCCGGCGTGCTGCCCCGCCTCGTGCCGTGTCCCGACAGCGCCGCCGACGCCCGCTGCTTCGTCTGGCTGGAACAGGTCATCGCGGCCAATCTGGACACGCTCTTTCCCGGCCTGCAGGTGCAGGAAAGCTACCCGTTCCGGGTCACGCGGGACGCGGATTTGGAGATTCGCGAGGACGAGGCCTCCGACCTGTTGGAGTCGGTCGAGCAGAGCCTGCAGAAACGCCAGTTCGGCGACGTCTGCCGCTTGGAAGTCAGCGCGGAGATGCCCGCCCGCGTCCGCGAACTGCTGGTCGAAAACCTGCTCGTGGACCCGCAGGACGTGTACGCGCTGCCCGGCCCGCTCGGCCTGTCCGACGCCATGCAGCTCTATAAACTCGACCGGCCCGACCTGAAAGACCCGCCCCTGGTCCCCTACACGCCGCCCGGACTCGCCGACCCCGGCGCGAACATCCTGGACACCGTCGGCCAGCAGGATTTGGTCCTGCACCACCCGTTCGACTCGTTCGCCCCGATCATCGAGCTGATTCGGGCCGGCTCGCGCGACCCCGGCGTTCTGGCGATCAAGCAGACGCTGTACCGGGTCGGCAGCAACTCGCCCATCGTGAAACTGCTGGCCGAGGCCCGCGACGACGACACGCAGGTGGCCGTGCTGGTGGAACTCAAGGCTCGGTTCGACGAGGAGAACAACATCGAGTGGGCGCGCGCTCTGGAAACAGCCGGCGTCCACGTCGTCTACGGCCTCTTGGGACTCAAGACCCACTGCAAGGTCGCCCTGGTCGTCCGTAAAGAAAAAGACGGCGGACTGAGCCGCACCGTGCATCTGGGGACGGGCAACTACAACCCCATCACGGCGCGCACCTACACCGACCTGTCTCTGCTCACCACCCGCCCGGACATCGGGGCCGATGTGTCCGAACTCTTCAACCTCCTGACGGGCTACTCGCGCCAGAAGAAGTACCGCAAACTTCTGGTCGCCCCGGTCAACATGCGCGACCGCCTCATGGAGATGATCGCCCGCGAGGCCGCCCACGCCCGCCGGGGCCGCC
>CAZZVX010000170.1:0-10154 GCA_964657535.1 Armatimonadota bacterium | reverse complement strand
CGAGCGGGCCGACTAGCCCGCGCGTGTGGCCGGGGACGTCGGTCATCTTCGCGCCGGTCGTTTTCGTCCCGAACTGCCGGTCGAGCGCGGCGGAGATCTGCAGCCCCGCCTCCAGGAGCGGCGCGTCGAGCATCTCCGTCTCCCAGCTGAACGGCAGCGCGTGCCAGGCGAGGTCGCCGGCGTCCACCGCCCGCTCCACGCGCCGCCGCTGGGTCGGGGTCGCCTGTCCCAGATACTGAGAGATCAGCCAGGAGCCGGTCGTCCAGACGTACCGCTCCGGGCCGTCGGCCCTGCGAAGCGATTCGGCGGTATCGAGCGCTTTCGGCAGATACTCGTCGAAGTAGCGCCGGATGACGGCGGCCTGCGTGTCCGTGAAGCCGACATCCAGATGGCACTTGAAGACGACGTAGACGGTCTTGACATTCATAGGGGTCACGGGCGCATCTTAGGAGTGTCGAGAAAGTATTGGCCGGCGGTTGAAACCGCGCCAACAAGAGCACAAACCCTGCCTTCGCAGGCTCAATCTGAGTCCACGAAGGTGGACTTCATGATCTTTAGCCGCGACTTTAGTCGCCGGGCAATCTGACGAGCGATCTCTCTACACGCCCTAAGACCGTCGACGCGGTCCTCAGCAGTACGCTGCTGAGGACCGCCGGGCCGGAGGCGCGTTAGATCGGGCTGAACGTCGCGGCCGGGTGAGTGGTGCCGTTCGCGAACGTCCCCTGCGTTCCGGCGGCGTACTGCCCATCAATCTGCGTACTCGTCGGAATGCCCGCCGTGCTGCCGGGGGAAACGTTGCCCGGCAGGAGCCATTTGGCGTGGCCGTCCGTGAACAGATAGTTCGACCCGTTCGTGTGCAATCCGCCCGGCTTGCTATCGAAACCAGTGGCGTAGGACGCATTGTTGGAAACGGCTCCGTTCAGATACCCGGTTTCCAAAGGCGTGTTGGCGTTTTCATTGCCACTAAAGTCGCACCGCGCGCCGGCGAAAGTCAGTCCGTTGCCGCCGCCGGACGGGAGTACGCCGCCTTTTTCCTGGGGATCGGTGATATTCACGCCGCCGTCGCCGCGAATCTCGAACAGCAGCACGGTGGACGAGACGCCCTGCATCCCCGCCGACGCGCCGCCGATTCGGTTGACGCCGCCGTTGCTGTCCTGGCGCGCGACCTCCATGTTCATGGCGTAGCTGACGACGCCGGGATACGCCGCCGTTCCCGTCGTCGGGTCGTCGGGACACTTGTACAGGCCGATACTTTTGACGTAAGGATAGACCTCGCCTGCCCACCCAGCACCGACGTAAATTCCGTTGAACGGATAGGCTCCGATGGGAAATTTCTCATCGTAGTCCTGGCTGTACTGGAAGAAGGCCAGCCCCAGCTGCTTCTCATTGGAGGCGCAGCTGATCTGCCGGGCCTTCTCGCGGGCTTTGGCGAAGACAGGAAAAAGAATAGCCGCCAGGATCGCAATGATAGCGATCACCACGAGCAGTTCGATAAGCGTGAAGCCTCGTCGTGAGGGCATTCGGGATGATGTAGACATGAACAGTCCCCTTTCAGATAATGATCTCGATAGCGTCCTTATTTTGACAGGATGCCCTGGCCGGGCGTGAACGCCTCGAACAGCGGCAGGGTCGCCGCGCCCAGCGCGGCGGCGTCCTCGGCGGCGCTGGCCCGTGCCAGAAGCGGGTGGTGCGCCAGCGCGCGCATCTGTACGCCGGGCAGGAGCTGGTCCAGGCGTTCCAGCAGCCAATCCAGCAGCGGGATAGGAAGCCGTCCCCCGAAAAGGATCGCTTCCGGGCTGAGCAGGTGTTCCACCGTAATCAGCGCCGGCACGAGCCGCTGCGCCGCCCGCTCAAGCCAGTCGCGCATCGCCGCGTCCTGCGCGTCCAGCAGCGTCACCAGGTCGGTGACGTTCTCGGCGCTCCGGCCCTGCGCGTGCAGGGCCGCGTACAGGGACGCGAGCGACACGGACAGTTCCAGGCACCCCTGACCGCCGCAGCCGCACCGCGCGCCGCCCGGTTCCACCGGCAGGTGGCCGAACATGGCCGCATTGTCGAACGCGCCCCGGTAAGGCTTCCCGTTCAGGATCATGCCCCCGCCCAGGCCGATCCCGAAGAACACGTAAAAGTAGTCGTGGACGTCCCGGCCCCGCCCGAACCACCGCTCGCCGACGGCGGCGGCGGTGGCGTCGGTGTCGAGAAACACCGGCGTGTCCAGCCGCTCGGACAACAGGCTGCGGATCGGGACGCCGTTCCAGCCGGGGAAATTCGGCGGGTTCACCAGGCTCCCGGCGCGGACATCAAGCGGCCCCGGCAGGGCCAGGCCGACGCCCCACAGGTCGGACACGCGCAGGCCCTGTTCCGAGACCAGAGCGTTCACAGTCTCGACCATCGCCGGGATCGCTTCCTCCGGCGAGGGAAAACTCCATTCCCGGTGGACCGTCTGCAGACTGGCCCCGGCCAGGTCAAGCAGCACCCCGGTGAGGTGGTCCCGGTCCAGATGGAGGCCGACGCCGTACCCGCCGCCGGGGTTAATGTCTATCTCGACCGCCGGCTGCCCACGCCGCCCGTTGCGCCGCTCGCCGAGCGCCAGGACGCCGCGCTCCAGGAGTTTGTCCACAAGGTTCGAGATGGTCTGCGCGGAAAGCGACGTGCGCCCGCTGATCTCGGCGCGCGAGATCGGCCCGTGCAGGCGCACCGTTTCCAGTACGACGCGCTGGTTGTAAAAGTGGGCAAACTCGATGTTCGTCCCGGTGAGTTTTTGCGCCCCTGATCCGGCGGCCCCGCTCTTTCCCGCAGTTCGCATCATCGCCGATTCCCGATTAAATCAAAGTGATTTGTTTAATAGTCTGCATTCTGACATATTCTGCACAGTCTGTCAAGCCGATTCTCTGTCGGCGACTGAATTTATTTCAATAACCGCGACGGGACCAATGCCTGTTTGTGTGGGCGGCGCCCATGCTTGCTCCGTTAGGGAACGGGACGCATTTGGGAATAGGACGAGACCGGTCACGCGATCCTGTTTTCCCAGGATTGAAATCCTGGGAGCGCAAGGCCATGTCGAAAACCGAATGACCCTACGCAACCGGTGTTCAGAAAGGACAAACACTCATGGCTGGAAAATTAAACGGCAAGAAAGTCGCCATCCTCGTGACGGACGGTTTTGAACAGGTGGAGATGACGGGGCCGCGCCAGGCGCTGGAAGCCGAGGGCGCGCAGACGACGCTGATCTCGCCCGCGCAGGGGCAGGTCCGGGCGGTGCAGCATGACGATCCCGGCGACACGTTCCCGGTTGATCTGGCGCTGGACGCGGCGGACGCGGACGGGTACGACGCCCTGCTGCTGCCGGGCGGTGTCGCCAACCCGGACAAACTGCGCGTCATCCCCGAAGCCGTGCAGTTCGTCAAGGCGTTCTTTACGGCGGGCAAGCCCGTCGGCGCGATCTGTCACGGCCCCTGGACGCTGATCGAGGCGGGCGTCGTGGACGGCGTCACCCTGACTTCGTGGCCGTCCCTCCAGACCGACCTGCGCAACGCGGGCGCGAACTGGGTGGACGAGCAGGTGGTCACCGACGGCGGACTGATCACCAGCCGCAAGCCCGACGACATCCCGGCCTTCAGCGCCAAACTCATTGAGGAGTTCGCCGAGGGCAGGCATGAGGCACAGCAGGAAAAAGCGCTCGCCGGCGCGGCGGCCTGAACTCGCCTGCTTGCCGGCCCGTGGCACAAATCATGCCCTCAGCCTCGTCGTCCAGGGTCGTTCTGTTCTCGGATGCCGGGGCATTCCACTGCCCCGGCAGAAAACGCGATGCCCTCAGCCTCATCGTGTCTCGGCGGAGTCCCATTTTTTCGCGGAACAGTCTCTCGACAGAGAGTTGTCTCTGTGCTACACTTCCGGCAGCAACTTCTCAGGAGTATCTTATGCTGACGGACGACCAAGTGCGCTCGTTCCGGGAGAACGGCTTCCTCAACTACGGGCGCGTGCTGACCGACGATCAACTCGGCGCGCTGCGGGCGTCGCTGGCCCGCGTGCTGTCCGGGGAAAGCGCCGCCTCGCCGGAAGCGATCCGCAACCTCGGCGGCAGCGACGACTCGGTCGTCACGCAGGTCGTCAACGTCTGGGAAGCGGAGGCGGCCTTCCGCGAACACCTGTACAACGCGGCCATCGTCCCGCTGGTCGCGCAGCTCATGGGGACGGACACCGTGCGCGTCTGGCACGACCAGATGCAGCTCAAGCCGCCGCGCATCGGCGGGCCGACGGTCTGGCACCAGGACCACCCCTACTGGCCGGTCATCCAGCCCGCCGACCTGGTCAGCGCCTGGGTCGCGCTGGAAGACGCGACCGTGGAGAACGGCGCGATGAGCATGGTCCGGCGCAGCCACCGGTGGGGCCAATACAAAGACGGCACCATCGGCATCAATCCCGACTACTCGCCCGCGCACGACCCGGCGTTCGTCCCGGACGGGGAGACGGTCGAGGTCGTTCCGTGCGAAGTGACGGCGGGGAGCGTCGTCTTCCACCACTGCCGGACGTGGCACGGCGCTCCGGCCAACCGTTCGGACAGGCCGCGCCCGGCTATCGCCGTGCATTATATGCCGGGCTGGACGCGCTACGAGCCGACCGACAGGAGCCACCTGGTGGAGCATCACATCCACGTCTCGCCGGGCGAGCCGCTCACCGGCGACCATTTCCCGACCGTCATGGAGAACGGCCGGATGCTGACCGTCTGAGGAGGACCGATCTATGACACTGATGACAGAAGCGCCGTTCGCGTATCGGCAGAAGACGTCCGCCCAGGACGACGTAGCAGGCATGACGCAGGCCCTGCACGGGGACGGCTTCGCGCTCGTCCCGAACGTGCTGACGCCGGGCGAATGCGCCGCCGCCCGCGCTCGAATTGATGCGCTGCAGCCGTTCGGCTTCGACAGTCTAGGCGCGACCGACCACTTCAAGTGCGTCTTCAACCGCGACCCGTACTGGCTGTCGTTTCTGGACCGGCCCGGCCTCATTGACCTGGCCGAAGCGACGATGGGCAGTGAGTGTCACATCATCGGCCAGACCGCCTGGCGCAGCCACCCCGGCCACGACGGCTGGGCGCCCCACACCGACCGCGTCTTCGTTGAAATGCCTGAAGACATGGCGACCGACCCGCGCTTCACCCTGCCGGTCTATCTCTGCACGGCCCATTTCTATCTCAACGACATCACGGAAGAACTCTGCCCGACTTATGTGATCCCCGGCAGCCACAAATCAGGCCGCGCGCTTTCGTGGGGCCGTGAATCCCGGCCGACCTGGCACGGCAGAGAACTTGAACCGGTCGTCTGCAAGGCCGGCGACGTGCTGTTCTTCCGCAGCGAGATCTGGCACACCGGCAGCAAAAACCAGACCGCCGACCAGACGCGGTATCTCTTGCAGGTGCATTACTCGCACCGATTCATCGCCCAGCAGTTCTCGCCCTACATGACCTGGCAGTTCAACCCGGACGTTCTCGCGGCGGCGAACCCGCGCCAACTGCGCCTGCTCGGCAATCACAGGCAGGGCGCGTATGATTGACCTCAGCGGGCGGCACATCTTCATCGCGGGCGGCAGCCGGGGGATCGGCGCGGCGGCGGCGCGCATGGCGGCGGGCGCTGGCGCCGCCGTCAGCATCAACTACGCGCACGATGCCGACCGGGCGGAGCAGCTGGCCGCAGAGATCACGGCGAAGGGAGGGAACGCCTTCACCGTGCGGGCGGACGTCGCCGAGGACGGCGCTTTGGAGCGGGCCATAGATGCCAGTGTCGAGCGCCTCGGCCCGCTGTCCGGGCTGGTGGTCTCGGCGGGCGTCTTCGAGGGCGCGTACCTGCCGGACATGACCGCCGACTTCTGGGACCGGACGATGGCGGTCAACCTGCGCGGGACGTTTCTGGCCGTCCGGGCCGCCGCTCGCCACTTGCGCGCGTCGGCCCAGGGCGGCAGTATCGTCATCTACACCAGCACAGCGGGCCAGCGCGGCAGCGCCGAGTATTCCGCCTACGCCACGTCCAAAGGCGCGCAGATCATGTTCATGCGCTCGATGGCGAAGGAACTCGCGCCCGATAATATCCGGGTCAACTGCATCGCCCCGGCGTGGACGGAGACGGAGATGGCCGCGCCGAGCCTGGACGCGCTGGGGCGCGACGCGGTGGCGAAGTCGTTCCCCCTGGGCCGCATCGGCCTGCCCGAAGACGTGGCCGGCGCGACCTGCTTTCTGCTCAGCGATCTGGCGTCGTTCATCACCGGCATCACGCTCACCGTGGACGGCGGCATGGATATGCGCGGCTGAGACCGTCACCGGCCAAGCGGCGACTACGGAACGTTCACGCAACCCCCGGACGTACTCAAACCCAGCGATCTTGGTCGCGGGGCAGGAAAATCGGACAGTCCTGCACAACGAGTTGCGGGGGAATTTCGCGTGCTTCAGACGATGCTTTTCAATGACGACTGGGACTTTCACGGGGGCGACGTGCCGGGGGCGCACGTCTCGGACTTCGGCGATGAGGGATGGCGGCGGCTGACGCTGCCGCACGACTGGGGAATCGAAGGGCTGTTCGACAGCCGGTGGGCCAGCGCGACGGGGTACCTGCCCGGCGGCGTCGGCTGGTACCGGAAGACCTTCGCGCTGCCCGATGCGTTCGCGTCCCGGCGCGTCGCCGTTCGGTTCGACGGCGTTTACTGCAACAGCGAGGTCTGGATCAACGGACACGCCCTGGGCAGGCGCCCGAACGGCTTCATTTCCTTTGAGTACGACCTGACGCCGTATCTGAACCCGGACGGCAAGAACGCGCTTGCGGTGCGCGTGGACCATCAGAACTTCGGCGACGCCCGCTGGTACACCGGGTCCGGCATCAACCGGAACGTGTGGCTGATCGCCGCCGGGCCTGTCCGCGTTGCGCCCTGGGGCGTCTTCGTCACGACGCCCGTTGTCACGGCGGACAAGGCCAAAGTTCATACGCAAGTCACGGTGCAGAACCGCACCGAGACGCCCGCGCCTGTGCAGGTCGCCCTGGCTCTGCGGGACGCGGAAGGCGCAGTCGTCGCGCAGGCGACCACGACGGCGAGCGTCGTCGCGCCCGGCACGGAGCAGGCGCTGCAGGGCCTATTGACGGTCACTGAGACGTGCCTAGGGTCGCCGGACAGTCCCCAACTTTACACGCTGCGCGCCGCGCTTTTGCAGGACGAGGCCGAGATTGACGCGGAAGAAACGACCGTCGGCATCCGCACCATTCGCTTTGACGCCGACGAAGGCTTCTTCCTCAACGGCGAGAGCCTCAAAATGAAAGGCGTCTGCCTGCACGACGACGCCGGGGCGCTGGGGACCGCCGTCCCTGTCAAAGTCTGGGAGCGGCGTCTGCGGACGCTCAAAGCCGCCGGCGTGAACGCGGTCCGCATGGCGCACAACCCGCATATGCCGGAGTTGTACGACCTGTGCGACCGGATGGGTTTTCTGGTCCAGGACGAGGCGTTCGACGAATGGGAGGGCGGCAAGAACAAGTGGATCGCCGGGTGGAACGTCGGCACACCAGGCAAGGACGGCCCGCACGAACATTTTCAAGAGTGGGCCGAGGCCGACCTGCGTGACATGATTTTGCGTGACCGGAACCATCCGAGCATCATCATGTGGAGCATCGGCAATGAAGTTGACTACCCGAACGACCCTTACACGCACGAAATCTTAGAAACGGGGACGAACCCCCAGAGTTACGGGCGCGGCTTCCGGCCCGATCTGCCCCACGCGGACCGCCTGGGCGAGATCGCCCGGCTTCTCGTTGAGGTCGCCAAATCATACGACGAGACTCGCCCGGTCACGGCGGCGCTCTCGGCGGCGCTGATCGCCAACGAGGTCGGCCTGGCCGACGCTCTGGACGTGGTCGGCTACAACTACCAAGAGTACCGCTACGCCGAAGACCACGCGCGCTACCCAAACCGCACCCTGTACGGCAGCGAGAACGGGATGCGCCTGGAATTCTGGAAGGCCGTCACGGACAATCCGTACATCTCCGGGCAGTTTCTGTGGACGGGCATTGACTATCTGGGCGAGGCGGGCCGCTGGCCGACCCGCAGCAACGGTGCGGGCCTGCTGGACCTGGCGGGATTCCCGAAGCCGGAGTATTTTTATCGTCAGAGCCTCTGGGCCGACGGGCCGATGGTCTGGATCGGCACGCGCGACATCCCGGCAGGCGAGGAGGTCGTCACCCTCTGGACGCACCAGAAGGCGGAACCCGTGTGGCAGGGGACGCCGGGGACGCCCATTCGCGTCATCTGCTTTACCAACTGCGACGAAGCTGAGTTATCCCTCAATGGCCGCAGTCTGGGCGTCAAACTCCGATCCGAGCCGCCAGGCGGCACGCTCTGGTGGGACGTGCCGTATGAGCCGGGGACACTGACGGTTCGGGGCCGGAACGGCGGGACGACAGTTGCCGACGCTGCCCTGCACGCCCACGGCCCGGCGGCGCGGCTGATGGCGGAAACGGACACCGAAACATTGACCGCCGACGGCGCAGACCTGGCCCACGTCAGCGTGACGGTGACCGACGCGGACGGCGTCCTCGTCTACGACGCCGCCCCCGAAATCACCTGGACAGTGGACGGCCCGGCTCGGCTGATCGGCCTAGAAAGCGGCGACCACGACAGCCACGAGGACTACAAGAGCAGCCGCCGCAAAGCGTTTCGGGGGCGGCTGCTCGGCTACGTCCAGGCGACAAAAACACCCGGCCCCGTCACCGTCACGCTGACGGCCCCCGGTCTCGCAGAGGCCGTCGTGTCTCTGCGCACGGAGGCGCAATGATGAGGCCGCTCCTCAGAGTGCCGACGCTGGTGATTGCCCTGCTGCTCCTCAGCCGCGCCCCGGCGCGGGCGGACTACACGGCGACGGTGGATCCAGGCCGGCGCTACCAGACGTTTGAGGGCTGGGGGACATCGCTTGCGTGGTGGGCCAACGTGATCGGCGGCTTCCCGGAGCCTTACCGAAGCGATTACATCAACAAGATATTCGATCCTGTGCAGGGACTGGGGCTGACCGTCGTGCGGTACAACATCGGCGGCGGCGAAGCGCCCGGCAAGCACTACTTGCACTTGCGCGAAGCCGTGCCGGGCTATGAGCCGTCGCCCGGCCAGTGGGACTGGAACGTGGACTTCAACCAGCGCTGGGTGCTGTTCGCCGCCATCAAGAAAGGGACGGACAAGTTCGAGGCCTTTTCCAATTCCCCACCCTCCTGGATGACTCAGAGCGGCAGTGTGACCGGCGCGGCCAACGGCGGCGACAACCTCGACCCGAAATACAACGACGCTTTCGCGGACTATCTCACGGAAGTCGTCAAGCACTACCATGACCAGTGGGGCCTGACGTTCCGCACTTTGGAGCCGGTCAACGAGCCGGATTCGGGCTGGTGGAAACTCGGCGGCGGCCAGGAAGGGTGCCACTTTGACCGCCCGGCGCAGAACGCCATTGTGAAGGCCGTCGGCGCGGCGCTCGCGGCCAAGCATCTGTCAACGACCGTCAGTTCGCCCGACGACAACAGCATTGATGAGGCCGTCGGGACGTTCAGTTCTTACGACCCAACGGCAAGGGCGGCGCTGTCGCAGATCAACACGCACAGCTACGGCGGGCGGGCGCGCACCCGGCTCAACGGGTTGGCGCAGAGTTCCGGCAAGCGGCTGTGGATGTCCGAGTACGGCGACGGCGATGCGTCCGGCATGACGCTGTCCGAACGTATTCTTTCGGATATGCGGCTGCTGCGCCCGACCGCCTGGGTCTACTGGCAGGCCGTGGACGGCGGCGGCTGGGGGCTGCTGGTCAACCCGGAAGACGGAGCGCCGCATTTCGCCTACACGATCAATCAGAAGTATTACGTGCTGGCGAACTACTCCAAGTTTATCCGGCCCGGCGACACGCTGATAGACATTGACGACGCCCATTCGCTCGCGGCTTACAACACAGCGTCGGGCAAGTTAGTGATTGTGACGACCAACAACACCGCCGAGGCCGTCAGCGTCACTTTCGACGTGTCCCGGTTCCGCGTACCGCCCGCGTTTCTGAGCGCGTATCGGACCTCGGCGACGGAAAAACTCGCCCCGCTGCCGAAGATCGCCGTGACGCGGGGCAAATTCACGGACGCCGCGCCCCCTCACTCCGTGAC
>CAZZVX010000169.1:0-10162 GCA_964657535.1 Armatimonadota bacterium | reverse complement strand
GGGGCAATCTACTACAGAGATTACATCAGAGAAGACACAGAGAAAACTCAGAAAGCGGAAGAGGCCGATTCGCCTTCGGCAGTGAAGGAGTCAATCGTGAATTAGCAAAGTAGCAGGGAAACACGGTGCTGGCAGTGAATGTTTTACTGCCGCCGTGATTTCGGGAAGGATGCCGCCTGTGGAAGTGACTTATACGCTGACGAAAGAAGACCTCTGGGGATTCCAACGGTTCCACATGAGCCGCAAGGGGAAGTGGCGCTGGCTCACACGGGCCGGCACCGGCTTGTTCGTGGCCCTCTGGGTCCTTCAACTGTGGCTGGTGATCCGACTGCTCATCGAGTGGCGGTTTGCCTTCGGGCTGGGGCCGCGCGTCTGGAGTTTGATCTTCGCGGTGCATCAGCACACGCTCGTCAACTTTCTGATCATCTCGTTGTTCCTCGCCTACCTGCTCTGGGGGCAGAAGTTTCTCAGTGTGCGGCAAGTCACCGATGCGTCGCTCCTGAGCATGCCCAAGCGGATGCGGATCGGGCCGCAGGGCGTGGAGGTGGTCACGGAACGGGAGCGCGTCCAGCGCGCGTGGGGCGACATTCGCGACATTGACTCGGACAAGGAATGCCTCTACCTGTACATGACGCCCACAAACGCGCTGGTCGTCCCGAAGCGCGCGTTCGCCAACGCGGAAACGGCGCAGGCCTTTGAAGGGCAAGCCCGCGCCTTCCGCGCTAACCCGTACACCGCTGGAAGCACGGACACAGCCTCGGTGGAGGCCGCCGCCGTCTGGCCGCCCCCGCCGCAGGCCGAAGCGTTCGACGCGCCGACTCCGGCGCCGGAACTCGATGACGTGCCGGGTGCGCTGCAGGTCCGGTACGTGACCCGCAAGGCGGACTTCTGGCGGTCTCAGGTCTTCTTTCTGTCACGACGGCCCGCCGCCCTGTTGAGCGTCTTTGTCCCGTATGCGCTCGGCGCGAGCATCTGGCTGTTCCCGCGCCTGCCGACGTTGACGGCGCTGCTGTGGACGGTCGTCGGCGCGGCGGCGGCCACGCTGCTGACGCTGGCCTGGACGACGCGCAGCGCGATCAATCAGCGCTTCGCGCGGTTCGCCGACGGGCGCCCCTGCCGGACGATCATCCGCCCGGACCTGCTGTGCGACGTGACGCCCGAAGGCCGCACGAACTATTACTGGCGGGACGTGCAGGCCGTCCGTGTCCGGGCAGGGGATATTTTTGTCCTCTCGAAAGGCCATCGAGGAGTAGTCATCCCACGGACAGCATTCCCCGACCTGAGAGCCACGCGGGAATTCGTCGCTGCCATCGAGCGTTTCCAGCAGGAGGCTCAGGAAGCGGCCCCGCCCGTCGGCGTCGCGAACGTCTCGTAGATGGACTGGCTGGAGCGACTCAACCGAGGCCCCGGGCGAATCCCGATGGGGCAGGGGACGGCGGAACTGCTGAACTGGGCGCACCAGGACCACCTGTCGGACAACACGCCGCACCGGCACACGTTCTTTGAAGTCTGCCTGGTCGGCGAACACGGGGACGGGCAGTTCGTCGTCGGCGGGCGCGGACACCGGCTGACACCGGGGACCGTCTTCTTTGCCCGGCCCGGCGTCGTCCACCAGATCGTCAACACGGCCTCGCCCCACATGGAACTGTTCTGGGTCTGCTTCCAGTGGCTGCCGTCGTCCGGGGAAAAAATCGGGGAGTTGGACCGTCTCTGGCGCTCGTTCGCCGAATCCTCGACCGTCACAATCGCCGATGCGAACGGGCGGCTGGCGGCGCAGTGGCGGGCGCTCCGTGCGCTGTCGGACGCCGAACTGTACCGGGGCTACGAGGCGCAGGCGGCGGCCCTGGTCACGGCCCTGCTGCTGACCATCGCGCAGAGCGGGGCCGGGCCGGACAGCGGGCCGGTCGGTGAGGCGCCGGGGCCGGACGCCGGGGACGTGGCGGCGCGGCTGGCGGTCCGCTACGTTCACGACAACCTGGCCCGCCCGCTGTCCGCCTCCGAAGTCGCCGGTCAGGTCCACACGTCGCCCCGGCACCTGTCGCGGCTGTTCCAGCGCTTCACCGGCGCGTCCCCGGCGGCCTACATCACCCACGCCCGGATGGACCGGGCCGCCGGGCTGCTCGCCCACACCGACACGCCCATCAAGGAAGTGGCGGCGGCGGTCGGCTACCCGGACGTGCATCACTTCACGCGCGCTTTCGCCCATCATTTTGGACTGCCGCCCGGCGAGTACCGGCGCCGCCCCGACTCGCGCCCTGGCCCGAATATCCAAAAACCGGGCGAATTGGTCTAAAGACGAGCGTCGTCCTGTGTGCTATCCTGAGCGTGGAGGAATATCACCTATGTTGACCGAGGAACAGAAAGCATTCTACGCCGAAAACGGCTATGTCCTGGTGCCGGGCCTGCTCACGCCGGACGAGGCGGCGGACTACCGGCGGGAGACCCACGCGCTGGCCGAGCGCCTGAACGCCGTGCGCGGGGAGATCAACGCGACCTGGGGCAGCGCTACCGACGCCGCCGCACCGACAACTAAGTTGCTGCACTGCCACGACGTGCAGTTCCAGAGCGCGGCGTTCTCGCGGCTGCTCGTGGATGAGCGACTCACGAGCGCTGCCGCCGACATCATCGGCCCGAATGTCCAACTGCACCACACCAAAATGTTCATCAAACCGCCGGAGAAAGGCTCGCCGTTCCCGCTGCATCAGGACGCGCCGTTCTTCCCGCACGAGAACCACTCGATGATCGCGGCCATCATCCACTTCGACGACGCGCCGCTCGAAAAGGGCTGCGTCTGCGTCATCCCCGGCTCGCACAAGCAGGGCATCCTGCCGCACCTGCCCGAAGGCTCCTGGCACCTGCCGCCGCAGGAGTACCCGATCAGCGACGCCGTGCCGTGTCCGGCGAAAGCGGGCGATGCGCTCTTCTTCAGCTACCTGACCATCCACGGGTCGGGCATCAACGAGAGCAAGGAGGCGCGGACCACGCTCCTCGTCCAGATGCGCGACCCCGCCGACCCGCCTTCGTTCGCGACCCACCAGTCGCAGGGGCAGGGGACGATGCTGCATGGCATTGACCCGACCTGCCAGAACGTCCCGGCCTGGGAGCGGCGCCAATCGCCGGACGGGCGCTTGAGCGATGCGCCCCAGGACAGTGAAGCGTTGGAGACGGTCGCCGCCGGCGTCATGGGCGGCGGAGTGATGATGGGCGGCATGGGCAAGATGTAAGTCTGTTTTTTAGGCCGGGGCCGGAATGGCTCCGGCCTTTTTGTTTGGGGTATACTAAGGACACACCACTACCGAGGTCTCTCCACATACTATGATACAACGCGAAGTCCTGCCCAACGGTCTCCGAATCGTCACCGAGAACATCAACTACGTCCAGTCCGTCGCCCTGGGCATCTGGGTCGGCGTCGGGGCGCGCGACGAGAGCGACGACCTGCGCGGCATCTCCCACGTCATCGAGCATATGCTCTTCAAAGGCACGCCGACGCGGACCGCCCAGCAGATCGCCGACGAGATAGACTCCGTCGGCGGCGACATCAACGCCTTCACGTCCAAAGAGGCGACCTGCTACTACGTGCGCATCCTGTCCGAACACGTCCCGCTCGCCGTGGACGTGCTCTCGGATATGTTCCTGAACTCGCTCATCGAGCCGGAAGAGCTGGCGCGCGAAGAGAACGTCATCCTCGAAGAGATCAAGCGGCGCGACGACGAGCCGGACGATCTGGTCCACGACGTGTTCGCCGAGACGCTCTGGCCGGGCCACGTCCTGGGCAAGCCGATCATCGGCACGCCGGAGACCGTCTCCAGCTTCCGCCAGGGCCACCTCAAGGACTACATGACGACGCGCTACACGCCGGACACCATCATCGTCGCGGCGGCGGGCAACCTCAACCACGACGAGATCGTGGAGATGGTGCGCCAGCGCTTCAGCCAGCTGACCGGCCACAAGTCCGCGTGGCGCGAGCCGGACCAGACGCCCCAGGCGGTCGCGGCGACGGCCTACATTGAGAAGCCCATCGAGCAGGTCAATCTGGTCATCGGCACCAACGGCTATTCCCAGCTCGATGACGACAAGTACGCCCTGTCGCTGCTGGACAACGTCCTGGGCGGCTCCATGAGCAGCCGCCTGTTCCAGGAGATCCGCGAGAAGCGCGGCCTGGCCTACTCCGTCGGCTCCTACTCGCAGTCGTTCCGTGAGGGCGGCTACTTCGCCGTCTACACCGGGACCAGCGCCGGCACCGCCGAGCAGGTGCTGGACCTCGTGAAGACGGAGTTCCTCAACGTCCGCAAGAACAACATCACGCAGAAGGAGCTGGACCGGGCCAAGAACCAGTTCCGGGGCAGCATCGTCATGGGCCAGGAAGGCATGAACTCGCGCATGATGCGGATCGGGCGCAACGAACTCACCTACGACCGCGTGCTGCCGATTGACGAGATCATGGGCAAAATCAATGCCGTCACGCTCGACGACACCGCCCGCATCGCCGACCACCTGTTCGGCGGCGACTCCTACGCCCAGGCGACCGTCGGGCCTCTGGAGAAGCCATGAGCGGGAGCATCACGGTCGCCGTCTCCGGGGCGGCGGGGCGCATGGGGCTGGAAGTCGTCCAGGCCGTCCAGGCCGCGCCGGACATGACTCTGGCGGCGACGGCGGACTACGGCGACGACCTGGCCGCGCTGCTGGCCCAGGCGAAACCCGACGCGCTGGTGGACTTCACCGTCCCGGAAGCCGTGATGGGCAACATCGGGATCGCGCTGGCGCAGGGGGTCGTCCCCGTCGTCGGCACGACGGGGATGGGGCCGGAGGAAATCAGCCAGGTGCGCGACCTCTGCCGTCAGCACCGGACGGGCGCGCTGATCGCCCCCAATTTCGCCATCGGCGCCATCCTGATGATGCGCTTCTGCCGGGACGCGGCCCGCTACCTGCCCGACGCCGAGATCATCGAGATGCACCACGAGCGCAAATTGGACTCGCCTTCGGGGACGGCGGCCAAGACCGCCGAGATGATCGCCGAAGGGCGTCAGGGCCTGTCGCCGGCGGCGCTCCCCGCCGGGGCGTTCGAGAAGATCCCCGGCTCGCGCGGCGGCAAGGGGGTGGGGGACGTCCCCGTTCACAGCGTCCGCCTGCCCGGCTTCGTCGCCTCCCAGATGGTCATTTTCGGCGGCCTGGGCCAGACCCTGACCCTGCGCCACGACTCCCTCGACCGCAAATCCTTCATGCCCGGCGTCCTGCTCGCCCTCCGCCACGCCCCCGCCCTTAAATCCAACGGCGGCGAACTCGTGTATGGATTAGAAAACTTGCTCTAGCGCCCAGAGTGGGCAGAAGAAAGTCAGTGAAAAAGAGAAAACTCACCGTCCAACTTCACATTGATCTTCTGCCTCCGAACGTATTTGTTGATGAGGGAAAACATCGTCTCGATCTCGTTCAAGACATCACACTGGGTTTTGTGCCATTCCCAGGCTTACACCTGCGGTTGACGCCTGATTTGCCTAAAAAGAAAAGAGACCGGTGGAGTCCTCTCCTCAAAGCCGCGAGCGGCCCTCAAGGCGGTCTTGGTCATGGGATGAACACTGATATTTGGAAAATTGACGCCGTCTTCTACGATGTGCGGCAAGAGCAATTCTTGCTCCAATGCTATCCTAAATTAGAGACTCTAGAACAGTTTCATGCGTTGCGGGAATTGCTGACCGGGTTTTACGGGTTTTGGATTGACAGACATTTACCACCCTAATGGCTGGCTGCGTCAGTCCGCACCCGTTTCCGTACTCATCGTTATGACACCGCGATCATCCAAGACTAGATATGTCGAAAGCAGCCGCAGACCAGAAACACCTGTCACGTCGGTTCGCGTTATGCCGCTTCCCACGCGGAAGCCGCGTCAAGACTGGGATAAGCAGTTTCGGCAGATGGCGGAGTAGGGCGATGATGCGCTGTTGGACGATGCGCCGCTGACCCTGACGGAGTGGGAAGCGCAGGAGTGGGAGTGGTAGTCAGGCATCACAATGAAAAAGCACTGGATACGATACCACCCGACTCGGCGCAGAAGCCCGATGGCGTATTGGGTGCATATCGAGGCCGACGGCAAGCCCTGGCACCAGGCGCAGGCCTTTGACCCGCCTCTGCCCAAGCCCGTCCCCGGCAGGGGCTACGCTTTGTATTTCGTGGAGATGGACGGCGCGTTGCTGTGGTTCTCCTCGCTCGACGAATTGCGCGTGTGCATCGCGACGCTGGCGCAAAAAGTGCTGCCGTCCAATCTCATCCTCAGCCGCAAGCGCGGACCGAACTACGGGCCGAGCAACCACTGGCTCAATCGAATCCCCTTGCGTGCGATGACTTGGCCTTACCGCCGGAAGGTGGTGAAATATCTCTGCGCTGCTCTGGCGGATTTTGGAGCGGAGACAACGCGGCCCGCGACCGACGCTAAAAAGGGCTTGGCACGCCAAGCCCCTACACAGTGTCGAATTATAGAGACATGACGTGTCATGCCCCCTTCGTTATCATGTCTTTGACACCGATGGTTTTACCGGCAAGCGGAATTATTTCTGCATCTTCCCATTGACGCCGCCACGCAGGGAAGCGAAGTCTTGGGACGGGGGCGCGAGTTGGCGGCGCAGGGCGTGCTCGCGCAGGCGCAGTTTGAGCGGCATCTGCATGGACTCCCAGATGACTTGCTTGCTCATCTTGGACTGGCCCGCGCGGCGCTCGACGAAGATGATCGGCACCTCGGCGATGTGGAAGCCCGCGATCTGCGCCCGGAACGTCATCTCCACCTGGAACGAGTAGCCGTTGGAGTGAATCCCCGGCAGGTCAATCGCTTCCAGAACGCGGCGGCGGTACAGGCGGAAGCCGCTCGTGCAGTCGTTGACCGGCAGGCGCGTCACCGTCTGGACGTAGCGGTTCGCCCCCCACGACAGCAATATGCGGCTGAGCGGCCAGTTGATGACCGAGATGCCGTTCAGGTAGCGCGACCCGATCACCACGTCCGCCCCGTCCGCCGCCTCCACCAGGCGCGGCAGGTACAGCGGGTCGTGCGAGAAGTCCGCGTCCATCTCGATCACGGCGTCATACCCGCGTTCCATAGCCCAACCGAAGCCCGCGATGTAGGCGCGGCCCAGGCCGCCTTTTCCCGGACGGTGCAGCACGTGCAGGCGGCCGGCCAGCGACGGCGACTGCGCCAGGCGGTCGGCGATGTCCCCCGTGCCGTCGGGCGAGTTGTCGTCCACGATCAGCACGTGGACGCTCAGCGACGGCTGATTCAGGACGGCGTGAACCAATGGTTCCAGGTTATCGGCTTCGTTATAGGTCGGAATGACCACAAGGGCGTTCATATCGGGTATGCTTATCGTGTTGTAATTTCGGCGCGCGTTTCTAGATTCCATTGTCGGAAGACACAGGCGTTCTCTGCATTGTACCATGCCGTTCGGTCGTAAAATCGCAAATCGGGTCCTGCTCGCGTACTTGGTGCCGCTCACGTTCATGCTCGTGATCGGCCTGGTCTTCGCGACGCTCGCCGGCTACGACATCCGCCGGTACGCGCTCAGCGAGCTGATCATCCTGCTGCCGGCCCTGCTCATCGGCCGGTTCTTCACGCGGCGGGACGCCCTCCGTCTGGCCCAACTGCGCCGCAGCGCCGAGCGGATCGAGCGCGGCGACTACACCGCCCGGCTGGCCGAGACGACCGACACGGACGAGTACGCCGACCTGTCGCGGGCCTTCAACCACATGGCGGACGTGCTGGCGGCCCGCGAAAGCGCCCTGCGCGAGCAGAATCTGATTCTCGTGTCGCTCAACCACCGCATGGAGTCGGTGCTGAACGCCACCAACGACGGCATCGCCATGCTCAACCGCGAGGGCCGCTTCGCGCTGGTCAACCGACGCTTCTGCGAGATGCTCGGCACCAAGTCCGAGGACGTGCTGCAGCAGACGCTGCCCGACGCCCAGCCGCACCTGGTCGAGCGCCTGGCCTACCCGGAGCGCCTGATGCACCACATGGCCGTCCTGACCCTGGACGACCTGGCCGACCCCGTCGGGGTCGCCGAAGAGATCATCGAACTGACCGCGCCGGAGCATCGCTTCTTGCAGGTCTACACCGCCCCGGTGCAGGGCGAGAACGGCGGCGACGTGATCGGGCGGATCATCGCCCTGCGCGATGTCACCCGCGAGCGCGAACTGGACACGATGAAGACCGACTTCATCTCCGTCGTCTCGCACGAACTGCGGACGCCGCTGACCTCCATCAAGGGCTACACGGACCTGCTGCTGTCCGGCGCGGCGGGCGACACGTCGGACCTGCAGCGCGAATTCCTCGCCATCATTCAGGGCAGCACGACCCGGCTCTCGAATCTGATCAACGACATTCTCGACATCTCGCGCATCGAGTCGGGCAAGATCGAGATCAAGCACGAGCCGATTGACTACCGCAAGATCGTCGCCGACACGCTGCGCCTGATGCGCGCGGCGGCGGACGAGAAGCAGATCGTGATGGACGCCAGCCTGCCCGAATCCATGCCGCTCGTCCGGGGCGACACCGACAAAGTGACCCAGGTCCTGACCAATCTCGTCAGCAACGCCATCAAGTATACCCGGCCCGGCGGCTGGGTCAAAGTCCTGCTGGAAATGACCAGCGACGCCAGCGTGACCACGTGCGTCGCCGACAGCGGCATCGGGGTCGCCGTCGAGGACCAGAACCGGCTGTTCCAGAAGTTCTTCCGGGCGGACAACTCCAGCACCCGCGAGGCCGGCGGCACCGGGCTGGGTCTGGTGATCGCCAAGACCATCGTGGAACTGCTCGGCGGCGCGATCTGGGTCGAGAGCGAGGTCGGGCGCGGCAGCCGGTTCTATTTCACCCTGCCGCTGTCGCTGGAGAACAGCCAGACGCCGACCCTGCGGGACGCGGCCCTGCCCGACCGGGGCATCGGCCTGGTCCTGGTCGTGGACGACGACACCTACGTCCGCAACTTGATCCAGCACCACCTGCACCGGCGCGGGTACGGGACCCTGGGCGCGGGCGACGGCAAGGAAGCCTTGCAGAAAGCGCGGCAGCACAAGCCCGATGCCGTCATCCTGGACATCATGATGCCGGAGATGGACGGCTTTTCCGTCCTGCGCGCGCTCCGGCAGGACCCGGCCACGACGAACATCCCGCTCGTGATCGTGTCCGTGGTCGGGGACCCGGCGCGCGGCGGCCTGTCGCTGGGCGCGTTCTCGTTCGCCCAGAAGCCGCCGGACCCGTCCCAGTTCGTCCGCACTCTCGCCCGCATCGCGCCGCCGGGCGCGGTCGCGCTGTATGTCGGGTGCCTGCCGGGATTCGGGGCGCCGGGCGCGGGCAAGGAGATTCCGGGGAGCCTGTCGAATCTGACGCCGCCCGGCGTGACGCTGCTGCTGGCCGAGACGGCGGCGGAGGCCGTGGCGCTGACCATCACGCAGTCGCCGAACGTGATTCTGATTGACCGGGCGATGCCGGACATGGCCCTGTTCGAGCTGCTGTCGGCGCTGAAGGTCGAGGAAGAGGCCGCCCGGATTCCCATCGTCCTGCTTTCGGACGACGTCTCCGATCAGGGCATCCATTTCCATCTGGGCAGCGACGCGGCGGACAACAACGTGTCGCTGGACTATCTCTGCGAACAACTGGGCCGCATCTTGGGGACGGCGGAAGCCAGTAAATGACAAAACGAACCGCTCAAGGAAGAAATCATGTCTGAATACAACGTCGCCGTCGTCGGCGTCGGCGCGGTCGGCGAGGAACTGCTGCGCGTGCTGGCCGAGCGCCATTTCCCGGCGCGGGAAGTGCGCGTCCTGGCCCGCACCGAGCGGACGCTGACCCTGGACGGCAAATCGTATCAGGTCCGGCCCACCACGCCCGAAGCCTTCGACGAGGTGGACATCGCCCTGTTCGCCGGGACGGAAGGGGAGAAAGGCGCCGCCGTCACGTTCGGCCCGGAGGCCGTCCGGCGCGGGGCCGTCGTGATTGACAACGGCGCGGACTTTCGGATGCGCCCGGACGTGCCGCTGGTCGTCCCGGAGGTCAACGCCGCCGCGCTGGACGTTTTGAAAGGCCGCGCGGGGATCGTCGCCAACCCGAACTGCTCCACGGCCCAGCTCGTGCTGGCCCTGAAGCCGCTGCACGACGCCGTGACGGTCACGCGCGTCATGGTCGCCA
>CAZZVX010000168.1:0-10326 GCA_964657535.1 Armatimonadota bacterium | reverse complement strand
CTGGCACGGCTTCGCAGGCTTTCCTTGCACCGGGCGGTTGCGGGCGCGGCTGAGCTTTTCCGTTATACTGCTGAACAGGGCTACGTCGTAGGCAGAGGCAAGAATGGCGGATTATCAAATCGGGGATATGGTGCGCGTTATGCAGGTTCCGCCATATCTTTACAGAGACGACCCTATAGACAAAGAGACGGCTGAGTTTTTTGAGCGTTGCTTGGGCAAAGTCTTCCGTATTGAGGATTTTGATGACAATGGGCAGTTGGAATTGTGGACGACAGGAAAGAGTAATAGGCGTAAAAGGTATCGGGGCTTGGATACGCACACCATTTGGATAGAACCGGAATATGTAGAGCCATACCCGAAGCCTTCATCACCAGCAGTATAACAACCACTGCAGGGGACGCTTCGCGCCCCTGAGTTTGGCCGTTAGACGGCAGGCACCGAAGGTTGTCTTGTTCATGGGGATAGCCATACCGAACGTCTTTGTCTCTAGCGAACGGGTTGATGACAGCCATGTGATGGGGCTGATCAGCAGGCTCCGGCAGGAAGGCTTCACGGTCTCCCACTCGCCGCGCAACCCTGCGGACGGCGAGGACCCCCGCTGGCGGGGCTGGTACGAGAGCGGGTGCCGTGCGGAGGTCGCGCAAGCCGACGTCTTCATCATCGGCGTCACGCGCGGCTGGGACTGCTCCACCTGGATGTGTCATGAGGCCGAGGAGGCGCGTCTGAGCGGTCGCATACGCCGCAGGTGCTACTACAACCCGGCCCATATAGCGGTCAAGGAGAACATGGCTTGGTCGTACCTGAACGAGCGATTGCCTGACGAGCCAGGGGCGGCAGTCGCGGCGCTCAGGAAGGATTGAACACGGAAGCGGAACGGCCTGCCGTCTAACACGCGCTTCAGCCGACGCCACACGGCGCTCCTCTTAGGCGGCGCTTCGCGCAGTTGTTCTAGCACCGGGCGGGTGCGGGCGCGGCTGAGCTTAGCCGTTGGGCCGCAGGGCGGGGGCCTTCCCTCAATCGCGGGCTAGTCAGGCGTTCCTTATACGGAAGTTGGAGGTCCTACCGTGTTCGTCAACCTTACCCGCGACCTGCCGATGATCCGCGACTACTTCGCCGACCGCGTCCGCGCACAGGCCCCGGTCAGCGAACCGGTCAGTGCTATCGAGGTCGGGTTCCGGCTGGATCAGGCCTGCCTGATCGTTTTGAATTTCGACCCACGCGAGCAGCACGCCCGCGACGGCACGTGGACGGCGGCGCTGGACGGGCCGGCCCTGGAATTACCACACTGGAGCGAGGCTTTCGCGTCCGCCTGTGACGACGGCATCTCCTTCGTCCTGCTCAACGGGGAAAGCCGCGAACTGACGGCGCAATGGCTCAGCAGTGAGGCGGTCGACGGTGACGGAGCCGTCGCGGGCGTCTTCGGCGAGGCGCTCCTCGCCATCGCGCTCGACGCCATCGCGTCGGGTTTGTTCGACCCCCTCCCGCTCCGGGACGAATGCCAACTCGATCTGGAAGAGTTTGACGGTATGTGGGCTTGGCCATCGGAGCACGAGGACATTGGCCGGGCGAACATCATTCGAGGCCTGAAGGCCGTCCGGCTGCCGAGACATCCCAGAAGCCCGTGGGGCATCGGACACAATGCGTCTGCGGCCCAACAAAGCGCTGCAAGGGACGCTCCTCGTTCCTCGTCGCGCCCCTGAGCGCCGTCGTTAGGCGACAGGAGGCAAGATGGAACGGGTTACCATACCCGCAGATTGGGCCGCGCGGTTGGCGTCGGCGATTGCCGCCGCTGTGCGTGAGTATCTGCCGACGCATCGGGACATCCCGCCGGTTGTTGCCTTCCACGTCGGCTGCTTCCCGTGGCATGGGCAGATCGAGTTATCTGCTCTCACCGCCGACGAACTCGCAGCAGACCCCGCCTTGCAGACACCCGGCGAGGTCGCCGCGTGGCGTCACTACAACTTTACCGCAGGCCTGACATCATGGGAGACGGTGGCGGAATTGGGCCGGCAGATGTCGAGCGCGTACTCCGCGGCGGATGAGAAGGATCGCCCCGCGACGACTGATGCGTTCCTACATGCTTGTGCCGTGGCTGTCGGCAGTCAGGAGGTCTTGGCAGCTCTCGCGGTCATGAATCGTGACCCGAGGTTCACGATCAGCGTGACGCACCCGGACAGTGACCACGAGTTTTATCCGCCGGACGCCTCAACACACGCCTAACAGATCGTTGCAGCGGACGCTTCGCGCCGCTGAACTCTGCCGTTATACCGCAGACAAAACCGGGGCTATCCAGAATGACTGAGACGCGCGACCCGGAAAAGTGGGTCTGGACGGAAGCGGACTTTGACCGAATGGGGTGGCACGACTGCGTCATCCATGCGCTGGCGTTCCGGCCCGAGCGTTACGAACTCCTGCTTGACCTTGACTATATGTTCGAGTGGGTCAAGCCGAGGCAGGATGAGACGCACTACCGATTCTGGATTGCACCAGCGGTGTTGGTATTTGAGAACGCGCACAGCATCCGGTTCGACGTGGATACAAGTGGCGGCCTCCAGATTATGAGCGTCAAACGGGCCTCGGTGCGGCGGCCAAAGAATGCCGACTACATCGTGCGCGAAGAGGAATGGGAGTGGGAAATCGACCTGCTCGAAGGCCAGATCGCCCTGTGGTCGGTCGGGTACAAACTGTACGTCCGCTCTCGTCCAATCCTCAACTCGCAGCAGTATCTGAAAGAGACGGAACGAGGCGGCTTCTCATTCCAGGAAGGACACGAAGCGATTACCGCTGCGGTATAACAACGCGCTGCACCTGACGCTAAACTGCGCTCGCCTGTCGTCATGGAGGGCTTGCCGCCGGGCAGGGCAGTGGGTCGCGCAGGTGAGCTAAGTCGTTATACCGCAGGGGCGAGAGGCTGTCGGGCGTCGAAGGCAACCATGACCAAGCAAGAAATGTACGAACTTCTCGGTTCTCTCGCGTTCGGTGTCATCCTATATCTTTTATCGAGAGACATAACCTTCGCCGTTTGTCTGCCGCTCGGCGCGTTTGTATTCTGGTCCCTGGGACGGCGGGCTTTCGGCGCGAGTTGGCTGGTGCGAATGAATACCGAGGAAGCCTACTTCCGAAAACCTCTCTCCCTGCGTGCCTTCAACGCTGCGCTGGCTCTGGCGCTGGCGGGGTTCATCGCGGTATGGGTCCACCTGTGCATGACCAGTAGCCACAGAGAGCCTCTCGGCGTGGGAATCTTCGGGCTGATGTTTTTCGCGCTGGCGGCTCTTCTATTCATTTGGAATGCAGGCCCAAGTGAGACACGCTTTGACTTGCGACGAGGCCAAGTCCAGAGTCGGATGGGGTTCCCGCTCTTGTCACGGTCACGCACTTGGGACGCTGCGGACATCGCCGCCCTGCGTGTTCTGACGAGCAGCCGGGCGGTCAGTATGTCAATCTTCTTGAGGAAGCGTCATGGCCTGACCGCCGGGACCAGCGTTTCCTACCGGACAGGTCTGGAAGGATGGAACGGGAGTGCCGGAGCGCAGACGGCTAATGAGGAGGCGCGGGCGGTTGCGGAAGTTATCGGGAAGGAAATGGGCCTAGCGGTCGAGACGCGGCAGGTTGATAACCGCCGGACATCACGATAGCCCGGACAGCCTGCGGTCGAACAACCGTTGCAGCCGACGCCACCGTGCCTTAGCCTGGCACGGCTTCGAGAGGCTTCCCAGGCTTCAGCCAGTTGCGGGCGCGGCTGAACGGGGCCGTTATGCCGCTGGGCGAGGGGCTTGTTCTATCCGAAAGGAAGAATGATGGGCGAGACTGACAACAACAAGCAAATCCTGCAACACTTCATCCAGTCTGTGTGGAGAGAGGGTAATCTTGCGGCGTTGCCGAGGTTCTGGACAGCAGACTGCATCAATCATGCTATGCCCGGTGTGGACAATCGTGGGTTGGAGGCGCTTCGGGCTTACCATGAGCAGTTTTCTGCCGCCTTCTCTGCCTTCTCCGGCTTTGAGATCGAGATAGTGCAACAGGTCGCGGAGGCAGACCGGGTGGTCTCGCAGATCGTCTCACGCGGTCAGCACAGCGGCGCGTTTATGGGCATCGCGCCGAGCGGCAAGAGCGTGTCCATGCAGGCGATACGGATTGACCGTTTCGCGGACGGCAAGATTGCCGAGCACTGGTCTGTGGCGGACTTAGCGGGCCTGATGCAGCAGATCCAATCTTAGGCTTCACGCCAGAACAGCCGGACGGCCCAACAGCGGCTGCACCTGACGCCACACGGCGCTCGCCCGTCGTCAGGGAAGGCTCGCCGCCGCTTGCAGCAGGTGATCGGGGCCGCGGGAACAGCGCTTCTGCACGTGAAGAGGCCTCGCGTGGTGTCGGATTGATGACAGACTCTCTCTACGAAACAGTCATAGCCGCCGCCATCCTGGTGGATCAACCCGGACGCTGGGCGGCGATGCGCGGGGGCGTCGCCGCCTTCGCGGGGGGAGCGGAAGCGTCTGCGCTGGAACGGCTGGCCCGGAGCCTGGAGGACAAGCCGCCCGCCCCGCCCGGCTTCCGACCACACCAACCAGAGCCGTCCCGGTCGGTGGCCTGGTCCCTGCTGTGGGAGGAGACGGTCCGCGAGGTCTTCCTCCAGTGCGGCGGGCGGGGCGTCCACGCGCTGCGGGTGGCCGCTTTCCCCGGACACGGCGGCGTCGAAGGCGCGGCGCTGTCGCTGCTCTGCCGTCTGGCCGCGCTCGGCGTCGGGCGCGCGCCGTTCCTGAGGAAGGTGCGGCGGCAGTTCCCGCACATGGCATTGGAGGCGCGGGCGCTGTTGGTAGACACGCTGCGACGCCAGGGCCTGCACAACGATTCCCTGACAGGACGCGATGACCGGCTCGACCCAGCCTTCGGCGCGCAGGTGGAGCGTCTGACCCTGCTGTCCGGCTGGCGCGAGGCCCTGGAGTGGCTTTCCAGGCCGGACGGGCAGGAAGGCGACGGGCAGTTTCCCAGTCGGCCATCCGAGAGAGTACGCCCCCATGGACATTGAGTTTACCGGCAGTATCTGGTTCTGGAAAGGCCCGGCTCCCTTTTACTTCGTCACTGTTCCGGCAGACCCGTGCCGCGAACTGAGAGACCTCGCGGCACTCGTGACTTACGGATGGGGGATGATTCCGGTCATGGCGCAGATCGGCAGGACCGAGTGGAAGACCTCCCTGTTCCCCAGAGACGGCTCTTACATCGTGCCTCTCAAAGACAGTGTCCGAAAAGCGGAAACGCTGGAAGAAGGAAACGAAGTGACTATCCGGCTCGAAGTTCGGCGATGAAGGCAACGCTTCGCGGGGGCGTGTCAAGGAGGATTCCTGCGAGGCTGCACTGGAACAGTACGTTTTGGAACACGGGGCTGACCCGGCGGGGCCCAACACGCGCTGCAGCCGACCCCACACGGCGCTGCTCTAGCCCGGCTTCGCCCCGCTTGCCTTGCACCGGGCGGTTGCGGGCGCGGCTGATCTTTGCCGTTGGGGCGCTGCAATAACGATAGCTGATCGATACCCGGAAGCACTGATACGGAAAGACGTCAAGCGGAACCCATGAGAATCTCCATCGAGCTTGTACCCCGCGACACGGATTCGCTGGAAAGAGATTGCTGCGCTATCCTGCAGAACTTGCCCACGGTAGACACGATCAATGTGCCCGATGTCCTCCGCTTCGACCTGCGCAGTTGGCAAGGATGCCGATGCGTCCAGAAGTACTACCCTCAGACCATCCCCCACATCCGGGCTATCGACATTGACCCTAAGAGGCCCCTGCCCATGGGCCCGTTTCTGGTCGCGCAGGGGATTACGGAAGTGCTTGTAGTCACCGGGGACGCGCCCGTGGATATGTCCAAGAAGGTCTACCCGACCACAAGCATTGATCTGATCAAGGAGATCAAACAGCAGTTCCCCAGCCTCAAGGTCTATGCCGCGGTCGATCCCTACCGTCAGGGTTTCCGCGACGAGGTGGACTATGTCCACAGGAAGATGGACGCCGGGGCGGACGGGCTCTTTACGCAGCCGTTCTTCGATCTGCGGATGATGAAGATTTACGCCGAACTTCTGCGGGGTTACAATGTCTTCTGGGGCGTCACCCCGGTGGCTTCCGAGCGGTCACGCAGCTATTGGGAGGCCCGAAACCGGGCTGTCTTTCCGGCGGACTTTCGCCCCACGCTGCAATGGAACCGGGCATTTGCCGGAGCCGCGCTGGAGTTTGTTCAAGAGCAATCCGCGTCGATCTACTTTATGCCAATCAAGGTGGATATCCTGCGGTACCTACAAGGTATTCTGTAGTCGCATGAGGCCGCCCTAACCCCCGCCGCCCCGGACCCGGACGCAGCCGGCGGTTTGCTTCGCTCAGCGGCTCTTCTTCCGCGCCGGTGAGCTGTTCCGTTCGACCGTAGCCGCATAAACTCGTTATATGGCGAGAGCCATGAAAGCCCGGCGGTGGTCTAGTCGCGTCCAGGCATCAAGACAGAGTTCGGGGCGACCCGTGTCACAAGATAAGGAGAGAAGGAATGCGAATCGCACTGCGTCATCGTCTCGCGCCGATTGGGAACTCTCGCGCCCGCCTGCCACTACGGGCCGCTGTCCTGCTCCCCGTTCTTCTCATTCTCCTGCCGCTTCGACCCGCCCATGCCGATGGCGCGGCGATCTTCGCGGACTTCACGAAATGCGATGGCCTGATGGGGGAGACGTTCCCCGCCGTGTTGCGGGCGTTAGGCCCGCCGTCGGAAACGAATGCACCTTATGTGCTCCAGAGCTACATGACGACAAACATGGTCTGCTGGCAGTACTACGCCGTGAGCGACACGCCGTTCCTCGAGCTTCTGTTCTCCAACAAAGTGCTCGTGGTCGCCAGACTCCGCCTGACCGGTGCGGGACGCTCGGTGGCCGCGAACGCGGCCGCTGAGGACGCCGCGGTGCTCACTGCTTACAAAAACTGTACGCCGTCATCCCTGAAGATGGTCTACACGAAAGCGGCGGCTGACAGTATCAGCGACCCGGGTTCAGGGTCTCCGCAGTTTTGTTATTACGCGGACGGCATCACCCAGAAAGGGAACACCCTGCATTCCTATTGTGCGGGAGGGGATACGCGCCCCATGATTTCGCATCGTGTCCTAAACGCCGCGACAGGTCTTTACCAGGATGTGCGGGGGCCGAATCCCGATTTCTCTTTCAAGACGACCCCGGTGGGCCTGAATTTGACGCTGTTTCGAGGCCATGGGGAGCCTTATGAGCGCTACCAGTGGACGCCCGCCCAGTTCAATTTCTATCACACGCACGATCACTACAACGACCAGACGTATAAGCTGGGGCGTTTATTCGACGAGATCATCGGTATCGTCGATATCAACATGAGCCCCGTCGTCAGCATCCCAATGACCCCGAAGAACTCCCCTTGGCTTTTCCGGCCCTAGCGGTGCTGTTTCAGGAAGCCAGCGGGGTCAAACGGTGAGCAGGCTTTCCGGGTACATGGCAGGTGCTGGCGCGGCTGAACGGGGCCGTTAGGCGACTGCGCGCACACATCCAGAACATGAGGCACCTATGAGTCAGAACGAAACCCTTCATCTTGCGCAAGAGTTCCTGGGCCGCCTGGGCAGCGGCGCTGAACCGACCGAAATCGCCGGGCTGTTCAGCGAGACTCTGGAGTGGGAGATCGCGGGCGATGATGGCGTCCTCCCTTGGATCGGCCACCAGTCAGGGAGAGCCGCCATCACCGATTTCGTGCGGGACTCGCGCGCCCTGATGGAACCGATCCGTTTCGAGGTTCACGACATTCTAGCCAACGACGACCGAGCGGTGATCCTTGGGTCGCTGGCCTCAAAGCTCAAGAGAAACGGCCAGGTCATGACGACGGACTTCGCCATTGTGCTCACCGTCGCCAATGGCGAGATTGTCCGGTTTCAGATGCTGGAAAACAGTTTTGCGGTCTCCAAGGCGGCACGCGGCTGACTCGCCATGAACAGACGGACGAATCCAACGTCGCCCAACCACGCGCTCCAGCGAACAGAGGCTGGCGTTGGTGTCTGTTCCGTAGTTGAGTCTGTTCTCGCCAGCCTCTGTCGCTGAGATTGAGTCCGTTGGGCCGCTCGCCGACCTGGGGTGGGTCTTTCTGCACACCTTCAACTGTGTCGTGATCCTCCGTACCGTCCCGCCGGCGTCAGAGGGGACCTCGGCTGCCGCCTCGCACTACCTCGCCTGGACCGTATTCCCGGCGTCGGCTCTGGGCGGCTGGGTGACGGTCTTCCGGCGAACAGCCTTCTGGATCAAGGGCCGCATCCGAGGCGCGGCCTGACAGTCGTTGCGGCGGGCGCCAAACCGCGCCCGTCTTCACTCCGTCTGCCGCCGCTGGACTCGAACGTTGGGCCGCAAGGCCCCAGCCGCGAGGATGACGCAGCGGCCCGAATCAGGGTCAGCGTTCGACACCCGCGCTGCATCGTCCCTTCCAAAGAGGAAATTGTGGAGATGATCACGATAGCGGACTACCGGCCGGCGTGGCCCGACGAGTTTGTAAGGATCGGCAGAGCCATGCGTCAGGCTCTCGGCGGCCTGGCTCTCCGCATAGACCACATCGGTTCCACGGCGGTGCCCGGCCTGGCGGCCAAAGACCGCATTGACATCCAGATCACCGTTCGGAGCCTCGCCCCGGATGTCGAGGAAGCCCTCCGGCGGGCGGGATACCGGCGCCTCGAACACATCGCGCACGATCATGTCCCGCCGGGGGGAGTCGCCGATGCCGCCGAATGGACGAAGTGGCTGTTCAATCCGTCCGCACCGGAGGAGGCGATCAACGTTCATGTCAGGCTGCAAGGGCGAGCCAACCAGCGCTACCCGATCCTGTTCCGGGATTACCTGCGGGCGCACCCGGCGACAGCGCAGGCGTATGCCCAGGTGAAGCAGGGCCTCGTCGCCCACCGGTTTGACAGCCCCGATGCCTACTACGCTGTCAAAGACCCGGTGTGCGACATCATCATGGGGGGCGCGGAGGCGTGGGCGGCGGCGACCGGGTGGAAGCCCGGCCCGTCCGACTGTTAAGGCGCGGACTCGACGAGGAAAGGTGTCACGATGCCGGGAGATGAACTGGAGCGGTGGTTCGCCCATAACCGCCGGGTGCTGGAGACCGCCTACCTCGCCGGGGCGGAGCCGTGGGAGCAGTCCGGCCAGAGCGGGCCGTTCGGGCGCTGGGAGTCTCTGCGGAGACCGGTCGCGGACTGCATGGACGGCGACGGCGCGTTTCTGGACATCGGCTGTGCGAACGGCTACCTGTTGGAGTGCTGCCTGGCGTGGACGGCGGAGCGCGGCGTTCGGATCGAGCCGTTCGGCGTTGACCTGTCCGCCCCGCTCGTCGCTCTCGCGCGGGAGCGGCTGCCCGCGTACCGCGACCACTTCTGGGCCGCCAACGCCTTCACGTGGCGGCCCCCGCGCCGCTTCACGTTCGTGCGGACGGAATTGTATTACGCGCCTGCGGCGCATGAGCGGTCGTACATCCGCCACCTGCTCGCGCACTATCTGGAACCGAACGGGCGGCTTCTGATCGCCAACTACGGGGAAGGGAGTCCCCACCCGGAACGCGGGCTTCTGCCGGGACAGCATCCCACGCGCTTTCTTCTGGACCGCCTGGAGAGGCACGGCGTTCCCGTCAGCCGTTACCGGGACGGGTATGACCCCATTAAAGGCCGGAGGGTGCGCGTCGCGGTCGTCCTCGCGCCGCCCGGACAATAAGCGAATGGCCCCCCGTGCGCGCGGCGACTGGCGCGGACGGGGCAACAAGCGTGAAAGCGAGGCCCCCAATGCCTTCCCGTATCCTGGCCCAGCAGGTCATCCACGTCGGCAAGCCCGTGACCATCGAGTGCGCGTCGCCCTCGACTCAGTACGCCGTGGTTTTCGAGGACGACGGGCAGACCGGTTACTTCTACGGCCTGGACACCAGGCAGCGCGAGGACCCGATCTGTGACGCCCTGCACATCTACAACGTCCAGAGCGTGACCGACCGGGCGGAGCCGTCCACGGTGCAGATCGTGTGGTCGGCGGACGGCCTGACGGCCGCCCTGGTCATCAACAGGTACCCGCACGCGGTCTTCGACTTCGCCGCGCGGCGAGGCTACTGCCGGGACAATTTCCCGCCGCCCGACCCGCACTGGACCCGGTACGGCCACGAGTGGCACGACAGCGCCATCGCTCTGTTCAAGTAGCACAAGCCCAGCGGTATAATAACAAGTTGTCCCGCAGCAGGCAGGCTTTGACCGCTTCACCGGCCGACTGCGGCTGACGAGACAACACGTCGTTGCTACTGACACGGCAGGACACGTCC
>CAZZVX010000167.1:0-10433 GCA_964657535.1 Armatimonadota bacterium | reverse complement strand
GGAAGCGCCACCAGACCTTGTCCTGGGTCGGCACGGCCATGCCCCGGATGTCGGCCTCGGCGGCTTGAATGCGCTGGCGCAGGCGCGTCAGGGCGCGCAGTTTTTCCAGGGCTTCGGGCGGCGGGTACGGGTTGTCGCGGGTGGACGGGGGGATGTACTGCTGCCGGTAGTCGGCTTCCAGGGTTTGCAGGGCCGCCGACGCCTGGCCGAGCGCGCCCGACGCCTGCTGGCGCACCAGCAGGTCGTCGGCGCGGGCCTGGTTGACCGTGTTGTAGAAGTTGTACCCGACGCCTTCCATCAGCACCTGCAGGCTGCGGACGAGCGGGCTGTCGCTGGGGGCGTTGGACATAGGATGGCTCACGCGCCTGTCGTCGGGGCGGCGGCGCCGTCGGGCTTGAGGTACTTCTCGGCGGCGACGGTGGGCGCCGCCGCGCCGATGTTGAACGGCAGGCCGACGGCCATGTTGGGGGCGCTGACGATGCCGCGCTCGGCCATGATCATGGCGGTGTAGTAGCGCACGGCCTCCATCTCGGTCATGCCGAAGGCTTTCAGGGAGATGAGCGCCTTCATGCGCGGGTCGGCGGGGTGGACCAGCACCTTGACGGTGTTCAGCGTGATGCCGTAGGTCGCCAGGAACTCCTGCAGGTGGCTGTAGACGAGGGCGGTCAGGTCGTGGATCTTCTCGTTGACCTGCTCCAGCGGCGTGACCTGGATCAGTTGGTTGATGGCCTGCTCGACGACGGGGCCGGCGTAGGTGTTGAGCTGCTCGGTCAGCAGGGCGTGGCCGCTGTAGGGCATATGCTGGACCAACTTGACGGCGTCTTCGCGCGTGTCCACGTGGACGTAGTAGTCCACGTCGTAGGTCATCTCGGCCATCTCGCGGGAGAGGGCCATGCCCTGCGTGCTGACGACGAGTTTGGCCCGGTTGACGTACAGGGCTTCGTACTGCCAGGGGGACGCGCCGCCGTAGAAGGCCTGCTGGATGGAGCCGAACAGGACGCTTTGCGGCGTGTCCACGGGGTACTGCCCCGTCTCATAGACATTGAGGATGGCCCCGCGTGACTTCAGCACGCAGAAGTGGTTGCTCTCGACGGTCAAGAGCGAGCCGTTGACGATGTCATTGTTGGGGTAGTGATAAAGCAGGACGTTCGGCCCCATCACTTCCTGCCCCGAAGGGTCGAGGGTCGAGATAACGCTGCGGATGCCGGGCATATGTCGTGTCTCCTTTGCTGGAACTGCCTTTCGACGACGAATAGGCCCCTGTTCTCCAACGTCACGGTGAATTCCTGCAACGGTTCCGCAGGAATTTCACGGAGAGACGGCGAACGATTGTCACACAATAATGCCGCACTCAACCCGAAAAATCAAACCGGCCAGCAGTCTCGACGTGGCGAACCGCGCCGGCGTGTCCCGCACGACCGTCTCGTTCGTGCTCAACAACCGGCCCGACGTGTCGCTGCCGCAGGAAACGCGCGACCGCGTCATCCAGGCCGCCGCCGATCTCAACTACCGCCCCAGCCGCATCGGGCGCGCGCTGGCGACGGGCCGGACGCACCTGGTCGCTGTCTGGCTCCCTTACCTGCACACGCCTTACTATGCCACATTAATGGCCCAGCTCAGTCTCCACCGGCACCGGGAGTACGAGGCCATCATCCGGGTCGGCACGGGCCTGTCCTCGTCCGGCCGGTCCACGTCGCTGGGCATGAGCGTGGACGGCATTATCGCCGTGGACTTGACCTTCTACAAAGACGCTTTCCGGCAGGAACACCCCGACGTCACGCTGCCGTTGGTCAGTGTGAGCGCGTTCGAGGCCGACGCCAAAGACGCGGTCGTGATTGACCTGACGACGGGCGCGGAGGCCGCTATCCGGCACTTGCTGCAGCAGGGCTGTTCCCGCATCGCCTATCTGGTCCAGGAAAAAGAGGACCGGCAGGCGGAAGCGCGCTTCCTCGCCTACACCCGCCTCATGGCGGAAAGCGGCAGGCCGACGGAGTTTATTCTTTCGCCCAGTCAGCATCGAGAAGTCACCTACGGCGTCGTGTATGACTACTTCCAGCGCGCCGACCGCCCGGACGGCGTGTTCTGTGAGAATGACGACATGGCAATCGCCGCCAACCGCGCCTTGTGCGACCTCGGCGTGCGCGTCCCGCAGGAGGTTGCGCTGGTCGGGTGTGACGGAGTCGAGGACACCAACTATCAGGAGCCGCGCCTGAGCACGATTGTCCAGCCGTTCGAGGAGATCGGGCGGATCGCCTGGGACTTCCTGGAACAGCGCCTGGCCCACCCCACCCTGCCGCCGCAGCGCGCCGTCCTCCCGGCGTCTTTGGATGTCCGGGCCTCCAGCCGCCGCACACCGTAAAAAACCAGCAAATACGGCTTGACGTGTTCTCCCATTCGTGCTATACTAAACCGTGTTACCAAGTTGACGCACAGGCAGGTCCCGACTTGCCGTGCCGTGAAAGGAAGAAACGATGTCATTCCCATCCGTTCTCAGATCACGACGGGGGTTCACGCTGATTGAGCTACTCGTAGTCATCGCTATCATCGCCATTCTGGCAGCAATCCTATTCCCCGTTTTCGCCAAAGCCCGCGAAAAAGCCCGCCAGATATCCTGTGCCTCCAATGAGAGGCAGCTTGGGCTTGGCATACTCCAGTACGCCCAAGACAACGATGAAACTTATCCAGGCGTCAATACCAACAGTTTTTTTCAGGGAGTTGGTTGGGGCGGTCAGATTTTCCCCTACGTGAAAAGCGTCGGCGTTTACAAATGCCCGGACGATCCCACATCTACCAGCGGGACAAGCGTACCAGTCTCTTATGCTTACAGCGCTCTTGTGTCGTTCTCCCGTAATCTCGGAACAATGACCAGCCCCGCGCGAACGGTCATGCTCTCCGAATGTCAAGGAGCGCAGGCAGTCTTGACCAACAGCCTGGAAACAGGCTCAGTCTGGAAGTGTCCGGTTGATTATGGGGCAAATGGGAACTTATTAACAGTGGACAGCTCCGGGAACGTCCAATTCGGCGGACCGCCGAACGATCCGATCAAATCCGTGGCAGCCCCTCTTTTGGACATCACATATAACAACCAGACGCTACCACACGTACACACGGATGCCTCCAATTGGCTGTTCGCGGACGGCCATGTGAAATATGTCCGTGGCACGATGATCAGCGGCCTACGCTCACCGGAGGACAATGCAGCGCCGCAATTCGTCGGAACCTTTAAGACAAACAACACCGATTAAACAGAATGACGTACATTTGATCTTGGCTGGGAGCGCAACTGCGCTTCCGGTCTTTTTTATCCGCAAATCCACCCTCAACGCTCTAGCGATTGACATTCCCCCCTCGAAACCTTCATAATCACAGCAGTTGTGCTTCAGGAGGCTTCACGACCATGCCCCTTTACGAATACGTCTGCCGCGCCTGCCACGCGGATTTTGAACTTCTCACGTCGGCCAGCCGCCGCGACGCGCCCGAAACCGCCTGCCCGTACTGCGGCCAGACAAAGACTGCCCGCAAGATCTCGCTGATGGCCCGGCCCGTCGTCAAAGGCGGCGCCATGAACTCCCCTGCCCCGGCGTTCGACTGCGGCGCCCCCGGCGGATGCTGCGGCGGCGCCTGCGGACTGGACGATTAATAAAAATGCAAAAACGAACTCACCGACTTTGGACTTTGACCGCCCTCGCGCCTTTACTCTTCGCCGCGCCGACCTCGGCGCGCGCCGATGACGCGGACGCCCAGCCCCCGCTCCCGGCCATCGTGCAGAAGTACGTCAAAGCCCTGAAGCAGACGCCGGCCATCTCGGCAAAGGCTCAGCTCCTCCACGCCAAGAAGCCGGACACGGCGACCATTTTTCTGCGCCGGCCGAACATTCTGGCGCTGACCTCGCGGGCGGACGGCGATACGTCCACCCTCGTCAGCAACGGCCAGAAACTGCGCCAGTGGGACAAAAAACGCATCACCACCCTGCCCGCCCCGGTCACGCTCGACCAGCTCGCCGTCCCCCTGCCGGTCGGCCTCGCCGCCGACCTCGGCGTATCGCTGCTCACCGACTCGACCACGATCACCGCCGACCCCAACCTGATGGACAAAGGCGAAACCACCGTGGACGGCGTCCGCGCCCACAAAGTCGTCTCCGTCAGCGACGCCGGAAATTACACCTACTGGCTGGCGTCGGCAACGGGCCTGCCCGTCCGCGCGGAACTCAAAGGCCACCACGATTACGTCGTCACGCTGCGCTACCGTAAGACGCGCCTCAACCTCGCCGCGCGTTCCCTCACCCCGCCAACCGGACTGGTCGCCTTCACGCCGCCCAAGCCGCCCGCGCTGCTGAAGAACGGCACGCCCGCGCCCGACTTCTCGCTGAAGGTCGCCGGCGGCTCCAAAAAAGTGAATCTCGCCGACTACAAAGGCCAGGTCGTCTTGATAGACTTCTGGGCCTCCTGGTGTCCGCCGTGCAAGATGGGGATGCCGCACGTCCAGCGCCTTTATCGCGCCTTCGGCCCCAAAGGCCTGACCGTCCTGTCCGTCAACACCTGGGACGACAAAAGCGCGATGACCCGCTTCCTGGGACGACACCCCTGGTACACGACCACCATTTTGTTTGACCCCAACGGCGGCACGTCCGGCCACCGCGAGCAGTCCGTCGCCTATAAACTCTACCACGTCTCCGGCATCCCGACCGTCTATCTCATCGGCAAAGACGGCAACATCGCCAAGTCCATCGTCGGCTACGGCCCCGACGAAGAAGCCAAACTGCGCGCCGCCATCAAGACGCTGGGCGTGGAGTAGGCCCGCTCTTCGGGTATAACAAAGCATCGTGTCAGACAAGACTTTTTACATCACCACGCCCATCTACTACGTCAACGGCGTCCCGCACGTCGGCTCCGCGACCACGACACTGCTCTGCGACGCCCTCGCCCGCTACCACCGGCTGCGCGGCGAGAATACGTTCTTCCTGACCGGCACCGACGAACACGGCAGCAAGGTCCTGGAAGCCGCCGCCAAAGAAGGCGTCACGCCGCAGCGGCTCGTGGACCGCAACTCCGCGCAGTTTGTCGAATGCTGGCGCTTCCTGAACATCTCCCAGGACGACTTCATCCGCACATCCCAGCCGCGCCATATGGAAGTCGTCGCCGAGGTCTTCCGACGCCTGCGGGCGCAGGGCGACATCTATTCCGCCAAGTACGAAGGCTGGTACTCCGTCGCCGATGAAACATTCCTCCGAGACTCCGAAGTCAAGGACGGGCGCTCCATCGAGACCGGCGCCGCCGTCAGCCGCGTCACCGAAGACAACTACTTTTTCCGGCTTTCGGCCTATGGCGAACGCCTGCAGCAGTACATTGAAGACAATCCTAACTTCCTGCAGCCGGACACGCGCCGCAATGAAGTCCTCTCTTTCATCAAAGACGGCCTGCGCGACATCGCCATCTCGCGCGCCAATACCGGCTGGGACATTCCCGTTCCTGACGATCCCGCGCAGAGTATTTACGTCTGGTTTGACGCCGTCATCAACTATCTGACCGCCACCGGCTGGCCGGACAATGCCAACTGGGACCATGTGTGGCCCGCCGACGTGCATCTGGTGGGCAAGGAAATTTACACCCGCTTCCACGCCACGCTCTGGCCCGCCATGCTGATGGCGCTCGACCTGCCGCTGCCGGAGACCGTCCTCGGTCATGGCTGGTGGCTGATCGAGGGCGAAAAAGGCTCCAAATCCAAAGGCAACATCCCCACCCCGCAGGAGGCCGTGCAGTACCTGCGCGACCGCAGCGGCGCGTCACCCGAAGCCGCGACTGACGCTCTGCGCTACTATCTTCTCCGGGACATCTCGTTCACCGGCGACACCGAGTTCTCGTTTGACCTCTGGATTGACCGCTACAACGGCTTTCTCGCCAACAAACTCGGCAACCTGCTCAACCGCACCGTGACGATGCTGGCGCAGTACGCCGGCGGTGTCGTGCCGGACGGCAGCGCCGAGCGCACCCAAAATGGCGCGTATGCCGCCCTCGCCCGCGAAGCCGTGCAGGACGTGGAACGGGCCATGCTCGCCCTGGATCCCGGCGGCGCGTTGCAGACCATTGAACGGCTGATCAAAGATGCCAACGAGGACATGGACGCCCACGCGCCCTGGAAACGGCACAAGGAAGGCGACACCCAGGCCGTCGCCGACGCACTTTACACGGCCCTGGAAGCCTGCCGCCTCACAGGTGTTCTCCTCAGCCCGTTCCTGCCCTCCGTCGCCGCCCTGATCCGGCAGCAACTCGGCCTGGGCAGTATTCCAACCGACGCCTGGCAGACAGAGACGCAATGGGGCCGCCTGCCCGCCGGCACGCGGACGCAGACCGCCCATCCGCTTTTCCCGCGTATTGACACAAGAACCGCCAAGCCAAACCCGCCGCAGGAGCCAACAAAACCCGTGACAGAACCGACCGCAACGCCCGCCGAAACGACCACTGAACCGACAAACAACTACATCACCATTGACGACTTCGCCAAAGTGGAACTCAAAGTCGCCGAGATCAAGACCGCCGACCCCATCCCCGGCGCGACCAAACTCCTGCGCCTGACCGTGGACATCGGCGGGGGAGAAACGCGGCAGATATTGGCGGGCATCGCCGAAAGCTACGCCCCCGAAGACCTGCCGGGCCGCAAGATCGTCGTCGTCGCCAACCTCGCGCCCCGCAAGATGCGCGGCCTGGAGTCGCAAGGAATGCTGCTCGCCGCCACCGACCCCGACGGCGGTGCCGTCCTCCTGCACCCCGACGACCCCGCCATCGCCCCCGGCGCAAAAGTCAAGTAGTCGGCCAGCCCCGCACAATGGCGTCGCTGACTTGGGCGACTCGCGCCATCTCGCGCACGTCATGGACCCGCACCACGTCCGCGCCGCCCGCCACGCTCAGGGCCGCCGCCGCCGCCGTGCCTTCCAAGCGGTCTTGAGGATTGTCCGTGCCTAAAATCTTGCCCAAAAACTTCTTGCGTGACGCCCCGACCACCAGCGGAAAGCCGAGCGCCTTGAATTCCCGCAGGCGGCGCAAAATCTCCAGGTTGTGCGCCGTCGTCTTGCCGAAGCCGATGCCGGGGTCTAGCCAGATCTGCGCGTCCCGGATGCCCTGCGACCGGGCGTAGGCAATTTGGCGCAAAAAAAACGCCCGGAGGTCCGCCACCACGTCGTCATACACCGGCGTCAAGGGGATGTCTTTCGGGCGGCCCAGCAAGTGCATCAGGACAAGCGGCACGCCACGCTCGGCGACAAGCGACGCCATCGCCGGGTCGTAAGTCAGGCCGCTGATGTCGTTGACAATCGCGGCCCCCGCATCCAGCGCCGCGCGGGCGACATCGGCTTTGTAGGTGTCAATGGAGAGGGGAACGCGGGGCAATTCGCGCGTCAGACGCTCGATCACTGGCAGGACGCGGCGCAGTTCTTCTTCGGCGGGCAGCGGGGATTTATCGCCGAAGGTCGCCGGGCGCGTGCTTTCCCCGCCGATGTCCAGAATGTCCGCGCCGTCCGCCGCCATCCGGTGCGCCTGCGCGACGGCGGCATCGGTGTCGGCGAACAGGCCGCCGTCGGAGAATGAGTCGGGCGTGACATTGAGGACGCCCATCACATAAGTGCGGCGGCCCCACTCAAAAACCGTTCGCGGCTCAGTTGTAGAAACGGACACGGTTCCATGCCTGCGAAGAAGCCGCATCGCGGTCCAAATCGGGCAGGTGCATCTGAGCGAGGTGGCGCAGGCGGTTCACGCCGTCTTCGCTCAGGAAGAAGCCGCGCTCCTGGGCCGCCTCCGCCGTTTCGCGGCAGAGTTTCCAGTGGAACAGCCGGTCCTCGGTCGCGATCAGGATGATCTGCCGCAACTGATCGTCGTCCATGCTTTCCAGGGACTCTTCCGCGCACAGGTACGCTTCGCTGCCTTCCATCGCCATGTCTAAGACGCGGGCGTATTCCGAGACGGCGGCGCGGACGTTGCTCTGCTGCTGGAACAGCATGGCGCGTTTGAGGTAATGGTCGGGGTTGAGCGGGTCCAGCCAGATCAGTTCGCCGATGACCCGGAGCGACTTTTCCAGCTGGCCCGTTTGCATATAAGCAATACTCAGCACGTCACGGGCGAAGAGGCTGCGCGGGGCGACTTTCACGAGGGCTTTGGCTTCGGTAATGATCTCCGGGAAGCGCCCGCCGTCCAGTAGGGTTGCGATCAGGGCCTCGCGCGGGTCACGCCCCGCTGGGTTCAGAGTCAGCGCCTGCCGGAGCGCGTTGACCGCCGGTTCGATCCGGTGCGCTTCCCGCAGCAGCAGCCCCAGGCGCAGGAACGCCGCCGCATCGTCGGGCCGCAGGGCCGCCACTTCGGACTGGCAGGCAATCGCCTCCTCCACCCTCCCCGCACCGGCGAGCGACTCCGCCCGCTTCGCCAGACGTCTGGCTTTGGCCTGCTGGCGCCGCCGGTCCGAGAGCGCACTGCTGTCTTCCGTGAGGGGCAGGTTCATACGTCATCCTTTGCGACCAAGTGTTATCGTACCAACAACGGACTTCTCGCTAGCATACCCGCTTTGGGCAGGGAAGCGCGCGTTGCGCCAAAAATCCGTGACTGTTGCGGGGGCCGTCACGCCATCGGCAGCGGGGTGCCGCCGGCAGGCGTGTCGCGGGTCGGCACGGCGCAGTCGCTGAGGACGCCGGTCGTCGCGCAGTCGGTGCAGCCGCCTTCGGCATGGTCTATACAGCCCTCGACTTCGCCGACATCCTTGAGACGCACCTCGACAAACGCCTGGGTCTCCAGCTGTACCGTCAGCATCTGCTGCACGGCGTTGACATCCATGACCTTCGCCCGCCCCATCGGCGTCATCACGACCATTCCCGCCTGAGGCAGTTTCGGGCGGCCCGGCACGTCCTCGTCCTGTTCGTAGCGCAGGCAGCACATCAGTTTGCCGCAGAGGCCGGTGAACTTGGACGGGTTCTGCACCAGGTTCTGGTCTTTCGCCATCTTGATCGAGACGGGCGCGAACTCACGCAGAAAGGTCGAGCAGCAGGTGGGCCGCCCGCAGGGGCCGATGCCGGGGAAAACTTTAGCGTGGTCGCGCGCCCCGACCTGGTGCATCTGGACTCGGGTGTGCAGCGCGCCCGCGACCTCGCGCACGAGTTCCCGGAAGTCCACGCGCCCCTCCGCGCCGAAGTGGAACGTCACCTGGGACCCGTCGAACGCCCACTCCGCCTCGATCAGTTTCATCGGGACGCGGAGCAGGGCGATCTTTTCCTGACAGACCCGGTACGCCTCCGCCTGACGGCGCTCGTTGCGCTCACGCCGGTCGTAGTCTTCCGGCAAGGCTTTCCGCAGGACGCGGCGCAGCGGCCCGTCCAGGTCCGAGTCGGGGATGGCGCGCGCCGGCGTCTTGACGAAGCCGAACTCGATGTGTCCGTTCCCGGTGGCGGCCTCGACCACCACGGCGTCCGTGGCTCGCAGTTCCAGCGGGCCGGGATCGAACTGATAGATCTTTCCGACGGGCTTAAACGCCACGCCGATGACGACAGGCATGACCGTCCTCTTCTGAACGCCTCTGACGGGCGATCTCTTTCCTTGAGACAGGTTCTTCATGACGGCTGCCAATTCCTGCCGCCGTCGCCAAACCGCCGATTCACCGGCCCTGCAGGCGCCGCAGGAAGCGCGTCACGCGCCCCGCCAGGCCGGACGGTGAGGCCGGATTCCACGATTCGGCGCGCAGGGGGCGCGGGTCGAGCAGTGCCTCCTGGTAGGCGCTCACCGCGCGGGCCTGCGAAGCCGTCTCGGCATCGGGGGACGGTTCCGGCGATTGCAGGGCGGCGGTGATGAGCATCGCCGCGCCGGGCGGGACGCCTTCCGCGCTTTCCACAGACGTTTTATTGGGGCGTGGTTCGTCCGACACTTTGCAGCGCCTCCTCCCCGTTCCTGTGAGCCTGCTCACGGCTCGCTTCCAGACGCTCGATGGCGTCCAGGCGCTGCTCGATCTCCCCGCGCAGGGCGACAACGGCCCGGTGCAGCAGCGATTTGACGGCGGACTCCGAGCGGCGCAGCAGCGGCGCCATCTCCTGCGCCGTGAGTTCGCCCAGGAAGCGGTAGATGATCGCCTCGCCCTGGTCCTCCGGCAGCGCGGCGATGGCGCTGCGAACGAGCTGCTGCACCTCGCGCCGCTCGACGACTTGCTGCGGCGACATCCCGCCCGCGAACTGATCGCCGAGCAGGGCGCGCACGCCGTCCACGAGGGGCGCGTCCAGCGACAGCACGCCCGCCGGCGGGCGCTGCCGGGCGCCGTCTATGATCAAATTAACCGCGATGCGGTGCAGCCAGGGGTAAAAAGAAGACGCGCCCTGTCCCGACCCGAACCGGAAGCGGTGCAGACCGGCCAGCGCGCGGATAAACGTCTCCCCCGCGATGTCTTCGGCGTCGCAGGCGTTGTTGGTCTTG
>CAZZVX010000166.1:0-10466 GCA_964657535.1 Armatimonadota bacterium | reverse complement strand
GAGGCACAGGGCAGTAGTGATTGGCCTTTCTCCCCGTCTTCGGGGGGAAAGGCGGCGAAGCCGGATAGGGAGTTTCCAATAAAACCGGCCCGGTTTCTCACTATTCCCGCGCGGATGCATGAATAACCGCGACGGAATCTCAAGAAACCGCGCGGGAATAGCGAGAAACTGCGGCGGAAACACAAGAAATTGGTGAGGAATAGTATGGCAATTACGCTGAACAATGAGACAGTGGACCGGACGCAAATCGCGCCGACGGGGAACAGCGCGTCTCCCGCGCCCGGCGGCAAGAGGGCGCGGCCTTTGTTCGACCCGCCCATCGTCAAAAGGGCGATTAAAGACGCTTTCGTGAAACTCGACCCGCGCACCGAGGCGAAAAACCCGGTGATGTTTGTCGTCTGGGTCGGGAGCGTGCTGACGACGCTGATCTTCTTTCGGGATTTAAGCGCCCATGTGGGAGGCTGGGAGCGGGCTTTCGTCGGACAGATCGCCCTTTGGCTCTGGTTCACCGTGCTTTTCGCGAATTTCGCCGAGGCCATCGCCGAAGGGCGCGGCAAAGCGCAGGCCGACGAGCTGCGCAAAACCCGAACGACCACCCGCGCCAAAAGACTGGGCAAGAACGGGCAGATCGAGGAAGTGCCTGCGCCAAGTCTGCGCAAGGGCGATGTGGTCGTCTGCACCGTCGGCGACGTGATTCCGAGCGACGGCACGATTATCGAGGGGATTGCCAGTGTGGACGAGTCGGCCATCACCGGCGAGTCGGCCCCGGTGATTAGGGAAGCGGGCGGCGACCGAAGCGCCGTGACGGGCGGCACGAAAGTCATCTCGGACGAGATCAAGATCGAGATCACGGCCAATCCCGGCGAGACGTTTATTGACAGAATGATCAGCCTTGTCGAAGGCGCGTCCCGGCAGAAGACGCCCAACGAGATCGCCCTCAATATCCTGATCGCGGGTTTAACGCTCATCTTCCTGTTTGCCACCGTCACGCTGCTGCCCTTCGCGCAGTACAACGTCGGGCAGGCCGTCGGCGCGGGCAGCAAGGGGGTTGCGCCGAGCATTACCATCTTGATCGCGCTGCTCGTGTGCTTGATCCCGACGACTATTGGCGGTCTGCTGTCCGCCATCGGGATTGCGGGCATGGACCGCGTGATGCAGTACAACGTCCTCGCCATGTCGGGCAAGGCCGTCGAAGCGGCGGGCGACGTGGACGTGCTTTTGCTGGACAAGACCGGCACAATCACGCTCGGCAACCGGCAGGCCGCCGAGTTTATCCCCCTGCCCGGCGTCACCGTGGAAGAACTCGCCGACGCCGCACAGTTGTCGTCGCTGGCCGATGAGACGCCCGAAGGCCGCTCCATCGTCGTGCTGGCGAAAGAAAAATACGGCCTGCGCGGGCGCGAACTCTCCGCCAAAGACGCCGAGTTTATCCCCTTCACCGCTCAAACGCGGATGTCGGGGTTGAATATGAACGGCACGCGCGTGCGGAAAGGCGCGGTCCAGGCCGTCGCCGACTACGTCAAGGGCAACGGCGCGTCCGTCCCTTCACAGCTCCAGGAGATCGCCGACGGGATTTCCAAGCAGGGCGGCACGCCATTGGCCGTCGTCCTCAACGAAAAGCCGCTCGGCATCATCTACCTCAAGGACATTGTCAAAGGCGGGATGCGCGAGCGCTTCGACCACCTGCGCGCTATGGGTATCAAGACCGTCATGATCACCGGCGACAACCCGCTTACTGCCGCCGCCATCGCGCAGGAAGCGGGCGTGGATGATTTCTTGGCGCAGGCCAAGCCCGAAGACAAAATGGCGCTGATCAAGAAAGAGCAGGCCGAGGGCCGTTTGGTCGCCATGACCGGCGACGGCACCAACGACGCGCCCGCGTTGGCGCAGGCCGACGTCGGCGTTGCCATGAACTCCGGCACGCAAGCCGCCAAGGAAGCGGGCAACATGGTGGACTTAGATAGTAACCCGACAAAGCTCATCGAAGTCGTCGAAATCGGCAAGCAGTTGCTGATGACGCGCGGGGCCTTGACCACTTTCTCCATCGCCAACGATGTCGCGAAGTACTTCGCCATCATCCCGGCCATGTTCAGCACATTGTACGTGCTGGCCGGTCAGGAACACGGCCCGCTCTGGGCATTGAACATCATGAAACTGCATTCGCCGTACTCGGCCGTGCTAGCCGCCGTGATTTTCAACGCGCTGGTGATCATCGCCTTGATCCCCGTCGCGTTAAGAGGCGTGCCTTACCGCCCGATGGGCGCCGCCCAGGTGCTGCGCCGCAATCTCGCCGTCTGGGGTCTGGGAGGAATCCTCATCCCCTTCCCCTTTATCTGGCTGCTCGACCAGATTGTGGTGCTGCTGCACTGCGCGCCGGGGCATTAAGAAAGAGGACCTCTCTTCCCTGCTGCGCGGGGCCTTCCCTGAAGGGGAGATTTGGAGTGTAAACGTCAGACAGCGGCTCCGCATCTCCCTTTCAGGGAAGGCCCCGTGACCGAGGAACGGGGGAACAAGGGGAGAGGTCTCCTTCGGTTTGACAAGGAACTCAAAACTATGGCAAAACAACTGATCATCGCGATACGGACCACGCTGGTTCTCCTGCTGCTCGTCAGCGGCGTGTATCCTTTAGTCGTCTGGGGCATCGGCCAGGCGGCGTTTCACCATCAGGCCAACGGGAGTCTGGTCACGGACGCCGGGGGCAAAGTCGTCGGCTCCGAGCTTTTGGCGCAGGGGTTCACCAAGCCCGAATATTTCCAGCCGCGTCCCTCCGCCGCCGGCGGCGGTTACGACCCGACGGCAAGTTCCGGGACAAACCTCGGCCCGACCAGCGACAAACTCATCAACGGCATTCACAAACCCGACGTGTCTCCCGGCAAACCCGACCCGTCCGACTTCGACGGCGTGAAGGATCTTGCGACTGAGTACCGAAAGACAAATAATCTGCCCGCCGACGCGCTCGTTCCCGTGGACGCCGTCACCCGTTCTGCGTCGGGCTTGGACCCGGACATCAGCCCCGCTAATGCCGCGCTGCAGGCTCCGCGAGTTGCCCAAGCGCGCAATATCTCTTTGGACCGCGTCAAACAACTCATCGCCGAGAACACGCAGGGGCGCGGCCTGGGCTTTTTAGGCGAACCCGGCGTCAACGTGCTTTCGCTCAATTTGGATTTGGATAAGACGGCCCCCATCAAGACGCCCGCCCATTAACCCATGCGAAACGACGAATCCGACACCAAGCGTCCCACGCCGGATGAACTCCTGGCCCGCCTGCAGCGAGACGAGCGCGCGGCGGGCCGAGGCCGTCTCAAGCTTTTTCTCGGTTTTGCCGCCGGTGTCGGCAAGACCTACGAGATGCTGCAGGAGGCCAACCGGCGCAAAGTGGAAAGCGGCCAGGACGTCGTCATCGGCTACGTCGAGACGCACAAGCGCAAGGACACCGTCGCGCAGCTCGGCTGCTTGGATGTCATTCCGCGCAAGGAGATCGAGTACAAAGGCACGCTCTTTGAGGAGATGGACACCGACGCCATCTTGGCGCGTCGGCCCCAATGGGTTTTGGTGGACGAGTTGGCGCACACCAACATCCCCGGCTCCAAACACGAGAAGCGCTATCAAGACGTGATGGAGATTCTCGCCGCCGGGATCAACGTCGAAAGCACGCTGAACGTCCAGCACTTAGAGTCGCTCAACGATACCGTTTATTCGATCACGGGCGTCAAAGTCCGCGAGACGGTTCCCGACTGGGTGCTGGGCGCCGCCGATGAGATTGTCACGATTGACATCACCCCGCGCGCCCTGATCAACCGCCTGCAGCGCGGCGACGTGTACCCCACCGAGAAAGTGCCGCTGGCGCTGCAGAACTTCTTCACCGAGGGCAACCTGTCCGCTCTGCGCGAGATTGCCCTGCGCGAAGTGGCCTCCGAAGTGGACCGCTCGGTGCAGACCTATCGGACGGACCAGAACATTTCCGAGGCCTGGCAGACGCACGAGCGGGTCATGGTCTGCATTTCCCCAGACAAGCCTTCGGGCCGCCTCCTGCGGCGCGGCTTGCGCATCGCCAAACGCCTGCGCGCCGACATTGTCGCCGTCTACGTCCCCGTCGGCAAGCCGACTTTGGAACAGCAGAAGGTTTTGGAGGACGATTTCGCCCTCGCCAAGCGTCTGGACATCCGCATTGAGCGGACGGCGGGGCAAGATGTCGCCCTGGCGCTGACCGAGTACGCCCGCGCGCACCAAGTCTCGCAGATCGTCATCGGGCATTCCCGGCGCAGCCGCTGGCAGGAGTTCCTGAAGGGATCTATTATCAACAGCCTGATTCGTTTGTCGCGGGGCATTGATGTGCTGATTGTCGCCAACGACTAGGGCGGTGAAACGGCTCCTAAAGCCGCCCGGAGTTTTGCCTGCCCCATGACAACGGCGGCGCGGGCCTGGGCCAGTGTTCCCTGCGCGCGACTGAGCGCGGAAAGCGCGTCCAAGCGTTCCGCCGTTACGGACTTCCCGGCGTTGTAGCGCAGGTCCGCCAGGTCATAACTTTGCTGAGCCGCCGCGACGCCGAGTTGAGCCGCTTGAACTTCCGATTGGGCCGTCTGCCAAGACAGCCAGGCGGCCGCCGTGTCTTGGTCTACGCTTTGGCGCATTTGCTGCGCGTCCGCCAGCGCCCGCGCCAGACGCGCCTGGGCCTCGTCCACATTCGCGCGCCGCTCCCCCCCGTCCAGCAAAGGCAGGCTCGCCGTCAGCCCCACCGTGTAGCCCGTCCGCCCGACACCCGCCCCGGTCATCGCGTCTCCCATCGCTACTGCGTAGACTTGCGGCGCGTACTCGCCTTTGGCAGCCCGAACGGCGTCCCGTGCGGCATTCGTCAAGGCTTGTGACGCCAATAACTCCGGGCGGTTCGTTTCGGCTTGGCGCAGGGCGTCCGTCAGCGTCGCAGGCAGAGGAGAAGTCGTCGTCAGTCCGTCCAGCGTGTCAGCCAGCGTGATCCGCGACTCCTGGGACACGCCCAGCGCCGTTTTGAGCGTCACCAGCGCCAGCGCGGCATTGTTCTGCGCGGCCAGGAGCGCTTGATTCGCGTCGGCTTGCTCGGCCTGTTCGCGCAGCAGGTCAATGGGGGCCAGCCGTCCCGCCGTTGTTTTCTCCTGCGTGATGCGCACCTGCTCATCTTCCGCCGTCAGCCGCGCCTGGGCGACAGACACCAACGCCGCCTGAAGTGCGGCCTCGGCATAGGCTTCGGTCACGGCGTCCATCACCGTCAATCGCGAGGCCCGGACGGACAGCAGGGCCGCCCCGCTCTGCCGACGCGCGGCGGACGCGGCCGCGCCGAGCCTGCCGCCGGTGAACAGCGGGGCCATCAGCATCAAGTTCTGGTCGGCGAACCGATGCGGCGGCACGGCGAGGACGTTCTGCGGCATCACGCCGGGGCTGGTTGTCAGGATGTTTGCGGAGTCTCCCGTCGTCGCATAAGTCGTCGTGGATAGGCTCGGCTGGGTCGGCGCTTGGGCCGAACGCGCTGCGGCGTCCGCCATTTGGGCATCGGCGTTCGTTTGCTGCAGCGTGACGCTGTGGCTTACAGCCAGGTCAAGGGCCTCTCGGAGTGACAGCGCCCGGCTGACGATGGGGAGCGGCGGCAGATCGTCGGCGCGGGACGACGGCAGGCAGGCGAAACAAAGCAGCACTGTCACGACAACCGCCGCCTTGCGCCGGGTCAGCAGACGGCCCAAATCGTCGCTTAGGGCGTGCATGACGGGGATGACCAGCAGCGACAGCAACGTGCCGACGGTCAGCCCCGCCACGATCACCGTGCCGAGCGGCTGGTAGGCGTCCATGCCCGTCCGAGGCGCGAGGGCGACGGGCAGCATCGTAATGATGGTAATGAGCGCCGTCATCAGAATCGGGCGGAGTCTATCGCGGCAAGCCAGCGCGATGGCCTCGTCGCGGGGCAGTTCGGGATATTCCCGGCGGCGACGCCGGATCTGGTCTATTAAAAGAATGGCCGTCGTGATGTCCATGCCCGTCAGCACGATGATCGCCATGATACTGACGCTGGAAAACGCCTGGTGCGCCAGCCACAGGCCGAAAAACACGCCCGACAGTTCCAGAGGGATGGACAGCACCATCTGCAAGGGCGCTATCGGCCCGCCGAACTGCGCCACCAAGACGAGAAAAATCAGCAGCAGGGCGATTTCCAGGCCGCGCAAGAGCCGAGCGAACGAATCCATCATTTGCGTCATATCCCCGCGCATCTCCAGGGAGTAGTTCGGCGGGAAGTTGAGGTCGGACGACGCTTTCGTGATGATCGCCATCGCCAAACCCATAGACGGCGGCCCACCTTTGCGGTAATAGGCAAGCACGGAGATCGTGCGCTTCAGGCCGTCGTGTTCAATCAGCGTGGGAACTAATTGCAGCGTCGCCGTCGCCAGCGTTTTGAGCGGAACCTGGACGCCGTCTTTCCCCGTGACCGGCATCTGCATCAGATCGTAGACGCTGCGCCGCTGCCCACCCCCATAACGGATATTAATGGTGTCCTGGCGGACGTTCGGCAGGCGGTAGAACTCGTCGGCCAGCGCCCCGCCCATCGCGTAGTACGCCTGGTCGGCCACGTCGGCGGGCGTCAGGCCGATCTCCGCCGCGCGCCGGGGGTCCACATGGAGCGTGTACGACGGCTTTTCCACGGCCCAACTCGTCGACACCTGGGACGCGCCCGGCGTCCGACGGGCAACCTCGGCGACTTGACTTGCGAGTTTAGAAAGCACGTTCAAGTCGGGGCCGGAAACGAGTATGGTCACGGGCGCTTCGGACGACGCCATCACGTCGCTGCCCATTTCTTTGATCTGCAAGCGCCGGATGTTGGGGATCGTCGCCAGGGCTTCTTTTTGGACGGCGTCAATCACCTGCCAGACGGTTTGGCGGCGCTTGTCCTTGTCCGAAAGCGTGATCATCATCGTGGCGCTGTTGACCTGATTCATGGCGTAGCCGGTGAAGTACGTCCCGCCCGGCTCTTCGCCGACTTCCGCCGAGACTTTTTGGATCTCCGGGTGACGGAGCATGATCTTCTCTAATGCCGTCGCGGCGGCCTGGGTCTGGGCGTAACTGCTCCCCGGTTCCATTTCCAGCACGCCATACGCCTGCCCCACGTCGGCCAGCGGCATCATCTCGCTGCCGATGACGTTGTAGAAGCCAAACCCGGCGATAATCGTGCAAAGCGCGACGGCCACGACGCTGAACTTGTTGCGCAGCAGTCCGCGCACAAAGCGTTGATAGCGGTCGTCCAGGCGGTCAAGGGAGGCCCTCACCCGGCCCCCACCCGGCGCTCCGCGCCACCCTCCCCCAAGAACAGGGGAGGGTTGAAGAACCCCCTCCGGCTCCCCCTCTCCTGTTCTTGGGAGAGAGGGCAGGGGGATGAGGGCCTCCGTCTTCATCAGCCTCGCCGCCAGCAGGGCCGTCAGCGTCAGGGACACGAGGAACGAGGCGATCAGGCCGAAGATGATCGGGTAGACCAGGCCGACGAACATCAACTGCGTGATGCCGCCGCAGAACACCAACGGCAGCAGGGCCAGCACGAGCATGATGGTGGACGCGGCGACGGCCAAGCGTACCTCGGTGATGCCGTCCACGGTGGCTGTTTTGGGGTCTTTGCCCATCTTCAGGTGCCGCTCGACGGCGTGAATGTCAATCACGGAGTCGTCTACGAGCCGCCCGATGGAGATGAGCAGGCCGATCAGCGTGGACGAGTTCAGCGAAAAGCCGAACGGGACCATCAGCAGAATCGCCATCGCCATGGAGACGGGGATGGTGATGAGAGAGATCAGCGTTGCGCGTCCGCTGCCCAAAAACAGCAGCACGGCCAGGCCGCAGAGCAGGATCGCCAGGCCCAATTCTTCGCCGGTGTTCTGAAATAAGATGTTGACGAAGTGGGCATTGTCATAGGCGACATGGAAGTGCAGTCCCGGATGGTCCTGCTCCAACAGCGCGACTTGCTTTTGTACCGCCGCAATGACGGGGGGCGAGCCGCCAACAGGGTTCTGAATCACGGCCATCTCGACGGCATCGTTGCTTGCGCCCTCAATCGTGTGACGGACGCCGTCCACGAACTGATAGCCGCTGCGCTGCTCGCGGGCATCGTCGCTGACGGTCGCCACGTCTTTGATGGTCACGACCTGGCCGTTTTGGGACCCCAGCGGGTAGTTTGCGACGGCCTGTGCGTCCTGGGCCGTGTCCGCAATACGCACGATGGACTCATTCGGCCCGCTGGTCAGTACCCCGGCGGGTTTGGCGATGCTGTTCTTGTCAATGGCGTCGCGCACGTCTAAGATAGAATAGCCGTAGGCAGCGAGTTTGTCCCGGTCTACGACGACTCGCAGTTGGCGCTTGGGGCCGCCGTACACTTCGACGCTCTGCACATCGGCAACTTGCTTCAGGGCGCGGACGCCTTCGTTCTCAGCGAACTGGCGCAATGCGAGCGGCGTCCAGTCCTGATTCGAGTCGCCGGTGACGGACAGGGACAGGACAGGGATGTTGAGCGGGTCAATGGGCAACACCCAACTGGGCTTGAGGTTCGCCCCCGTCTGCGGCAGGTCGGCTTGCGCGGCGTTCATCACGGACTGCACATCGCTGGTTGCCTTCTTCATGTCCGTGCCGTAGGGGAACTCCAATGACACGATGCTCAGGCCATCCTGGGACGTGGAGCGGATGTAGCGCGCGCCCCGGATGTCGGTCATGCGTTCTTCGATGGGCTTGGAGATATACGTTTCCATCTCCTGCGCCGACAGGCCGGGCTGCATGGTCACAATGCCGACAAGCGGCGACTCGACATAAGGCATCATGCGCCGGGGCATCACGCCGCCGAACACGGCCCACAGCGCCAGAACGACAATCGCGGCGTAGAACGCGATGACGACCCAGGGATGCTCAATGCTCCACGCGGAGATGTTGAAGCCGCCCCCACCCCCGGCGTCACGGCCCCCTCCCCCAGGAACGGGAGAGGGGGGAAGAGAAGGAGCAGTTGGTGGATGTTCCTGGATTGCCATGCGTTTAGCGGCTCCTGACGGGCAAAAGTCTGCCGCCATCCATCGGGTCTATAAAGTGGTTGCGCGCGGCATCGGCGGCGGAATAGGTCATGCCGCAATTCTCGCAGCGGTACAGGGTCTGCCCTTCATTGACCGAGGCCGCCGTCGGCAGCGTCTGCGGACCGTCCGCGCCCCAGACGGTGGCGGCGATCCGCACGCCCTCGGCCAACCCGGCCTGTCCGTGCGTCACCACGCGCGTTCCGGGCGTCAGCCCATTTGCTGTGATTTCGGTCCAGTCGCCGTCGCTGGCCCCCGTTCGTACAGAAAGTTGATGCACTACGAGCGAGCCGGGCGTGACAGCAGACACGCCGGTTTTCAGCGGCACCAACTTGCCGCCTTCCATTGGGTCACGGTAATGGAACTTGGCCGCCTGAGCCGCCGTGTAGTGGATGTGGCAGATGACGCACTCATAGACGGACGCTGTCAACGCGCTGGCAGTCGTCCAAATAAAGGACTGTCCACCCTGCGACACAATGGCGGATGCGGGAACGATCAGCCCGTTCGAGACGCCGCCTTTGGCAATCTGCATGGTCACGAACGCGCCCGGCAGCAGGCGATGGCCGGGGTTCGGCACGACGGCCTCTACGACCGCCGTGTGCGTCTCGGCATTGGCAGCAGGAAAGACGGACGTGACGCGCGCCATAATCGGGCGGGCGCTGCCGATATCCTGCACGGCGACCGTCACGGGCGAACCAATCTGGATGCCGGCAATGTCCTCCACGGCGACGTGCGCCTGGACGCGCACCCGGTTAATCTCGGCGATGCGCAGGACGACCGTGCCGGGCTGCACCAGCGTCCCCGGCGCGACGGGGCGCTCGGTGACGACGCCGTTAGCAGGTGATGTGATGCGCGCGTAGCCCTGAACGGCGCTGGCTTGCTGCTCTGCCGCCCGCGCCGCCGCCGCGCCTGCTTGTGCCTGGGTCGCCTGGCCCTGCGCGACGGCCAGATCCGCCTGCGCCATCCGCACGCCCGCCTGCGCCACGTCCACCTGCCGCCGCGCTTCCGCGATCTTCCCGCGCGAGGCCTGCGCGGTCGCTTCCGCCTGTCTGATTTTTGCCTGGGCCTGGGTCATAGCGGCAAAAGCCGCCTGCGCCTGAGCCTGTTCGTTCTGGTACTCCTGCTGCGACGCCGCGCCCGCGTCGGCCAGTTGCTTCTCGCGGACAAGTTCCGTCTTCCAATAGTCCGCGCTTGCCTGGGCGCTCTGCGCGCCCGCCCGCGCCTCGGCAATCGCGCCCGTGTCGGCCTGTGCGTCGGCCTGCGCATCTTTCACATCTTGAACCGCCGCCTGCACCTGGGCCTGTGCCTGATCCAGCGCCGCCTGATGGTGCAGATGATGCGTCAGCTGCGCGACATCCACGCCGATTTGGGCTTGCTGCGCCTGGGCCGCCGCCTGCTGCTGAGCCATCGCAA
>CAZZVX010000165.1:0-10474 GCA_964657535.1 Armatimonadota bacterium | reverse complement strand
GGCCTTTCTCCCATTCCGATGGGGGAAAGGTGCCGAAGGCGGATAGGGGGACTCCTCCGAATCGGGAGCCTCTGGCCCGTCCCACACTTTTAGGTAGGTATTTCGCTCCATGTTTTTTTTACGGTCGATGGTGTCCAAGTTCATGTTCTGGAGCATCGTGCTCCTGCTGCTGGTGGGCGTCACCGGGGCCATGTCGCTCTGGAACAACCAGAACGCCAAAGACATCCACGGCAACTTTCAGCGCGACTTCGTCTCCTGGCAGAACCAATACAAAGATATTGCCTACCAACTGTCCAATGACCCGACGGTCAAGCAGGCGATCCAGGATACGGGCGTGGAAGTCAAGCAGGTCACGGTGGTCCAGTTCCCGCAGCTGCAGCAGGACGGGACGCAGCAGCAGCGCGTGGACCGCTGCGAGTCCTGCCACGTCGGCCTGACCAACCCGGCCATGACCGCCGAGAACATCATCAGCGTCGTGGACAAGAAGACCGTCACGGCGGCGCAGGTGGGGGGCTATCTGGAAGCGCACCCCGACACGCGGGCGGTCGTCGAGACCCTGGGCGCGCACCCCGGCATCCTGACCAGCGACCAGACCGACCTGGGCGTGGCCCACTCGCCGCACCTGCGCTACGGCGTGACCACGGCGACCAGTCCGACGCCGGACGACCTAGCGGACTACGCGACCCAGAAAGAGAACCTCAAACAGCACCCGTTCCCGACGTTCGGCTGTACGACCTGCCACTACGGCTCAGGCCGCGACCTGGTGCAGTACAAGGCGCACCAGATGGTGGATGACGACCCCAGCCTGAACCCGGACCTGCTCGAAAGCGCGAACATCATCCCAATCCCCGGCACGCAGCTGCTGCCCGCCCGGTACATGGAGGCCGCCTGCGCCCAGTGCCATGCGTCCTACGACCCGAAGACGTTCAAGATCAGCTACCTGCCGCAGATGCAGAGCATTGCGCGCGGCGAGCAGCTGTTCAAGAGCCAGGCCTGCTACGGGTGCCACAAGATCGAGGGCTTCTCGAAGGGCAACATCGGCCCGGAACTCACCTACGAGTCCCGTTCCAAGCCCATCGAGTCCATTCAGCACCAACTCTGGGACCCGCGCTACCTGGTCAGTTCCTGCGTGATGCCGTACTTCTTCGCCACCCGGAAGACGAACACGGACGACCCGGACTTGCAGCGGCAGGCCGCAGACATCGTGGACCCGCGCTCACAGACGACGCAGATGGCGGACATCCAGAAGGAAGGCGCCCCGGACTACGACGAGGCCATCGCGGAGACCCTGCGCCAGCACGGCTACATCGCCGACGCCTCGCGCCAGGCCGACGTGGACGCGCTGGTGACGTTCATCGCCTCGCAGACGGGCCAGAACTACGCCGCCAGCCAGGCCAGCCGCTACACGACGGTCGCCGCTTACAACCTGTCCACGCCGCCCGACGTGCCGGTCACGGCCGCCGAGGGCAAGACGCTGTTCGAGACGAGCGGCTGCTACGCCTGCCACTACATCGGCAACCCGAACGTCAAGCACGTCACCGGCGACCCGCAGTTCGGCAAGGGCGGCGTGGCCGGCCCCGAACTCTCCTGGGAAGGCTCGCGCCACTCGCAGCAGTGGCTGGTCGCGCACTACGAGAACCCGCAGGCCTTCGTGCCGGGGTCCATCATGCCGATCTTCCCGTTCTCGAACTCCGAGCGCGCCGCCCTGTCGCTGTACGACTCGTCACAGCGCCCGGCCAACCCCGGCGCGCGGCCCGTCTCGCCCGACCAGGATATGCCGACGCCGCAGCAGACGACCGCCGGCGTGCAGACCAACGCCATCCGCTACATGACGCGGTAGGGCCTCGGTCCCCGATTTAGAAGGACAACGCAATTTATGGCACAGGATACACCCACAGAACAGCCGCACGAGACCGAGGAGCGGGGGCGCGACAGCAAGTTCCACTACTACAGCGGCGGCGAAGTCAAGGAAATCGAAGGCACGCGGGTCAGCCCGGCGCTGTGGATCTTCTGGAGCATTGTCATCGCCGGCGCCGTGCTGTACTTCCTGTTCGGCGGCGCGCTCGGCCCGAACTTCGGCGGCTTCAAGCCCGTCGGCGGCACCAAGGCCAACACGGACTCGCTCCAGGCGCAGCTCAACGCGAGCCGTGGGTCGAACCTCCAGTACGCGACGGTGGACCTGACCCAGCTGCCGATCCCGCAGGGCCAGAACATCAACCAGGCCATCGCCGCCGGGTCGGACGTCTACCAGACCTACTGCATCGGCTGCCACGGCCCCAACCAGGACGGCAACGGCGTCAACGCGGCGTCGCTTAACCCGAAGCCGCGCAACCTGCACGACGGGCCGTTCATGCAGGCGATGTCCTACCAGCGCATCAACACGTCGCTGCACCGGGGCGTCCCCGGTACGGCCATGCCCCGCTGGGAGAACACGCTGACCGAGACACAGATCGGTGATGCCATTGCGTATGTCTTCAGCCTGACGTCGCCCGCGCCGGGGACCACGCCGGCCGGTCAGGCGTCCAACGTCAACCCGACTCAATCGGGTGGCTCGAAGACCTACGTGAACGGGCTTCAGAACTCGCCCAAGCCGATCACGCCCGCTATCGGCGGCAGCCCGGCGGCCGCGACCTCCACCGCCCCGCCGTCCCTTTCCGGGACGCCTCCGGGCCAGGCGACGAATGTGACGCCGTCCGCCGCGGGGACCGGCACGGAAGAAAACAAGCCGCTCAAGGCCGAGTCGCCGATGGCCGGCGGGGCGTCCGTGACGCCGCCGCTCTCCGCGCCGAAGCCGAAGCCGAGCGCACCGGTTCCCGGCAGCGACACACCTGGCGTTGCCACCAGCCCCAACCCGCCCGGCAGCGGCGGCGGGACGGGGATGTAGGCCACCTATCCCGTCCGGGCAAGCCCGTCCACCCTTCCCTCTAAGGGAAGAGTGAAGTCGGGGGAGGTTGTGACGGTGAGTACGCAAGCCGCGACAGGGCTGGTTCGAGCGGTATTCGTCCTCGCAAAGAGTTTTTTCCTATGACCTCTCCCTTCCCTCAGAGGGAAGGGTGGACGGGCTTGCCCGGACGGGATAGGACAGGTTTAAGGTAACAAAGCAATGGCTGTTCAACAAATCATGCGGATGCAGCCTTCGGGGCAGGCCCCGGAGAAGGTGCAGCACGACGACATCGCCGTGAAGTGGGCGCTGTGGGCCGGGGTCAGCTATCTGATTCTGTTCGGCATCCTCGGCTTCATCACCGCCGTCAAGTTCGTCATCCCCGACCTGTTCGGGCCGATCAACTGGCTGTCGTGGCCGCGCATCCGGCCCGCGCACGTTCAGGGCATGATCTTCGGCTGGCTGCTGCCGATCTATATGTCCATGTTCTACTACATCGTGCCGCGCCTGACAGGGACGAAACTGTGGAGCGACAAACTCGGCATCGCCACGACGTGCCTCTGGTCGTTCGGCGTGCTGTGGGCGACCTTCTGGCTGCTCAACCCGACGGACACGCTCAACCCGTATCTGATGACGAAGGGCAAAGAGTACGAGGAATATGACCTGGTCGCCAACGGCTTTCTGCTGGTCGCCTGGATCGGCGTCTTCGTCAATATCATGATGACCTTCGCCCGGCGGACTTACACGCAGATGTACGTCGGCCTGTGGTACATCATGGGCTGCGTCATGTGGACGGCGTTCGTCTACACCATCGGCAACTGGCCGTCTCAAGTCCTGCCGCAGGGCTGGGGCGCGGGCTTCAAGGGCCTCAACGACGCCAACATCAACTGGTTCTACGGCCACAGCGTCGTCGGCCTGATCGCGACGCCGGGCGGCCTGGGCATCGCGTACTATATTCTGCCGAAAGTCACAAACTCGCCCATCTACAGCCACAAACTCTCGCTGATCGGCTTCTGGACGCTCGGCTCGATCTACATCTGGAACGGCGCGCACCACATGATCTACGGGCCGATCCCGTACTGGCTGCAGACCGTCGCCACGATCTTTTCGTTCCTGCTGTTCATCCCCGTCCTGGCCCTGGTCACGAACTTCTTCGGGACGGTGCGCGGCGAGTGGCACCAACTGCGGTCAAACGTGCCATTGAAGTTTATCGTCGCCGGGACCGTGTTCTACCTGTTGGTGTCCACGCAAGGCTCGTTCCAGGCCCTGCGCGCTTTGAACGCCGTGACGCACTTCACCGACTGGGTGATCGGCCACGCGCACATGGCCCTGTTCGGCACCTTCACGTTCTACGCCTACGCCGCCGTCTATTACGTCGTCCCGCGCATCTACAAGAAGCCGCTTTACTCGGAAGGCATGGCCGACTGGCACTTCTGGCTGTCGTTCGTCGGCTTCATCCTGTTCAGCACGGCGCTGTGGATCGGCGGCTACTACCAGGGGATGCTGTGGAACGACCCGTCCATCCCGTTCATCAGGACCGTGGAGGCCGTCAAGCCGTTCTGGCACATCCGCGCCGCCGGCGCGTCCATGATGCTGACGGGCATGATCCTGTTCCTGCTCAACCTGTTCCTGACCGCCGTCCGCCCCGCCCCGCCGACGGACGATGACTCCGGCACGGAAGTCGAGCCTGCCCGCCCACTAGTGGGGGCCGGCGCGGCGGCGTAAGAGGCCGCCTGTGAAATACGATCAACCACTATGAATACGACTACTTGGGTCACTTTAGGCGCGATTGCCGGCGTCGTGTTTATCAGCACGCTGCTCATCATCCTGGCCCGCAAGCCGGAGAAGAGCGCCATCGCCACCGGCTTCGGCATCGCCATGACGTTCGTGATCGGCCTGCTCTTCACGCTGCTGGTGCCGTCGTTCAACCAGAACTGGTCCACCAACACGGCGGAAGACCCGACGCTGTTCCACAACGTCTACGACAAGACGAAGTTCACGGGGCCGGACGACAACTCGACCCCGCCGCTGACTTCCACCGCCGGCGTGGACCCGGCCAACCTGGTCGGCTACACGCCCCTGCAGCAGCACGGGCGTCTGGTCTACCAGCGCGAAGGGTGCGTTTACTGCCATTCCCAGCAGATTCGGCCCCTGGACGGCGAGATGAAGCGCTATTCCATCGGCACGTCGCTGGCCGTGCCGGCGATGGAGCGCGAGTACATCTGGGATCAGCCGCACTTTCTCGGCACGCGGCGCATCGGCCCGGACCTGTCGCGCGAAGGCGGCAAGTACAGCGACGACTGGCACTACTCGCACTTCTACAACCCGCGCCAGATGGTGCCGGGTTCGGTGATGCCGGTCTTCTCCTGGTTCTTCACGTTCACGCCCGACGACGTGACGCACCAGAACCCGATCCCGAACGCCGACGCCCGCGCCCTGGTGGCCTATGTCCAGACGCTCGGCTACGGGCGCAAGGTGTTCGACCCGTCGCTGAACGGCGGCAAGGGCGGCTACCGCCCCTGGCTCAAGCCGGAAGACCAGCAGATCAGCCAGGCGGCGGGCGTGGCGATGGTCACGCACGCGGCGGTCCCCGTCCGGGGCGGCGACCAGCCCTCGGCGACCAACCGCGTGCAGACACCCGCCCTCGGCCAATAATCGGCAACCGAAAGCGGCCCGGCCTCCTAGTGAGGCCGGGCCGCTTTCGCCTGTGCCGGGGCGGGTTGGGACGGGGCCAGCGCCGGGACGTACAGAGCGGCCAGGCCTTGACCCAGCGGGAGGAGCGACAGGTGGACCTCGTCGCCGCCCAGCGGGAACAGGTTGGTGAGAACGATGACCGTCAGGTGGTCGTCCGGGAAGCGTCCGAGAAACGCCCTGGCGCCGGGGATGGACCCGTTGTGCCAGACCACGCGGTGGCCGTTGATCGTCTGGCTGATCCAGCCCATGCCGTAGTCCGTCTTCGCGCCGCCGGGCAGCGTCGGGGGCGTCCACATCTGCGCCATCACGGACAAGGGCAGGACTTTGCCGCCGGCGAGGGCCACGTCCCACTTGACGAGGTCGCCGACCGAGGACTGGAGGCCGCCGGCGCCGACCGTGTAGGACGTGTCGAAGAAGAGGATGTTGTTGTAGACCTCCCCGTCCTCCCCGTCATAGCCCGCAGCGCGGTTCAGGACGACCACCTGCGGATCGTACAGGCCGGTCGCCGTCATGCCGAGCGGACGGAACAGGCGCTCCTGCAAGAAATCGTCATAGGGCTTGCCGCTCGCCTTCTCGATGATGCCCGCCAGCAGGTTGTAGTTCATGTTGCTGTAGTTGTACTGCGCGCCGGGCGTGAAGGCCAGGGGCTTGAGGGCCGCGCGGGCGGCGATCTCGGCCAGCGTGTAGGTCTTGAGCAGCGGGTCTTTGTCCGTGTCCGGGTTCCACTGCGGGATGCCGGAGGTCTGGTTGAGCAATTGGCGGACCGTGATCGCTCGCCAGGCCGGCGGCAGCGTCGCCAGATAGTTGCGGATCGGATCGTCCAGCCCCAACTTTCCGTCGTGCGCCAGCAGCATGACCGCCGCGGCCGTGAACTGTTTGCTGATGGAACCCAGGGGGTAGATCGTGTCCGCCGTCGCGGGCGCGTTCAGTTCCACGCTCGCCAGCCCGTAGCCCTGCGCTTTCAGGACCCTGCCGTCCTGAACGACGCTGACCGTCATGCCGGGGATGTGGCGCTGTGCCATCTGCGCTTTGATGTAATCGTCCGCCGGGTCTGCGCCCGCCGGTCGGTACGGGAACGTGCAGAGCAGCGCGAGAGCGGCAAGGGCAGTCCGCAGGAGTGTTTTCATGCCTTATTCTACACGATAAAGGTATAATCGTTGTACTGTGATTGACCTTTCGGAACGAATCATTCAGACGCCGCGCCCGCCGCAGAAAGCGCCTTTGCGCAAAGGGTGGCACCGCTGGCGGCGCGTGCTGCAAATGCTGTGCGGCGTGCTGCTTGTGATTCTGCCGCTCACGAACGGCCTGCGGCTGGACGTGCGCCGGGACGAGTTCTATTTCGCCTGGCACCGCATGGCGGCGCACGACCTGGTGCTGCTGTTCTGGGTCGCCATGCTGGGCGTCTGGGCGCTGACGGCGGTCTCGCTGCTGTACGGGCGGCTCTGGTGCGGCACCATCTGTCCGCAGACGCTGGCGAGCGACTTCGCCGACTCGCTGAAGTCCCGGCTGGAACGCGGCTTCCGGCGGCGTCTCGCGCCGAAGATGGGAGCGAAACGGGCCGTCGCCGCCTCGCGGAGCGTTTGGGCGCTGGCACTGCTGGCGGTGGCGCTGGCGACGGGGATGCTGCTGGCCTGCTACTGGCTCGCGCCGCCTTCGGTGGCCTGGGCGACGGCCCGCCCGTGGACGGACTGGCCCGCCGCGCTGACCGTTTATGGAATCACTGCCGTGCTGGCCGCCGACCTGCTCTGGGTGCGGCGCAAGTTCTGCGCCCACGCCTGCCCGTATGGGGCGCTGATGAGCCTGCTGGCGGACAAGAACACGCTGGCGGTGCGGTATCTGGACGAGCGCGACGACGACTGCATCCGCTGCGGCAAGTGCGAAACGGACTGCCCGATGGGCATTGACATCAAGCAGGGGGTGGGGCAGTTGTCGTGCATCGGCTGCGGCGAGTGCGTGGACGCCTGCAACGACGTGCTGGGCAGGCGCGGCAAGCCGGGCCTGATCGAGTTCCGGTACGGCGTGGACCCGGAACGGGCGACGACGGCGCTGACCCCGGCGCAGCGCTGGGGCTTCTGGGACCGCAAGCGCGTCGCCGTCGTCGCCGGCCTGTTCGCGTTCCTGGGCATCGTGGTTTGGAATATCTATGGCCGGATGCCGCTGCAAGCCAACGTCATCGGCAACGGGGCGATCACGCGCGACGCGGCGTTCGTGCGCAACACTTACGCCCTGACCGTCATCAACGGCACGCCGGACGCCCAGAATTACGTATTGACCGTGGAAGGCCTGCCGAACGCGCACGTCGAGCCGTCGCCCACCGTCCGCGTCGCCGCCCGCGACACGCACATGGCCGCCGTGACCCTCGCTGCGCCGTCGCCCAGGATGCGCGCGAACTGGCGCGTCCCGGTCCGCCTGCGCCTGGCCGGCGGCGGGCAGTCCGTGACACTGAAGACCTTCTTTTTCGCCCCATAGAAAGACACCCACTCATGGCCCGTACCTGGAGCAATGTCAAAATCCGACCGAGTGACCTGAGCGCCGCCCAGCGCGCCCGCATGGGACGCCCCAGCAGTCTGACGGCGTTCTCGGTTGCGCTCGTCGTCGTCACGGTCTTCTTCCTCGGCCTGACGCTGTATTCGGCCTACACCGCCGAGACGCACCCGCTGACCGAGATCCACCAGTCGCCGGCGGACGCGCCCAAAGACCAGTAAGAAACACGCTTTATGGCCGTTGCCGTTGCCACGACTTGCGACCTCTGCGGACTGACGGCCCACGCGCCGCAGACGGCGGAGTTCGAGGGGCAGTCCTACACGTTCTGCTGTCCGGGCTGCCGTCAGGTCTATCACATCCTCCGCGAGAGCGCCGAGTTTACCCCCGGCCAGGACTTGACGCAGACGCCGCTGTATCAACAGTGCCTGGCGACGGGCCTGATCGCGCGGCCTGAGACAACCCCTTTGCCGTCTCCGCTCCCAACGGAGCAGACTGCCCCCTCGCTGCCCTCCAATGCCGACACGCTGGACACGACGCGCGAGGCGGCGTTCCAGGTCAGCGGGATGTGGTGCGCGTCCTGCGGCTGGCTGATCGAACACGCCCTGCGCAAGCAGAAAGGCGTCACGGACTGCCGCGTGTTTTTCGCGTCCGATGTCGTGCGAGTCACGTATAAGCCGGCCCGCGTCGCGCCGGAAAACCTGGCGGCGGCCATCCGCCGTTTAGGGTATTCCGCCGAAGACTATCAAGAAGGCGGGGACGCGGAGGGGAAGAATGCGTCCAAAGCCGGCCTGATTCGCGCCGTCGTCGCCATCGTCTTTGCGATGAACGCGATGATGTTCAGCATCGGTCTGTATGTCGGGTATTTCCAGCGCCAGACGTCGCTGGACGTGCGTTTTCTGCTCTGGTGGCTGCTGGGCGCGAGCCTGCCCGTCATGGCCGCCGGGTGGCCGATCTTCGTCAAAGCATGGCAGGCGGCGCGGCTGGGGACGGCGACGATGGAGACGCTGATCACGGTCGGGGCGTGGACGGCGTTCGGCTACAGCGTCTGGACGATGGCGCGGGGCGGCGACCGCGTGTATTTCGACACGGCGGATATGCTGGTCGCGCTGGTCCTGGTCGGCAAGCACATCGAGGCCGGGGCGAAGGTGGACGCCACCCGCGCGATTGCGCTCCTGTACGGCCTTCTGCCGAAGAAAGCGACCGTGATCGCCCCCGACGGGCGCGAGACGCTGGTGGCGCTGGGCAAACTCGGCGTCGGCGACCGCGTGCGGGTGCGTCCCGGCGACCGCATCCCCGCCGACGGGCGCATCGCGGCTGGGACGGCCTTGATAGACGAGAGTCTTCTCACGGGCGAGTCGCGTCCGGTCTCCAAGTCCGTCGGCGACGACGTGACCGGGGCCACGGTCGCCACCGACGCGCCGCTGACGGTGGAAGTCACCCGCATCGGCGACGACACGACTCTGTCGCAGATGATCGCGCTCGTGGAAGAAGCGCTGTCGGCCAAGTCGCCCGTGGAACGCTGGGCGGACCGCATTTCTCGCGTCTTCGTCCCGGCCATCATCACGCTCGCGCTGGCGACCGGGGGCGTTCTGCTGCTGCTCCATGCGCCGCTCGCGCAGGTCATCGTCCGCATCGTCACCGTGCTGGTCATCGCCTGCCCCTGCGCCCTGGGCCTGGCGACGCCGATGGCGATCACGACCGGGGTGGGGGCCGCCGCCGCGCGCGGCATCTTGATCGCCAACACCGCCGTTCTGGAGACATTGCCGCGCGTTTCGCGCCTTCTGCTGGATAAAACGGGGACGCTGACCGAAGGCCGTTTCGCCGTGCGCCATGTCCTGTGGGCCGAAAGCCGTCACCGGCAAGGCCTGGCCGCCGTCGCCGCGCTGGAACACGCCTCGGAACACCCGCTCGCCCGCGCCATTGTCGCCTACGCGCAGAGTGACGGCGCGGCACCGACGGCCACCGTCACCGACTTCACGCGCATCGAGGGCATGGGCATCACCGGTCGGGTGGACGGCAGCCACTGGTTCATCGGCAACCCCGCGCTGGCGGGCCGCCAAAACGCGCCGATCCCCGCCTCGCTGGCACAGCAAGCCCAATCGTATCAATCCGAAGGCCTCACGGCCCTGTTCTTCGGCGTCGGCGGCGAAACGCGCGGGGCGCTCGTCCTGGGCGACGCCGCCCGGCCCGGCGCGTCCGCCGCTGTCTCCCGTCTGCGGGCGCTCGGCCTGGAACTGGAAGTCATCTCCGGCGATGCGGCGGCGACCACGCAGGCCGTCGCCGGCTCCGTCGGCATCACGGCGGCGACGGCGCAGATGACCCCCGCCGACAAGATCGCCCGCGTGCGCGCGGCGCAGGAAGAAGCCCCCTATCCGGCTTCGCCACCTTTCCCCCATCGGAATGGGAGAAAGGCCA
>CAZZVX010000164.1:4886-10524 GCA_964657535.1 Armatimonadota bacterium | reverse complement strand
GCCTGGGAAGTCATGCGCCGTCATGGGCAGGAGCGGCCCGCGTGGCTGGCGTACTGCCGCCGCTATGGCGACTGGCTCGTGCAGGCCCAGAACCCGGACGGCTCTTGGGCGCGGGAGTACGACTTTGACGGTCACGCTGTCAACCCGGCCACCGACACGACCGATCAGCCGATCTTGTTTCTGACGGACTTGTTTCTCGCCACCGGCGACGCCCGCTACAAAGCCGCCGCGCTGCGGGCGGGCGTGTTCTGCCTGTCGTCGGTGCATGAGGCCTACGCCTATGTCGGCGGGACGCCTGACAACCCGAACGTCCTGGACAAAGAAGGCGGCATGATGGCCCTGGCCGCGTTTTTGGCCCTGTCCGATGTGACCGGCGAACCGCGCTGGCTCGTGGCCGCGACCCAGGCCGCCGACTACTGCGAAACGTGGATTTATGGCTGGAACATCCCGATGCCGCCGGACGATCTCAAAATCATCTTCCCCCGCAGCCGCACGACGGTGGGCCTGAGTTTGATTGCCGCCGGCCATTCCGGGTCCGACAACTACATGGCCGCCGCGCCGTTTCTGTATTACCGCCTGTCGCTGCTGACGGGGGACAAGCACGAGCTGCAAATCGCTCGGATGCTCCTGCACGACACCAAACAGATGACTGATTGGGACGGCACATTGGGCTACAAGTCTCCGGGCCTGCTCTCCGAGGCGCTGTCGCTGCCGCCGCTGCGCGGTCACGGCGTCACGCACTGGCTGCCCTGGCTGACGGTGGCGATTTTGGAGCCGCTGGTGCGTTTAGACGAGACGTTCGGCAGTATGGACATTGATCGCATTGAGGCGCTGCCGCGCGCCGAACGCCTGCAGCGCGATGCTCAGTACGCCCGGACGCATGGGTTTCTCACGGGCGAGAGGATGTGGTGAAGACCCAGGATTGAAATCCTGGGCTACCGAGGAGAAGACTGTCCGCCTTCGCGGACGCAGATTGGGCCTTGTCAGTTCTTTCTTCGCCCGCGCAGGCGGGCAGTCTGCTCTTTTCCAGCCCAGGAATTCATTCCTGGGTATACGCTGGGTGTATGTGGAGAGATGTTGCTATGAAATTTTTGCGCCGCAGCCAACTGGGTCTGCACCTGCCACTGCTGATTTTGGCGGTTCTGTTCCTCGCGCCGGTGGTGTGGATGCTTTCCACGTCGCTGAAGACGCCGGAAGACATCGTCAACGGTCTGGGGGCGGTGCGCTGGTGGCCGCACCCGGTCACGCTGGCGAATTACCGGCAGGTGCTTGCCAATGTCGCCGAGTTTCCCGTCTGGCGCTGGACAGGGAATAGTTTGTTTATCTCGCTCTCCGTCACGGCGCTGGTGCTCACGGTGGACTCGCTGGCGGCGTTCGCCTATTCGCGCCTGCGCTGGAAGGGGCGGGACAAAGTGTTTGCCGTGCTGGTGGCGACGATGCTGGTGCCGGGGCAGGTGCTGCTGATCCCGACGTATTTGCTGATTCGGGGCCTGCACTGGTTTGACACCTACGCGGCGCTGATCGTGCCGGCGGGCGCGGGGGCGTTCGGCGTGTTTCTGCTGCGGCAGTTCTTTTTGACCATCCCCACGGAACTGGAAGAAGCGGCACGACTGGACGGCTGCGGGCCGCTGGGCGTCTTCTGGCACGTCATTTTGCCCTTGTCCCGGCCCGCGCTGGCGACACTGGGCATCTTCACGTTCATGGGGACGTGGAATGCATTTGAGGGGCCGTTGATCTACACAGACAGCCTTTCCATGCGGACGCTGCCCATCGGCATCACGATCTTTCAGGGACATTACGGCGCCGAATACGGCCCCATGATGGCGGCGGCGTCCCTGGCGGCGATCCCCGTTCTGACCGCGTTTCTGATCTTCCAGAAGCACATCATCAAGGGTATTTCGCTGACGGGGCTGGCCGGGCGGTAAACTATGGCGCGTTGCAGCCGTGTGTTGATTTTGCTGGTCGTGTTTCTGTCCGTGCGAGTGACAGCGGACCCGACGGGGCCGTTCGTGTGGGGCGACACGACGCGCGTGGCGAACGCGGGCTGGGGGCGGATGATCTCGCTAAAATCGGACGGCTGGATGAATGTAGACACGCTGTATCCGCACGGCGGCAGTGTTCTCCAGATTCAGACCAGCGCGGACGGGGCGCGGACGTGGACGCCGCTTTCCACGGTTGCCGAGGCCGGGCGCAATTTAGACAACGGCGAATTGATTCAACTGCCCGGCGGGCATCTTCTGCTGACGGGCCGCTCGGTGGTCAGTTCTCATGGCCCCAATGGCGTGCAGTCCTACCACCTGCCCGTGTATCGCAGTGGCGATGGGGGAAAGACCTGGGCGTTTCTGAGCCAGATAGACACCAGCGAGCCGGGGGCGTACCAGCCGGGGCGGCCTTCGCTGGGGCTGTGGGAGCCGCACTTCTTTCTGCTGCCGGGCGACGCGCTGGCCTGCGCGTATGCCGACGAGACGCGGGCGCGGGACCACCCGGCGTACAGCCAGATTGTCTCGGAACGGGTGTCCCATGACGGCGGCGCGACCTGGGGCGCAAAAATTGTCCTGGCGGCGCAGCTCGGCGGGGGCGGGCAACGTCCGGGGATGCCGGTCCTGGCCCGCATGAAGAACGGGCAGTGGATTGCCGTTTATGAAGTGGCCGGGTTGGGGAACGCCGACGTTTATTTCAAGACCTCGCGGGACGGCGTGACGTGGCCGCCGGGCATCGGTATCCGTGTTCCCGGCCAGCACGCGGGACCCTGGGTGACGGCTTTACGCGACGGGCGGCTGGTCGTCAGTTCGTGCGCCAACCAAATCTCGTACAGCGACGATTTGGGGGCGACCTGGCTCTTGGCGACGCCCGCGCCCTGGCCCCTCGGTCAGACCCTGTCGTTCCCGGCGATCTATCAGACGGGGCCGAACGAAATCGCGGTGATGAACACGGACAAGGGCGTGAGCATCCGCTGGGGGCGCATCGGGCCGACGCAAGTCTGGCCGCCGAAGTTCGCATCCGACTTCACGGGCGGCAGCGACGCCGGATGGACGCGCTATGGGGGCGAGTATGGGTTTGCGAACGGGGCGTATTTGCTCCAGAACGCCGCCACGACGGGAAAATCACTGACGGGAAATCCCCATTGGGGCGACGGGGTCTTGGAAGCCGACGTGATGCTGACCTCGGCGGGCAACGCGGGTCTGATGCTGCGCACGACTAATGCCGACGCCGGCGGCCCGGATGCGGGTTTTGGCTACTACGTCGGGCTGGACTCGTCGGGCAGCCTTTTTGTGGCCCGGAATGCCGACAACTATGCCGAACTGGCGCGCGTCCCGCTGGCCGTGCCGCTGAACGTCTGGCACCGTGTCAAAGTTGTGATGTCGGGCGCGACGCTGACGGTTTGGGTGGACAACGCACCCAAGCCCCAACTCACGGTGCAGGACAGTTCGTTTTTGCATGGGCAGATCGGGGTCCGGGCGCACTACTGCGATGCGGAGTTCCGCCGCGTGTTGTTTACTCAGGCCGTTGCACATAAACCGTAGGGGCATAACACGTTGACGTAGAAACGGCCCCGGATTATTTTCAATCCGGGGCCGCGTTTGTGTTAGCTGCCTGGCTTCATGATGCGGACGTGATGAACGCGACGGCGGACGTAGTGACGGCGGTGACGGTGATGCACCACGTAGGGGTGATACGTCGTGTGCGTCTGGACCGTGTGCTTGACGACCATTTGGGTGACCGGCATGGGCGCGGGGGCCGGCGGCGTGTAGGCGACGGGCGGCGGGGCCGCGTATTCGGGGGCCGGCGGCTGCGGGTTGGGCGCGAAGGTCAGGGCCGGGCCGACGGTCGTGGACGGGAACGCGGCGTACATGGACGCGAACTTGGCTTCCATGGCTTCGAGTTCGACGTCGTTGTAAGCCATCCTGTGGTAGTTCTTCCACCAGCCCCAGCCGGTCGCCTCGTAGGCCGCTTTGTACGCGGCGATGTTGTCTTCCTCGTGGTTGACCTCGTACACATCGTTCAGGTTGAGGTTGTACTCCTGGGCGAGATACGGGAAGGTCTCGCCGCGCACGACGGCATCGTACACTTCCCGGAACGAGACGCCGGACAGCCGGGAGATTTTGGCGATGGTGGCGACCTGCTTGTCGCTGTAGCCGCTCCGCTTCGCCATCACCAGTTCGGTGTAGTCATACGGCGCGGTGGCGAGCAGCATATAGTCCAGCATGGGCACCATCATGGCGCTGGACGTGTCCATCGTGCTGGCCGTCGTCGTGCTGGTCGTCGTGCTTTGGGTCGTGCTCATGTCTTGAGCGAGGGCGGCAGGGCAGGCCAGGGCCAAAACGAGGCCGGCAAGGAGCCAGGGGCTTTTCATGTCGCAAATTTCCTCCGTGACGGGTAATAAAAACCTTGCCCCCTTTATACCCGGTTTCGGGGCTTTCAAACAGGGCGGCATGATATTTTTTCCGAAGTGGCGGCAAACACGCCGCGGGAAACTCCTGCCGACGCACAGTGGCCCCTTGACTCGCCGCCTCGGTTCCTCTATAATAGGAGCGCCGCACGTGATGTGCGAGCGTCGCCATGGCGGCTTTTTGCTCTGCCGGAAACCGGAAAGCAGGCCTCAGATGAATGTCCCTCCCAGCGCCCGCCGTTGGCGGAGCGGAGAAACGCTGCTGCTGATCGCCGCCGTCGGCGCGCTGCTGACCGTCGCCGCGACGGGCCTGCGTCCGTCCAATCTGGCCTGCGTCAGCAACGTGGCGGCGCTGGATTTGGCGGTCCGGCAGTATACGCAGGACAACGACGAGCAGTTCCCGCCGATGACAGGGGCGGCGTTCCAAACGGCGGTGCAGCCTTACGCGCGCAATCCGAATGTCTTTGTGTGTCCCGTGACCGGCGCGGAGTATGCGACAAACGCCTCGCTGAGTTACCAGTCGCTGGTCTCGCTGGGGACGGATTTAGGTGCGGTGGTCGTGCTGCAGGATGCCAAGCCCCATGCCGACGGCAAATTCAGTGTCGGCTATTTGGACGGGCGCATTGAGCGCGGCGGCGTGGATCAGACCAACCCGGAACAGGCGAGTGTCAACGACGCCAAACGTCTGACGGTGGCCGTCCTTCAATACGAGCAGGACTATGACGAATACCTGCCGCCGCTGCACACGCCCGCCGAGATGCAGGCCGCGCTGCTGCCCTATGTCGGCACGCCGAGCGTCTTCCGAAGCCCTGCGTCTGGCCTGCCCTACACGCCCAACCCGGCCCTGAGCGGCGTTTCGCTGCTCTCTATTCCTGATCCTTCTCAAGTGGTGCTGCTGCGCGACCCGCGACGCGACCAGGACGGCAGATCGGTGGTGGCCTATCTCAACGGGCGAGTGGTGAAGTAATGACGCTATTTCGTTACACATTCCGGCAGACGGTCGCGCTTGCGCTTTGGGCGCTCGTCCTCGCGCCGGCGCACGCGGCGGGCCGGGCGGCGTACACGATCCGCGATCTTGGCCCCGTTACGCCGGGTGACACCAGCGCCGGGGCGGGAATCAACGCGATGGGGCAAGTCTGCGGGCGCAGCGGCGACCACGCCGCCGTGTGGGACGGGCGGACGACGCGCGATCTGGGGACGCTGGCGGGCAGCGTAGACAGCGATGCCGTCGGCCTGAACACGTCTGGG
>CAZZVX010000164.1:0-4876 GCA_964657535.1 Armatimonadota bacterium | reverse complement strand
GGAAATATGCAATCCGCGCCCTTTTTCACGGTCCACGCCTGCGTTTGGAGCCTGGCCGACGGCTCCGTCCGGGACTGCGGCACGCTGGGCGGGACGTTCAGCCAGGCACGGGGCATCAACCGCGCCGGAACCGTCGTCGGCGTGTCCGACCTGGCGCGGGGCGGCGCGCACGGCTTTGTCTGGAACGGCAAGATGAGCGACCTGGGGACGCGGCCCGGCGACTGGAAAAGCGCGGCATATTCTGTCAACGACAAGGGGCAGATCGTCGGCTTCTCCACGGCGCACGACGGCACCGACCACGCCATTATCTGGCAAGGCGGCAGCGTGACGGACATCGGCGCGCTGAACGCCGGGCGGCAGAGTCGCGGTTTCGGCATCGGCCCCGACGGGTCTGTGGTCGGCGAAATCCAGGTCGCGGGCGGCCACTGGCACGCGGCGCTGTGGCGCGGGGAAACGCTGACGGACTTGGGGACGCTCGACGGCGACGCGGACAGCCGTGCCGAGGCCGTCAACGCGGCGGGCCAGGTCGTCGGCAGCAGCCGGGCGACGTTGGGCGCGTTCGCCGAGCAGGTCGCGTTCGTCACGCGGGCAGGCGTCCCTGCCGACCTGAACGCCCTCCTCCCCACGGCTTCCGGCTGGACGCTGACCGACGCGACCGGGATCAACGACCGGGGCCAGATCTGCGGCGTCGGCGTCCTGCACGGCCACTCCCACGCCTATCTGCTGACCCCCGTCGGTACTTGAAGTAAAGCCCAACATGATGCCCGGCGACTCAAGTCGCGGCTAAAAGATCACGAAGTCCGCCTTCGCGGACTGGGATTACAATCCCAGTGTCCGCAGGGACACTTTGTGCTCTTGTTGCCGTGACTTGAGTCGCCGGGCATCCCTCTGTGTTCTGCTTTGCTGTCACGCGACGGCGGCTTTGAGCGGCTCCGGGTTGAGGATCTGCAGGGCGTCGGGGACGAACAGGCCGTCTTTGCGAATCAGAACGTCGTCAAAGAGGACCTCGCCGCCGCCGAAGTCCGGGCGCTGGATCATCACCATGTCCCAATGCACCGTCGAGCGATTGCCGTTGTCGGCGATCTCATAGGCCTGGCCGGGCGTGAAGTGGAACGACCCGGCGATCTTTTCATCGAACAGAATGTCCTTCATCGGCTGCAAGACGTAGGGGTTGAAGCCGAGCGACCATTCGCCGATATAGCGCGCGCCCTCGTCGCTGTCTAAAATCTGATTGAGCGCGGCCTCCGTGCCGCCGCGCGAAGTGGCTTCCACGACCTTGCCGTCCTTCAGCGTCAGCGTGATGCCCTCGAAGACGGTCCCCTGATAAATGGTCGGCGCGTTGAAGGCGATGACGCCGTTGACGGAGTCGCGGACCGGGGCCGTGAAAATCTCGCCGTCGGGGATGTTCGCCTGGCCGGTGCAGGGGATCGTCGGGATGTCCTTGATGGAAAACGTCAGTTCCGTGCCGGGGCCGGTCAGGCGAACCCGGTCGGTGCGGTCCATCAGGTCTTTGAGAGGGGCAATCAGGGCGTCCAGTTTAGAATAATCAAACGTGCAGACATCGAAGTAGAAGTCCTCGAACGCCTCCGTACTCATCCCCGCCTGCTGGGCCATGGAAGGCGTCGGCCAGCGCAGCACCGTCCAGCGGGTGTGCGGGACGCGCGTTTCGGTGTGGACGGGGTTCCACCAGAGCGAGCGGTACAGTTTCATGCGCTCGTCCGGCACGTCCGACAGTTCCGTGCTGTTCTCCGCGCCCCGGATGCCCAGATAGGCGTCCATCTCCGCCATGCGCGCCCGCTCCCACTCGCCCGTCAGCCGCATCTGCTCTTCGGAGGCGTTTCTGTAGAGCGCGCGCAGGACGTTGTTGCGCTTGACGGTGACGAAAGGCAGGCCGCCGGCTTCGGCGATCTTGTCCACGAACTGCGCGACGACCTCATCGGGCAGGTCGTAGGCCTCGACCAGCACCTTGTCGCCGGGCCGGACTTTAGTCGAATAGCCGATCAAAACGTCGGCTAATTTGCCGACGCGCGGGTCTTTCATGGGCGAAACTCCTGGGGTGAATTGCAGAGAGTATACCAGAAGAGGCCCACCTCCTTGTTCCCTCGGAAGCCCACCTCCTTGCTCCGGTCGTGCCTCCCTGCGCAGGGTCCTCCCGAAACGGGAGGATTCGGAGTGCGGCGAAGTGTTTACTTTCCTAATCCTCCCTCTTAGGGAGGACCCTGTGACCGAGGAACGAGGGAACAAGGAGGTGGGTCGGCGGGGAGGTAGGTTTCCTACGGCGAGTGCAACGACCCAGCGGCCCATTCATCTTCCGTGGTTTGATGTATGTAACCGCCGCCGCTGACGGACGAATAATCGCCGGTGGCCGTGTTGCTCTCGCCGCCGCTCACTGATGCCCCAGTGCCGTCAGCCGCGTTTTCAGCACCACCGCTTACTGAGGAACAGGTGCCGCTGACAGCGTTTGCGGCACCGCCGCTGATGGATGTACCGAAGCCATAGGTTATATTCCCGACGCCGCTGATGGATGAGTATCTGCCGGAGGCCATATTCCCACTGCCGCCGCTTATTGATGCCCCGCCGCCGTCGTCCCTACTGGAGACGCCACCGGCCGTATTAGAGACGCCGCCGCTCACCGACGATACATAGCCGCTGGCCGTGTTGTCTTCGCCGCCGCTGACTGAGGCGAAGGGCGCGCTGATCGTGTTGAAGTAGCCCGCGACAATGCCGCCGTAGGAAGAGTATTCCTCAAAATCGCCCAAAATTAAGTTGTGGCTACCCGTGCGCGTGTTGACGAACCCGTTGGTCCGTGCTTCATTGTAGCCGATAATAAGATTGCCCAGGCCGTTCGTGACGGGAGTGCCGGTGTCGGTGGGGTTATTCGGCTCGCCGTTGGTCGCGCCTAATCCGTTGACGATGTGCAGGTTTACCCCAGTGAGCGTCAGTTCCGTCTTCTGTGCCACGCCGTCGGACAACGAAAACAGGTTCGTGATCGCCGTCGCGCCCGCCACCGTGGTTTGCAGGTTCGTGATCGCGGTTGCTTGGCTGGTGTTCGTGCTGACTGTGCTTGTGATTTGATTTTGCAGAGTGGTTATGTCCGCCTATTCCGGCGCGAAGGCGTAGACAGTCGTCGTCGTGACCGTGTGGCCCCCGCCGACCGTGGCGTAAGAAGCCGAGGCGGTGTTGTCCGCCCCGCCGCTGACGCACGAACACACCCCTGGCGCCGTGTTGTTGCGGCCTCCGACCACGCTCGCGTACTCCGAAGAACCGGCGTTGTTGTAGCCTGCGATGATGCCGCCGTAGGACGCATAGTTGTTCTGGCTGCCCAAAATCAGGTTGTGGCTGCCCGTGCGCGTGTCCGTCCCATTGCTGCCCCGGCTTTCGTTGTAGCCGATGATGACGTTGCCCAGGCCATTGGGCTGGGCGTTCGTTTTGCCCGACCCGCTGACGACATGGAGATTCCCCGTCAAGATCAGGTCGCGGCCGCTGGCCGTCACGTACTGGAGTTTCGCCATCAGCGCGTTGATGGTGGTCTGCTGACTGGCGACGGTGGATTGCAGGGACGCAATAGCCGCGTCCTGCTGGGAATCGGTGAGAGCGCGGGCGGGCGAAAGGCCGACGGCGAGCAGGCAAGTGAGTGCCCAAAGCGCACATGGGAAATGACTTTTACAGATCATAACAACATCCCCTTGTGCGGCATTGTTCGCAACATAGGCGTTCCGAAGCGAGGCAGACTTCGCACTTTTCATTGTAGCACAGGCGGCGGATGATATTCCCGCACTTCTTTCAGTAAGTCCCCCCGAACACGCTTCCGATAATCCCCTTTGTAAGTTCCCCTGTCCCGGCAACGACGCAGGGCAGGGGACCGCAAAAAAGACGATCCTTCGCAAATCGAAAACGGCAAACCGCGTGAAAGCGCGGGACGCAAAGCCACAGGGCCTGACCTTCAGCGATGAAGATGGCAGCCTGGCCGCCGAAGTGCGACGATTTCGAAGGAGATTGACCGTGAACGCTTATCTCAAGCCGGGCGCCCTGCTGCCGGCGCTCGCATTACTGGCCGCCTCCGCACACGCGGGGCCTCAAACGGCCACCCACGCACAGGCCGACGCTTTCCTGACTCGCGCCTTGATTTCCCATGCCGGCGGGACCGTCGCGGCCATCGCCAAAATCTCCGGCCCGCTGACCGCCGCCCGGCAGGCGCAGATCGCCGCCCTGGGCGGGGCCGTCACCGCCCGCCTGCCCATCATCAGTTCCGTGACGGTAAAGCTGCCGTCGCGCAATCTCCGCAAACTGGCGTCCCTGCCGTTCGTGACGCACCTGTCGTATGACGGGTCGGTGCGGAAGTGCGACGAGTTCACCGTCGCCTCCTCCGGCGCGGGAACGGCGTACCAGCAGTACGGACTCGACGGCAGCGGCGTCACCGTCGCCGTCGTGGACAGCGGCGTCAACAACGTGCAGGACTTCAGCGGCAGCGCCAACATTCTGAACCAGGGGACGGGGCTGCTCAGCCTGTCCCCCACGCGGCTGGCCGCGGCCGTGAGCTTCGTGCCGGGCGATTCGAGCACGGGCGACGCCTGCGGGCATGGGACGCACGTCGCGGGCCTGGTCGCCGGGAACGGCTCCGGCTCGACGGGCCTGAATTTCTCCCGGACGTTCTATGGCACCGCGCGCAAGGCGAACATCGTCAGCGTGCGTGTGCTGGACGCGCAGGGCGCGGGCGACGTCAGCGGCGTCGTTTCGGGCCTGCAGTGGGTGCTGAACAACCGCAAGGCGTATAACATCCGGGTCATCAACCTCTCGCTGGGCCACCCAGTGGGCGAGTCGTACACGACGGACCCGCTGTGCCAGGCGGTGGAGGCGGCGTGGAAGGCGGGCATCG
>CAZZVX010000163.1:0-10559 GCA_964657535.1 Armatimonadota bacterium | reverse complement strand
GCCCTCCTGCGCGGCGACCTGCGCGACGCCCTGCGCGAAGTCGCCGACCTGGAACGCCTGACCGCCCGCGTCTGCAGCGGCCAGGCCAACGCCCGCGATCTGGTGGCCCTGAAACAGTCCCTACTCGCCATGCCCGGCATCGCCGCCACGCTCGCCCGCGCCCCCGACGGCGGCGCGCTCGCCCCCATGCGCGTCCTCGTCGCCGACGCGCCGCCCGACCTCGCGGAACTGCTCCAAGCCGCCATCGTGGACGAGCCGCCGATGCTCCTGCGCGACGGCGGCCTGATTAAAGACGGCTACGACGACGAGCTGGACCGCCTGCGTGACCTGCGCTCCGGCGGCAAGGGCTTCATCGCCCAACTCGAAGACACTGAGCGCGAGCGCACCGGCATCAAGGGCCTGAAAGTCGGCTACAACAACGTCTTCGGCTACTACATCGAGATCACCAAGTCCAGCGGCCACGTCCAGGTCCCCAGCGACTACCACCGCAAGCAGACCACGGCCAACGCCGAGCGTTACATCACGCCTGCCCTCAAAGAATACGAGGCGCAGGTATTGGGCGCGCAGGAAAAGATCGTAGACTTGGAGTACGCGCTCTTCTGTCGCGTCCGCGACCAGATCGCCGACTCTTACACCGCCGCGATCTTGAAACTCGCCAAAGCCGTCGCCCGCCTGGACGTGTTCGCCGGGTTGGCCGAGGTCGCCCTGCAGCAGCGGTTCGTCCGCCCCGAAGTCCACGACGGCGAAACGCTCGCCATCACCGCCGGGCGTCACCCCGTCGTCGAGAGCCTGCAAAGCGGCTCGCTCTTCGTCCCGAACGACACCTATCTAGACGGTGACAAGACCCGCCTGCACATCATCACCGGCCCGAACTCGGCGGGCAAAAGCACCTATCTGCGCCAGGTCGCCCTGATCGTCCTGCTCGCCCAGATCGGCTCGTTCGTCCCCGCCGACCAAGCATCGCTCGGACTGGTAGATCGCATCTTCACCCGCGTCGGCGCGCACGACGATCTCGCGTCCGGCCAGTCCACGTTCATGGTCGAGATGAACGAGACCGCGAACATCCTCAACAACGCCACCCCGCGCTCGCTGGTCATCTTGGACGAAGTGGGGCGGGGGACCAGCACCTACGACGGCCTCGCCCTCGCCTGGGCCGTCGCCGAGTATCTGCACGCCGTCGGCGCGAAGACGCTGTTCGCAACCCATTATCATCACCTGAACGAACTGGAAAAAACGCTGCCCGGCGCGAAGAACTTCCGGGTCGCCGTCAAGGAGCAGGGCGATCACATTGTCTGGCTGCGCAAAATTATGCCCGGCGGCACGGACAAAAGCTACGGAATTCAAGTCGCCAAACTCGCGGGCGTCCCCGACCCCGTCCTGCGCCGCGCCGGGGAAGTCCTGAAAGCGTTGGAAGCGTCGGGCAAGGACAAATCTCCCGCCAAGTCCCTGGCCGCCGAGACGAAAAAACTCCAGATGACCTTGTTCGAGGCCGAGCGCCACCCCGTGTTGGACGACCTCGAATCCCTCGACCTCGCCACACTTTCTCCCATTGAAGCATTGACGAAACTCTACGACTTGCAGCGAAAGATTGCCAAATAGAGCAGAAATAGCGCCGCTTATGGGAGCAACAGGATGATCGTGCTTTTGTCCGTATCAAGCGGATGTGAATAAAGGAAGCTACTCGAAGGAGGTTTTGACAACACATCTTCCGCAGGCTTCACTTCAAGTTTTGTGGACATCGGCGACGTCGGGTATAACAGAGCCTATGCAGAGTGATAACTACGTCAATCTTGTCAACCCGTTGCAGGGGACCAATTCCCACCACGGGTTTTCCCAAGGCAACTGCCTTCCCATCGTCGCCCGCCCTTTCGGGATGGCCCACTGGTCGCCGCAGACCGACGAGGGCCGCTGGCTGTTCGATCCTCGGTCCCGCAAACTCCAGGGCATCCGACTGACCCACCAGCCCAGCCCGTGGATGTGGGACTACGGCCACTTCACGCTGATGCCGCAGACCGGCCCGCCCATGCTCGGCGCGTCAGCCCGGTCCTCGGCTTATCGGCTGGATCAATCCGAGATCACGCCGTACTTTGCTAAAACGAACCTGATCCGCTACGACACCACGCTGGAAATGTCCCCGACCGAGCGCGGCGCGATCTTCCAACTGACCTTCCCGCCGTCGGAAACAGCGCGCGTCCTTCTGGACACTTTTTCTGGCGAGTCGCACTTCCAGTTCCGTCCCGACCGAAACATCCTCGCCGGGTTCACGCGCGCCAATTCCGGCGGTGTGCCGTCAAACTTCGCTTCGTACTTCGCGGTCGCCTTCGACCGGCCCTGGCAGAAAACGGGCCTGTTCCACAGAAATCACCATTGGGAGACGGACGCCGCGACGGGGGAGCGCCTCGGCGCGTTCGCTGAGTTCGCGCCGTCAGACGGCCCCTTGATCGTTCGTGTCGCCACATCGTTCATCAGTATCGAACAGGCTGTGCGGAATTTGGAACAGGAACTGGGGACGAAATCCTTTGAGGCCGTCAAGGCCGAAGCCGAAGCCGTCTGGAACAACGCCCTGGGCCGCATCGAGATCGAAGGCGCGACCGAGCGCCAGCAGCGGACGTTCTACACCTGCCTGTACCGCGCTCAGTTGTTCCCGCGCCAGTTCCATGAGTATGATGCCGACGGGAAAACCATCCACTACAGCCCCTATGACGGGCAAACCCATGACGGCGTTTTGTACACGGACAACGGCTTCTGGGACACCTACCGCACGGTCTATCCCCTCCTGAGTATCGTCTACCCGGAGCGCTGGGAAGAGATCATTCACGGCTGGGTCAATGCCGCCAAAGAGAGCGGCTGGTTCCCGCGCTGGCCCAGCCCCGGCCACCGCGCCTGCATGATCGGGACGCACATTGACGCCGTGATCGCCGATGCCGTCGTCAAGGGCTGCCGCAGTTTCGACCTGGAATCGGCCTATGCCGCCCTGTGCCGCAATGCTTTTGATGTCGGCGACGCGGATGAGACCTATGGCCGACGCGGCATTCGCGAGTTCGCCGAACTCGGCTACGTCCCCGCAGACCACTATCATGCCGCGACCGCCTGCACCCAGGACTACGCCTACAACGACTGGTGCATCGCCCAGGTCGCCAAAGCATTAGCATTAGGACGCGAAGAAGATTACCAGAAACTCATCCAGCGCGCGCAGAACTACCGCCACGTTTACGACCCCAACGTCGGCTTCATGCGGGGCCGCAACGCCGACGGCGGGTGGGAAGAGCCGTTCCGCGAATTCCAGTGGGGCGGGGCGTATGTGGAAGGAGGCCCCTGGCAGTCCACCTGGGCCGTGCCGCACGACCCCGCCGGGCTGATCGCGCTGATGGGCGGCCCCGACGCCTTCTGCGCCAAAATAGACCAAATGCTCGCCCTGCCTCCCCACTTCGAGGCCGGCTCTTACGGCGGCGAAATCCACGAGATGACTGAAATGGCCGTCGCCGACTTCGGCCAGTACGCCCAGTCCAACCAGCCCGTCCACCACGTCCTGAGTCTTTACGCCTGCGCCGGTCGCCCCGACAAATTTCAATACTGGGTCCGCCGCATCCTGGACGAATATTACACGCCCGACACTCTCCCCGGCGACGAAGACAACGGCGAAATGACGGCTTGGTACGTCCTCAACGCCCTGGGCTTCTACCCGCTCTGCCCCGGCCATCCCAGTTACGTCATCGGCAGCCCGCTGTTCCCCAAAGCCCTCGTCCATCTGCCGGACGGCAAAACCCTGACCATCACCGCCGAAGGCAACAGCCCCGAAAATGTTTACGTCCAAAACATGACCTGGAACGACGCGCCGCACACCGCGACCTGGATCGCCCACAGCGACTTGGTTGCGGGCGGCCATTGGCACTTTCACATGACCGACTCGCCGCGCACCGTCGTCTACACCCCTGACCAACTGCCGTACTCGCTCTCTCAGGAGCCGCCGCAGCGGGTATAATCCACACAATCTAATCGCCGAGGAAATCCAATGTCACAAGACACCTTAGAACGCATCGTCGAGGACGTGAGAACTATGACGCCGCAAGAACAGCAGCAACTCCGCGCCCTGCTGGACAACGCTTTGGCCGATCAAGCCGATGTAATGCAAGCTAAAGAACGACTGCTCATGCAGCGGCTTCTGGAGAAGGGCATCATCGGGAGTATCCCAACGGGATTGCATGACGACTCCGACGATGACTACGTTCCCATCCAGGTGCAGGGGCGGCCTGTGTCGGAAACAGTGCTGGAAGATCGGGAATAAGTGGCAGAATTCTTCCTTGACAGCAGCACACTCGTGAAGCGTTACATTGCCGAAACGGGAACGGCTTGGGTTATCAATCTGGTCGCTCCTGCGTCCGGCAACAGGATTTACGTAGCTGATATAACGGGGGTTGAGACCATCTCCGCGATCACCCGCCGTGTGTGACGGGGCGAGATTACATCTCAAGACGCAACAACCGCAATGACAAAAGAGCGTCGTGATTTTGGAAGCAAATATTTCCGTACACGCATTACGGCAAGGATCGTCAACCGTGCCATGAATCTGGCCGAGCGGTATGGTCTGCGCGGTTTCGACGCCGTTCAACTCGCCGCTGCATTACAGGTGCAGGCGGAACGCATTGCTTCGGGAGTGCCGGGCGTGACGTTCGTTTCCGCCGACCAGGCCTTGAATGCTGCCGCCGTGGCGGAAGGTTTGGCGGTGGACGACCCGAATCTGCATCCGTGAGTTGTGGGTACACTGCCTATGGAGGACGATGGAGCATGACCGAAATAACCCTTGCGCCCTGGCGGGTGCAGGATGAACTGATCGAGCAGCCGAGCTGGGGCGGACGCTACATTATTGACTTGAAGGGACTGTCGGACGACCCGCAGTGGCAGGGCAAAAAAGTCGGTCAGTCCTACGAGCTCGCCAAAGACGCCAAACTTGTTGACCCGGCGAGCGGCGATGTGCGGGCGCTCAAGGATTTGATCGCGGAGGCCCCAAAGGCCATGCTCGGCCAGGCCGTGCTAGACACGTTCGGCCCGGATTTGTCCCTGCTGATTAAACTGACGCAGGCCAAAGGCAACTCGTTCCAGGTGCATCTGCCGGAAGGTAAATCGCTCGGCCACTGGGAGCCGAAGCCCGAAGCGTGGTTCTATCTCGCGCCCGGCCTGTACACGTTTGGTCTGAAGGCAGGAACGGACTTTGCTGCGTTCAGCCGCATACTGCATACGGTTGACGACGAGATGCACCGCCTGAGCGGGGAAGTCAAGGCCGGACGGCGCACCGTGGAGGACGCCCGCGCCCAGGTGCGGCAGCGGATTCAGACGCTGGACCCGTATGCCTACGTCAACACCGTCGAGGCGGACACCGACGACGTGATTGACCTGACGCCCGGCGGCATCCACCATTCCTGGGAGCAGGATGACGCCCGCTTCCCTGACGGCAACCTCGTCTACGAAGTCCAACTGGACGTTCCCGACGACCGCTGCTCCATGCGCGGCTTCGACAAGGGCAAGTTTCTGGACGACGGCGATGTCCGTCCGACACACGTCGCCGACTACCTTGCCACCATTGAGAACGACCCCGCGCACAACGAACTGTCCCGCCACGTCCGCAAGCCGCAGACAATGGAAGATTTAGGCCACGCCAAGACCGAACTGATCTTCCACACGCCCTACTTCAACCTGGACCGCTTGACAGTCAAGGCGGGCGCGTCACTTGGTCAGTCCCTCGCGGGCGGCTTTCATCACTTGTTCGTCCATTCGGGAACGGCCCGGATCGGCGACGTCACGCTCGACCAGGGCCGCTCCTACTTCATTCCTGCCGCCTTGAACGAATACGAGATCACGGCGGGTGACAAGGCCGCCGTCCTGCTTAAAACCTACCTGCCCGCCGGGTAAGCGCCGTCAGCGCGCCGGGCGCGTGTCGCTGGGCAAAATACCGGGTGTCAGAAACAGCAGCCGCACGGCGTCGGCAGTCGTTCCAGGGGCGGCGAGTACGACCGTCTCGCCGCCCCGCGCCGTCACCATCGCCGACAGCGGCTCGCTGATCTCCAGAGACACCGCCCCGTCTTTGGTGACGCGCGGGATGACGCTGACCGGCGTCCCGCCCGTTCCCGCCGCGCTTCCTCGGACCCGCAGCAGCGTTTCAATGGGCGTGTTTTCCCGCGTGGTCAGGCGCACGACGTCACTCCCCGTCAGCCGACCGCTCGCCAGGGCCGCCAGCAGTTTCCCGCCGTCCGTGCCGCTGACGACGCTTCCCGCGCCCGTCCGTGCCGACACGCCCAGCGCTGCGAGGTCGCTTGTGGTCACATCCACCGCGACCACCTTCGTCTGCACGATGTCCAGGTCGCCGTCAATGTTGCGGATCAGTTCCCGAATCCGGTCGTACCCGTCCGGCGTCGCAATCGCAAGGATCGTGTTCGTGCCTTCCAGAGCATATACCTGGTTTACTCCGTCCGGCAGCGCCCCCTGCGTCTGTGCCTGCGCTCCCGGATTCTGGAACGGCGACTGCTGCGGAAACTGCCGCCCCTGCCCCGGAAATCGCCCGCCCTGATACTGCCCCGGCGCGGGATACTGCGTCGGGTACTGCGCGTAACAATGCGTTGTCAACAGCAGAGACAAAGCCCCAAGCGCGAAGACTTGGTTGCGAAAATGAATTGTCATGTCAAAAATTCTCCCAATCTGGTTTTTGCTTCTTCTGCGGATGTCGTGGGGTTGCTATCATTTTGATAAACAGAATGGTTTGCCTGGCATCGGCAGATTTATCGGCGGATGCCGGAGCGGATAACCCTTGCAGTGCGAGAACTTCACCGTAATGAAGCGTATCTGTTTCCGAAATTGTAGATAGCGTTTTGTTCGGTGGAAAACTGCCGTCTTCAAGCCTCATCGTGCTAAACTGCAGCAGGGTTGCCTGCGTGTTGAGTGTCATGCTGTCATCGGTGATGTCTTGTATGGTGAATGTCAGACTGATACTGAGATCATCAGGCTTCGCCTGTATTCCTTGATCTGTTCCAGGCGTATCGCCATTCGCGGCGGCATCTTCATCGACATCTTCCTTATAATACGAAAATTCCGAGGGCAAATGCTGGACGATGCTCTGCACCTGGTCATTCGTAATGATTTTGCGGATGGTGCCTAATGCCTGAATGTCTGTTGTTCGTGCAGTCAAAGCAGAGACGGCAAACTTAATGCGTCGAAGGTCTGTCTTCTGCACTTCATTTCGGACTTGATGGAAGCCATTCTCGGTGGAGTAAACGAGCAATGCCCTCCCTTCCGGTAAAGCGTAGACTCTGTTTACACCCGGTGGCAGTTTCGTGTGATCAGGGTTCGGCGATTCGCGGCTGAAGTGTATCGTGTCCTGATCAAAAAAGTAGTCGTTATGCCATCCATTGTCCCAATAATCCCACCTCATCCGGTCTGCTAATTCTATCGAAAGAGGGTAGGGAAGTACAAGTTTACGCCACTGAAACCCGTTCTGAGGAACAAATAATTTTCGGCTATACTCTTTTGTTGCAGGTTGAAAGAGGTAAGTGTCTAATCCACAACGGGTAACAGTGGCATGAGCAGCGGCGGCGACTTTATTGACGGCCTGTTGCGTGGTGACGGTACCAAACCAGATATCAATCTTGGGGTATGACTTCTCGCCACCCAGAATAACGAACTGCGCGCCTGTCGTATCATGTATCAATTGTAAGGCACTGCTCAGACCATCGAATACACCAGACCGAAAAGAAATGCGCTTGTTGGGGTTAAACGGCTGGTCGGCTGCAATCGCAGGAACGGATAAGGCGCACCAAGCCGCCGTCAACAAGAACGCGACGATAATCCCCTGGATTTTGTTTAGCATTCTTATCTTTCCACTCCGTATGCTACAATGATAGCAGGTTATGTCGGAAAATTCATCAGCCCTGCTGGAACCGAAGTTTCTCAAAAAGCTGGAAACGCTGAGTCTGGCCGCGAAGCGAATCTTTGCCGGGCGGACACAGGGCGAGCGGCGCTCCCGCAAGCATGGCGCGTCGGTCGAGTTCGCCGACTTCCGCGAGTATGCGCTCGGCGACGATCTGCGCTATGTGGACTGGAAAGCCTATGGGCGGCTGGAAAAACTCTTCCTGAAACTGTTCGTGGAGGAAGAAGACCTCAGCCTGCACCTCTTGATAGACACCAGCCGCAGCATGGAGTTTGGCGCGCCGATACGCAAAAGCGACTACGCCCGGCGGGTCACGGCGGCGCTCGGCTACATCGCCCTGGCCGAGTATGACCGAGTTACCGTCGCCGGGTTCGCGGACGCGCTCGGCGCAGTCTCGCCGCCGCTGCGGGGACGGCCCGGTATCGCGCCGTTCTTTCGGTTCTTGCAGGCGCAAACCGAACCGAAAGGCGGGACGCGCTTCGGCGACGCTCTGACCCGCTACGCCGCCCGCGCCAACAATCCCGGCATCGCCGTCGTGCTGTCGGATTTCTTTGACGAGACGCACGCGGCGGGGCTAAGAGCGCTCCGGGCGCGGCATTTCCAGATCGTCCTGATCCACGTCCTGGACGCCGAGGAAGTCAATCCCGCGCTGAATGGCGATCTGCGCCTGGTGGACGCTGAAAGCGGCGAAACGCGCGATGTCAGCCTGTCGCCCTACGTGCTGGGACAGTATCAGGCGCAGTTTGCGAAGTTCACCGATGGCCTGCACGACCTGGCCGGACGCTACGGGATGGATTACGTGCGCGCCGTCACGGATGTTCCGTTTGAGGATGTGATCCTCAAGTTTCTGCGCTTACAGGGCGTCCTGCGGTAGCTCCGTGCCGTACAAGCGGTCGCCGAAGTCGCCCAGGCCCGGCAGGATATATTTCAAGTCGTTGAGGTCACGGTCTAACCCGGCTGTGTAAATGTTTACGTCAGGATGGATGGCGTTCAAATGCTGGACGCCCTGCGGGGCGGCCACGACGGACAGCATCAGGACGCGGCCCGCGCTGGCCTCTTTGATGGTCATGATCGCCTGGGCCGCGCTGCCGCCGGTTGCCAGCATCGGGTCCAGCACCAGCACCGTCCGCCCGGCCATTTTCGGCGGCAGTTTCGCGTAATAAGAAGAAGCCACCGCTGTCGCATGGTCGCGCACCAGGCCGATATAGCCGACGGACACATCGGGAAAGGTTTCCACAATGGGGTCCAGCATTCCCAACCCGGCGCGCAGGATAGGAACGGCGATAATCGGTTCGGCCAGCACCTGCCCGGTGAACTCTTCCAGCGGCGTTTGGACAACGCGCGGCTGGGTCGCCAGATCGCGGGTCGCTTCCAGGGCCAGCAGCACGGTCAGGCGCTTGGTCAACAGCCGAAACAAAGGCGGCTTGGTCGTGTGGTCGCGCAGATGGGTCAGGAAATGCGCCGCGAGTGGGTGCTGTAAGACGTGGACATTCATGGATAAACCCCGATGAACCTGTTCAGCCCGTGGAGTCTGCTCTGGCTCCTGCCATTGATGGGCGGCATCGTTGCGCTCTGGCTGCTGCGGCGCAAGCGCCAGGAAGTGATGGTCAGTTCGCTGTATCTGTGGCGGGCCGTGCTGCAGGAAACCCAGGCCAACACGCCGTTCCAGAAACTGCGCCGAAATCTCCTGCTGTTTCTCCAACTGCTGGCCGCTTTCCTGCTCGTCTTTGCGCTCGCCCGGCCTTTCGTCTACGGGCGCGGCCTGACGGGGCGAACCGTGGTGATTGTTCTGGACACGTCGGCGTCCATGAACGCCACCGATGTTCGCCCGTCCCGCCTGCAGGCGGCCAAAGACGCCGCCAAAGACTTTTTGGCGCACAATACAAACGGCTCCGATGTGGCAATGGTGATTGCGGCGGGAGTCAAGCCGGAAGTGCAGTCGGGCTTCACGACCAACACCGCCCGCTTGGATGACGCCATAGACGCCGCGCGTGGCACGGACGCGCCCGGCGACATGGCCGCCGCCCTGACACTCGCCCAGTCCCTGCTCGGCAGCCGCCGGGGCGGTCAAATTCGCGTCTTCACGGACGGAGCGATGAACGCCGATGCGCAGAACAAGGTCAATGCCCTGTCACTCGGCCCGACGGACGTGCGGCAGACGATTGTCGGCTCAACGACGCCCGACAACGTTGCCATCACCGCTCTGGACGCCCGCCGCGACCCCGGCACCGGGCGCTTGGCCGTCTTCGCCCATGTCCAGAGCGTCGGCCAAGCCCGCCATCCCGGCGCAACGCTTTCTTTGCTGGTGAACGGTCACTTGGTTGACGCCCTCGCGCTGACGCTGTCCGACGGCTCGCAAAGCGAGACCTTTGACAGCGACCTGCTGCAAAACGGCGGCATCGTCACCGCCCGTTTGGACGATCTCCAGGACGACCTCGCCGCCGATAATCAATCGTCCCTGGTCCTGCCGCCGCCCCAAAAACAGCGCATTCTGCTTGTCTCCCCCGGCAATCTCTTTCTGGAACAGGGCCTCGTCCTGGACCCGACCGTGACGCTGGACGAATGCCCCCTCAGTCAATGGGCGACGGCGGGCAAATCCGGGGCCGGGTATGCCCTGGTCGTTTTTGACGGCGCTTTGCCGTCC
>CAZZVX010000162.1:2960-10611 GCA_964657535.1 Armatimonadota bacterium | reverse complement strand
CACGTAGTCTTCGGGTTCGAGCGGCAGGCAGAACGCCTGGCTCCAGGCGCGCACCGCGTCGTAGCGCGCCAAGAGCGAACAGCGGGCGTCCTGTCCGTTGTCGGTCGGGGACGGCATTGGGAGGTCTCGTTTCTAAGCCCCGTGGGCAGCGTCAGTCGTCCAGTGTCATAAACAGATTGTTGAGCGACTCGGCCAGAGTCGGGTGGGCGAAGACGCCGTCCCGAATGGCCGTGTACGGCACTCTGCCCAGCATCGCCATTTCCAGGATCGCCATCGTTTCGCCGCCGTTGAAGCCCAGGATCGCGCAACCCAAAATCTGCTTCGTTTGGGCGTCCACGACGGCCTTCATGAAGCCGCGCGTTTCGTCCGTCTCAATCGCGCGGGCTACCTCGGTCATCGGCAGTTTCGCGATCTGAATTTTAAGTCCCTTATCGCGGGCCGCCTGCTCGGTCATCCCGACCCGGCCCAATTGCGGGTCGGTGAAGACGACATAAGGGACGGGGCGGTCCGCCGTTGTGCGGTGGCCGTTCTTCAGCAAATTGCTTTCCAGAATGCGAAAGTCGTCATAGGAGATGTGCGTGAACTGCGGCCCGCCTTTGACATCGCCCAGCGCCCATGTGTTGGGAGCGGTGGTTTCCAGGCGCTCGTTGACCTGAATAAACCCGTGTTCGTCCAGCGCGACGCCGACGGTCTGCAGTCCTAAAACGTCCGTGTTGGGCGTTCGTCCCGTCGCCACCAGCAGGTGCGACCCGGAAAGCGTCTTCGTCCCGTCCGGCGTCTGCACGGTCAGTTGAACGCCGCCGTCCGCCTTTGCCGCCTGCTTCACTTTTGCGTCCGCCAGGATTTCAATGCCGTCTTCCCCTAAGATTTTGGCGATCTCCTCGGAAACGTCTTGGTCTTCCCGCGCGAGCAGGTGCGGCGCCTGCTCGATGATCGTCACCCGGCTGCCGAAGCGCCGGAACATCTGGCCGAACTCCAGCGCGATATAACTCCCGCCCAAGATCAGCAGGTGTTCGGGGACTTCTTCCAGGTCCTCAATGGAGGCGTTATCGAGAAATGGGGTCTGATCTAAACCGGGAATGGCCGGCGTCGCCGGGCGCGTCCCCGTGTTGATGAAGAACTGGTTCGCGGTGACGGTGAATGGCGAACCATCCCGGCTCACCACGCGAAGAGTCTCCGGCCCAGTAAACGACGCCTCGCCTCGGATGAGCGTGAGGTGGTCCGTCCCCTCGATGTTCTTCTCCGTGCCGCTGCGGAAACTCTCGACGATGGCCTGCTTGCGTCTGCGCACGGCGGCCATGTCCACGCCGCCGACCGTCGCCTGAACGCCGTAGTCACCGGCGCGTCGGGCCGTGTACGCCGCCTGCGCGCTCGCGATCATGGTCTTCGTCGGCGTGCAGCCCGTGTTCACACACGTCCCGCCGACCTGCGCCCGCTCGATGATCGCCGTTTCCCGTCCCGCGCCGGCGAGCGCGCGGGCAAGCGGGTCGCCGCCCTGCCCTGCGCCGATGACGACCGCGTCAAAATGCTGTGCTGTCATAAGTGGGATGTCCGTTGCGGTGTTAAACAAACGAGCGAACGAGAAAGTTCATTCCTAGCGCGATTGTTCCCGCTTTCCGGTGCTCCTAACCGTCCGCTTTACGTCTCGCTCCTGTAACTAAAAATGTCTTCTGAATCTTTGCTTGGTGGGGTGGGAGAGTTGTGATCGTCGCGGCCATGTTCATCGTCATCCTGAGACCGGTCGGGTCCTGTGTCCTGTGCCTTATCATCCGTTTCCGCTTTGTGCGGTTCTTTCTCATCCTTCTCGAGCCAGTGATACAGCGTCGGGATGACAAAGAGCGTCAGCAGCGTGGAGGTGATCAGTCCGCCGATCACGACGGTTGCGAGGGGACGCTGGACTTCGCCGCCGGTGCCGGTCGAGAGCGCCATCGGGACGAAGCCGAAGAGGGCGACACTTCCCGTCATCAGGACTGGGCGCAGGCGCTCGACAGCCCCTTCTTTTACGGCATCCGTTTTGGATTTCCCCTGCCGCCGCAGATCGTTGATGAACGACAGCATGACAATCCCATTCAGCAGGGCGATCCCGCCCAAACTGATAAACCCGATGGCAGTCGTCATCGAGAGCTGCATTCCTCGAATCAGCAGCGCCAATATGCCGCCGCTGACGGCGAGCGGAATGCCTGAGAAGATGATCAGAGCCTGACGCAATCGCCCAAAAACGACCAGGAGAAGTGCCAGGATCGCCGCCAGAGCGATGGGAATGACGACCGTCAGACGCTGACGTCCTGACTGAAGGCTTTCGTACTGCCCGCCGTATTCAATCGAGTATCCGGGCGGCAGGTGGACGTCCGTCTTAATCTTCTGCTTGACGCCCTGGACGACGCTTCCGAGATCGGAGCCGCGCGCGTTGACCTCAATGACGATGCGCCGCCGTTCGTTCTCCCGGTCAATCTCAATCGGGCCATCCACGCTCTGGATGTCCGCGACGGAAGACAGCGGTACCTGCATCCCATTCGGGCCGGGGACCAGGACTCGCCCGATAGATGTCGGGTCGCTTCGGTACTGCGGGGCGAGACGCACCGTAACGTCAATCTGTTCATTACCGTCCGATACGGTCGTTGCCGTCCGGTCCCCGATGGCGCTGTCAATGACTTTGTTGACGTCGGCGATGTTGATGCCATAGCGGGCGATCTTGGTCCGGTCCAAGGCAACGACGAGCTGGGGCAAGCCATAGGCCGTCTGAACTTTCACGTCAGACGCGCCTTTGACGCTCTGAACCTTGCCCGCGATATCGAGCGCCTGCTGACGAAGCACGTCCAGGTCTGGCCCGAAAACCTTAATGTCTATGTCGCCCGTCTGGCCCTGACCGTAGATCATCTCGTCCATGCGCATCTTCATGGGTTGTGTGTACTCGGTCGAGAAGCCGGGCAGCGCGTCAAGAGTTTTGGTGATTTTGGACGTCAGTTCCTTCTGGTCCTTCGCGGCCTTCCATTCATTGCGCGGCTTGAGTTCGAGAAACACGTCGGCCTGGTTCTGCAGCATGGCATCGGTCGGGATGAGCGGACGTCCGATTCGGGACAGCACGTGCGCGATCTCGTGCGGATAGCTCTGCATCAGCACCCGTTCCATGAGTGTCTGTCGGTCCACCATCTCCGGCAGGTCCGTGGACGGGTCATAGAAGACGGATACCGCGATGTTGTTCTCCTCCAACTCAGGGATGAACTGGCTGCCGAGCCGCGTCGCCAGAAACACCGTCAGGGCGACGAAGGCGAGCGCGCCTCCAATCGTGACCCAGCGATGGTCGAGCGCCCAGCCCAGCCCGTGCTTGTAGTACTCGGTGACTTTTTCGAGCGGCTTGTTGCGCTTGGGCGTCTTGCTGCGCAGAGCAAACGCGCACAGGGCCGGAATCAGAGTCAGGGACAGCAGCAGACTGCCGAACAGGGCGAACATCACGGTCAGGCCCATTGGGCGAAACAGCTTGCCCTCGATGCTCGACAGGCTCATGATCGGCGCATAGGTCGCCAGAATGATGATGATGCCGAAGACGCTCGGCGTCAGCACCTCTACGGCGGCGTCCCGGATGATTTCGTGCCTCCGGTCATCGCTGACGCCGCCGTTTTTCCCACTCTTTTTGTCCTTCTCTTCCTGATCTCCGTCTTTTTTGTCCCCATTTTCGTCGGACAGGCGGCGGACGGAGTTCTCAACGATGATGACGGCCCCGTCCACAATCATGCCGAAATCAATCGCGCCGAGCGACATCAAATTGGCGGAAACGTGAAAGGTGCTCATGCCCATGATCGCAAAGACCATAGAGAGGGGAATGATGGCGCTGACAATCAGGCCGGCGCGCATCTGGAGCAGGAACAGGAAAAGGATGACGACGACAAGGACGCCCCCTTCCACGAGGTTGTGGATGGCCGTGTTTAGCGTGTCCTGAATCAACTGGGTCCGGTCGAACTCGATCACCAGGTGTGCGTCGGGCGGCAAACCCTTTTGCAGTTCCGCGATCTTCGCTTTGAGGTCCTTGACAACCTGACGTGTGTCGGCGTGGACTCGCAGCAAAGGGATGCCGACCACGAATGTGCCCTGCCCGTCCTGTGTGGCCGCCTGCTGACTCGGCGCAGCGCCTTCCTGCACCTGCGCAACCTGTGCCAGCGTGATCGGGACACCGCTTTTGGCGGTGACGACGATCCGTTTGATGTCGTCCAGAGTTTGAATGAAGCCGACGCCCCGAATAATACGCTCTGTCGGTCCTTGGTTGATGAACGAGCCGCCGACATTGGCGTTGTTCTGCGTCAGAGCACTGTCCACATCTGCGACGGTCAGCTCACGCGCCGCAAGCGCCTGCTCATCCACGATCACTTGATACTGGCGCACGTCGCCGCCCAGCACGTTCACGTCGGCGATGCCGGGGACCTGCTTGATCTGCGGCGTGAACGTCCAGTCCATGTAGGTCCGTCGCTCCATCTGTGTCATGGAACCGCCGACAAGGACGACGTGCAGGACTTCGCCCAGGCCCGTCGAATCGGGGAGCATGGTCGGGGTGATGCCGTCGGGCAGCTGCCCCTGCATCGTTTGGATGCGTTCGGCGACGTACTGCCGGGCGGTGTAAATGTCTACTTGTTCGTCAAAGTAGCAGACGACCTGGGAGAGACCATACTGGCTGACGCTCTCCACGTGGTCCAAATGGTACATCCCGGCGAGCGCCTGCTCCATCGGGAAGGTGACGCGCTGTTCCAACTCCTGCGGTCCGAGCGCCGGATCCAGTGCGCTGACCGTCACCTGTGTGTTGGTCACGTCCGGTTCGGCGTCAATCGGGAGCTGGCTCGCTCGCCATACGCCTACCCCGATCAAAAAGGCCATGAAAATCAGCACGGCGAGGCGCTGCTTGATGGCGAAAGTGACGATGGCCTTGATCATAACGGACTTTCAGCCAATCTAACCGCCAAGTGAGTTCTTGTACCACTCGGATTTAAGAATGAAGGCGTTCTTGGCGACGAAGGGGGCGCCGGGGTTAAGGCCTTGCGTAATCTGTGTCATGCCGTTGACAGTTTCTCCCGTCTGAACGGGAGCGGCCTGGTAGTCCCCCGTCTTGCTGCCGGGGACGAAAACGACATTCTGATTATTGAGTGTCAGGACGGCGTCCTGGGGCACGGCCACGACTTCTTTCTGTGCGCCGCCGAGGATCGTTCCCGATACGTACACGCCGGGTCGCAGTGTGTTTTCGGCATTCTGGACCAGGCAGTTGACCTTCACGGTGCGCGTCGCGTCGTCGAGCGCCGTACCGATGACGGAAACCGTCCCACTGAACGTCCGACCCGGCGCTGTGTTGGACGTAATCAGCACCGTCTGTCCGACCCGGACCCCTGCGAGGTCTTCCTGATACACAGTGAACTGCCCGACTACGGAACGGAGGTCTATAATGGACAGGAGCGGTGTGCCGGGCGAAACCGTCTGTCCCAGCATCGCCACGCGGTCACTGACCGTGCCGGAAATGGGGGTGCTTACCGTCAGCAGTCCGTCCGTCCGTCTGATGTCCCCGCCGTATAGGCCGACCTGCCGGGCCGATGCCGCGACCTGCTGGGCGGCGCTGGCGTATGCGGCGCGGGCATCGGCCAGTGACTGGTTCATCAGGCTCCCATGTCGATAGATTGTGGTCTGACGCGCGAGTTCGCGTCCGGCGATCTGCAGCCGCTTCTGCGCGTTGAACTGTTTGTCCACGGCGGCCCGACGCAACGTTCGTGCCTGGTTCAGCGCTGCCTGGGCCTGCTGAACGTTCGCCTGCTCCTGTTCCAAATCCTGGCGCGAAAGCAACTGGGCGTTGTAGAGCGCCTGGCCTCGCACGAACGTCTTCTGCGCGTAATTGACCTGACTCTGCGACTGCGCGACAGCCGCCTGCTGTGTGTTTACGTCGTCCTTGTCCGTCTGGACTTCCTGCTGTGTCTGCGCGAAATTGGTCTTGGCGTTTTCCAGCGGCGGGGCGCGGAACGCGCCGAGTGCGGCGAGGGCCATCTGCCGGTTCTGTGTCAGTCGGGCCGCGCCCTCGCGAACGACCGCGTCGTGATAATTCGCCTGCGCCTGCGCCAGATCGGGGCTGGATAGCAGCAGCAGCGGCTGTCCCGCCCGAACACGCTGCCCGACGTTCGCGAACACTTGCGCGACTTTGCCCGCAAGCCGGGCGGAAACCTGCGCCTGACCGTTCAAATTCGTCGCGATGATGCCCGTCGTGTTGAGCTTCACCGGCAGAGTGACCTGTTGCGCGTTGCTGACGACCAGGGCAGCGTACTTTGCCTGTTCCGGGTCTAATGACACGGTGGGAGGACCGGGCGGCGGGGGAGGCTGACTCGCGGCTGGCTTCTTGGCGGACGCCTGTTTACTGCCCCCCGCGTGGCCCAAGAAAAACCCGATCAAACCGGCGGCAAGGATCGCGCCCGGGATCTTCCAGCCAGCCGGCGATTTCTTTGCCCGTTCTGCCAGATGCCGCTCCCCTTCTACGGCCCGATCATGGACCGCTTGTGCGCTCTTTCTGCTCTGCCGACCCCAATCAGTCAGTCGTGCCCACCACTCACCGATGCTCATCGTGAAAGTCCTGCTCTAATTCCTGGCGCAAGGACAGCGGCAGCGTCCCGGTCGCGCGGTCTAAATCCGCACGCGCCTGTGCCACCGATGCGAGTGCGTCCGCCCGGTCGCTTTGTGTCTGCCTGTATGTGCGGAGCGCGTCCAGCACCTCGATAATCGTTGATTGTCCTTCCTGAAACCCGAACCGGCGCGCATCCAGTACGATCTTAGCATTGGAGAGCAGTCCTGAATCGAACTCACCTAACGTCTGAAGCGATGCTTGCAGCCGCGTCACTGCTTGGGCGGTTTCCAACTGTACCTGTGCCTGAGTGCCCGTCACACGCAACGCGGCACCCTGGGCAATCCGTTCCTGCTGCCGGATCGTGTTGCGCTGCGATCCATAATCAATAGGGATGGTGATAAAGACGCCCAGTGCGGGGTCCGTTGTCGTCGGCGTGATCTGGTCAATCCGAACGTCTGGCGCGATGTCCGGTCTCGTCTGCGCCCGCGTCAGCCGTGCCTGCTGGTCTGGGATATCCCGGTTCGCCTCAGCGACGGCGATCTCAGCCCGTGCCAGCAACGCCTGCCGCTGCGCCGCAGCCAGATCTATCGTCGGCGCCGTGGGAGCCGGTCCGGCGAACACCCCTGCCGTATCCACAGCAGCAAGGGATGGGCGTCCCACATAGGCGTTCAGCGTCGCCCGCGCCGTCTGTTCATCGCCAGTCGCCAACTCCACTTGCTGACGCGCTCGCGTGACCTCGATCTCCGTCTCCACCTGCTCGATTCCAGGACGCGCCCCCAGCGCCGCTTGCTTGCGGGTGATCTCATTGAACTGTTGCGCCACGGTCAGCGCGTCCTGCGCCAGCGCCAGACGCGCCTGGGCGCGGGCCAGAGTGTAGTATGCGCTTCGCACGGTATAGACGAGTGACTGAAGCTGCACGATTGCCTGCGCCTGCGCCAGTCGTAATTGGGCCTGTGCAATTCCTGTCCGCGCCCGGCGCGTGCCGTTGAGTTCCAGCGGCTGCTCGAAGAGCAGGCCGTCGGGCGTTCCCTTCTCTTGGAAGGCCGGTTCAATTTGGAAGTTCGGCGGGGG
>CAZZVX010000162.1:0-2928 GCA_964657535.1 Armatimonadota bacterium | reverse complement strand
CCCCCCCCCCCGACTGCGCCGCGAACACATCCTGCAGTGCTGCCAATAGCCCAAGATTACGCCGCACGGCGAGAGCGACGATGCTATCCACGCTCGCATTCAGCGGCTCGGCGTGTGAGGACGCGGCGCTGGAGTCCGGTGTGGCTGCGGGAAGCGTACCCTCTCCCGTTTGAGGCGACGCGGGTGCATTAGGCGTATTAGGGGGCGGTACTGTTAGGGGAACTGCCGGGGACACCGGCGTCTGAGAGGGCGCTGTTCCATTGCCGCCCGGCGAACTTTGTGCGGCCGCAGGTGCGACCGGAGACGTATTGGTCGTGGCCGACGGGGCTGCTGATTGCAGCCACCAGCCGTGAGAAATGATCAGGCACAGGGCCAAGGCGCGCAACGAGTAATCTGCTTTCTAATGTCATCGAACGGACGACGTCTGTGGGAATCTCAAGGATGGCGCTCGCTTTGTACCCAGGCCTAATCACCAGGTAAACCGTGCGTGCTTTCAGTGTCGTACTCAGGCAGGTGTTTGACAACCATCCGGCCCTGTGCTACAATCTCGGCATGGTGGGGAAGCGTCATCATTACCGAGGGTCTGGCTTTACGCTGATCGAGCTGCTGGTCGTGATCAGCATTATCGCGCTGCTGGCCGCCCTGCTGTTCCCGGTGTACGCGCAGGCGCGCGCCAAAGCGCGCCAGGCCGTCTGCACGTCCAACCTGCGCCAGATCGGGCTGGCCCTCAGCCTGTACGCCGACGACAACGACGAGAAACTCATGCCCGGCCAACTGCTCCCGGCGCTCGCCCCGGACGGCTCCCCGCAGTACGCCGGCTGGGCCGGCCCGTGCAACGTCTACGCCCGCGCCCCGCGCCTGTTCGCCTGCCCCACGGACGACACGCCGGGTAAGACCGTCAGCGGCCAACCGGCCGACGCCGTGACCTATTTCATGAACCTGTACCTCGGCGGCGGCTACGTCCCCGGCGGCTTCCCCCGCAGTTCCTTCGTCTCGCCCGCCGTCACCGTGCTGGTCGCGGAAAGCACGCTCGGATTTTCCCACAACGTCGCCCGGCTGCAGGACCCCGACGAGAACGATTCGCCCTTCGCCAACTACTTCACGGCGGACGACGACCTGCACAACCGGCATCAGGGCGGGCGCGTCTTCCTGCTCGCTGACGGCCACGTGAAGTGGCTGCGCCCGGCGGTGGTCAGCGTCTGGTCTCCGGCGGGGGCCGCCCGCCCGGACGTCCTGCCGCCCGGCGTCTCGGCGACCTTCAACTATCAATAGGCGGCTCAACGCCAGTTGGAGAACTCGCTGCCGCGCATCAGGCTGCTCTCGGTGTGGTGAATCAGCGATCTGCCGTCGGGATAAAGCGCGTCCTGCAGGCGGGGCCACGCGGGGTCGGTGTAGAACGACGCCCAGGCGCGCTCCCGGTGGGCCAGGTTCTCGAAGACCAGCATATAGGTGATCTGGGGGGCAACGCCGATGTAGGTCTCCCAGATGCCCATCACAAACATCCCGTGCCTGCGGGCCTGCGCCAGCCCGACCTCCGCGTACCACGCCGCCGCCTGACGGAGTTTCGCCTGGTCCTCGAAGGTCATGGTGCGCAGTTCAAACGCGCCGCCGGTCAGGCGCGGGGGCTGGTTGTCGTGCCGGGCCACGGGTGAGCCGGGGATCGGGCGCAGGATCATATTGGTGAACGTTCGGGTCGGGTCCTCCGGCTGACGCTGCAAGACTTCCCGCCACTCGCCGTCGTCCAGAAAGGCGTCCCAGAGGCGCTCGCGCTGTTCCAGGCTTTCCCAGGCGATGATGGAGGTCAGGCGGGGGCTGTACGGGCCGATCAGGACGGGCCAGAACCCGACGGACTCGATTCCCAGGCGCTGCCAGATCGGCATGGCGCTCTCAGACTGGCGGTTCAGAACATCCAGGCTGCGGGTGCTGCAGGCATCGTGGTGGCGCAGTTCGTAGAACATCACAGCTTCTCTTTCCCTCGCCGGACGCGGCGCCGGCGAGACGCACGAGAGTGAAACCGCTGTCCATGCCTGTTCGGTTCCCGGCGTGGAACGTCAGTCGCTTTTCGAGGAGCCGGTCTGGGCGTTCTTGAGGTGGAAGTACGCCTGGAGCATCGCCCGCGAGACCTTCCCCGCCGTGTCCGCGCCGTGTCCGCCGTGTTCCACGATGGCCGCGATGGCGATGGTGGGGTGGTTGTACGGGGCGAAGCAGATGAACCAGCCGTGCGTCTTGGCGCTGCCGTGCATCTGGGCCGAGCCGGTCTTGGCCGCCACCTGCACCTGCTTGAAGTCCACGACGCGGCCCGTCCCCGCCGTCACCGTCTGCCGCATCCCTTTGCGCACGAACTCCATGTTCTGCGGACTCACCGGGACGTGGTTCTGCACCGTGCGCGTGTTCTGAAAGACGACCCGCCCCGTGCCGCCGTCCGTGATCTGCCGCACGACATAAGGCTGCAGCACGTCGCCGCCGTTCGCCAGCGTCGCCGCCACGCGCGCCATCTGCAGGGGCGTCGTCAGCACGTCCCCCTGACCGATTGCCATGTGCAGCGTGTCGCCGCCGAACCACTGCGTGAAGTCGGGGCCGTAGCGCTTGAATCGTTTCGCCTTCCAGGCGGGCGAGGGGATCGAGCCGATGTCCTCGCTCGGCAGGTCAATCCCCGTCTTCTGGGCCAGGCCGAAGTCTTTGGCGTACTCGGACATCCGATCCGGCCCGATCTTCTGTCCGGCGACATAAAAGAACACGTCGCACGAGACCGCGATGGCCCGGTAAAAGTCCACGCTGCCGTGGTCCTGCCAGCAGCCGAACCGGGCGCGTCCCAAATGGTACGAGCCGGTGCAGTAGACCGTCGAGTGCGTCGTGATGGCGCCCGTCTGCAGCCCGGCGGCGGCGACCACCGGCTTGAACGTCGAGCCGGGCGGGTACATCGCATCC
>CAZZVX010000161.1:0-10775 GCA_964657535.1 Armatimonadota bacterium | reverse complement strand
TGGGAGTTCAGCGACGTCAACCCGCCCGTCCACGCCTGGGCGGCCTGGCGGGTCTTCAAGATCGAGCGCAAGCAGCGCGGGCCGGACCTGGCCTTTCTGGAGCGCGCCTTCCACAAACTGACGATCAACTTCACCTGGTGGGTCAACCGCAAGGACGCCGAGGGGCGCAACGTCTTCCAGGGCGGCTTTCTGGGCCTGGACAACATCGGCGTTTTCGACCGCAGCGCGCCGCTGCCCGGCGGGGGGCGCATCCAGCAGTCCGACGGCACGAGCTGGATGGCGATGTACTGCCTGAATCTCATGACCATCGCCGTGGAACTGGCCCGCGAGAACCCGACCTACGAGGACGTCGCCTCCAAGTTCTTTGAACACTTCGTCCGCATCTCCCACGCCATGAACAGCATCGGCCACGGCGGCTCCCGCATCTGGGATGAGGGCGACGGCTTCTACTACGACGTCCTGCAGCGGCCCGACGGGTCGGCCCTGCCGCTCAAGGTCCGCTCAATGGTGGGCCTGATCCCCCTGTTCGCCGTGGAAACGCTGGAACCGACGGCCCTGAACAAGCTGCACCGGTTCCGGCGGCGCATGGACTGGTTCATCCGGCACCGCCCGGACATGACCGTGACGCTGTCGTCCATGAGCGTCCCCGGCGAGGGCGAGCGCCTGCTGCTGGCGATTGTGGACCCGGATCGCCTGCGCCGGGTTCTGCGGGTGATGCTGGACGAATCCGAGTTTTTATCCCCTTACGGCGTCCGCGCCCTGTCCGCCCGGCACCGGGACCACCCCTACGTGCTGTCCGTGGAGGGGCGGGACTACACGGTGGATTACGAGCCTGCCGAATCGTCCACCGAGGTCTTCGGCGGCAACTCCAACTGGCGCGGCCCGGTCTGGTTCCCGGTCAACTACCTGCTGATCGAGTCCCTCCAGAAGTACCACCACTATCTCGGCGACGACTTTAAAGTGGAGTGTCCGACCGGCAGCGGCCAGTGGATGACGCTGTGGGAGGTGGCCGCCGACCTGTCCGTCCGGCTCAGTCGGCTGTTCCTGCGGGACGAGTCGGGGCGCCGCCCGTCGCATGGCGGCGCGGCGGCCTTCGCGGACGACCCGCACTGGCGCGACCTGGTCCTGTTCTACGAATACTTCCACGGCGACACGGGGGCGGGCCTGGGCGCCAGCCACCAGACCGGCTGGACGGGCCTGGTCGCCAAAATCCTCCAGCAGCAGGGCCTCAAAGGCAGTGAACGCCTCTGAAGATCTCGGCGTCGTCGCTCCTGTTCACTGGCACCAGGCCAGCACATCGGCGAAGCGGCGGTCTTCCAGAGAGCCGAACAATTCGTGGCGGGTGAGACGGGCGCGGGTGAGGGCGGGGCTGCTCAGGCCGCAGAGGAATCGGGCGGACTGGCGCGGGTCGCCCAGGGCGTTGGGGTGGGCGGCGCGGAGTTCGGTGAATGCCTGGGCGTCGAGACCGGCGGGGAGCGGGGGGCGCGGTTCTTCGGGCGGGAAGGCCTGGGCGCGGCCCGTTTTGCACCAGAGGCAGTGGCCGCAGGGTTCATCGCGGGTTTCGCCGAAGTAGCCGACGAGGGCGTTGGTCTGGCAGCCGTCCAGCGTCACCAGGTCCAGGACTTGCTTGAGGCGGGCTTCCTCCTGGGACTCGCGCCGTCCGAACCGTTCGGCTAGGTCGGCGGCGAGCGCGGCGGCGTCCTCGTCGGGGCGGAGGCGAGTGTAGCGCTGGCGCAGGTCGGCGACTTTGATCTCGGCCAGGCCGCGCTCGCCCAGCACTTCGAGGACGCGGACGACCCGGCGGCGCTCCACGCCCAGCGCCGCCGCGACGGTGTCCGGGTTGAGTTTGTACCAGATGTGGCCCTGTCGCGCCTGGGCGAAGATGTCTTCGACGAACTGGCCCGGCGGGCCGGGGAAGTGGGCGGCGATCTGGGGCAGCGTCTGCAGCGGGCGGACCTCGTACCCGGCGTAGAAGGGCGTCCCCTGGCGCAGCACGCCGCGCAGCTCCAAGTAGGTCAGGGCGGTCCGCAGGACAAGGTGACGCAGATCGTGCCGGTCGGCCAGGTCGTACTGGCTGACATCGAATTCCGGGCCGAGCGACAGCAGTTCGTCAAGCAATCCGCGCAGGGCCGAGAGGGTGGGGGTGTCGCCGTAGGCGAAGTTTTCCAGCGTCGGCACGTCGTCGGGGCAGGCCAGCATCTCCACGACCGACGGCAGGCCGTCGCGCCCGGCCCGCCCGATCTCCTGGCTGTAGCTTTCCAGGCTCTTGGGCAGATTGTAGTGGTAGACGTAGCGCACGTCGGCCTTGTCAATGCCCATGCCGAACGCGATGGTCGCCACGACGATGCCCGCGTCCGACGCCATCCAGGCATCCTGGGTCCGCGCCCGGTCCTCGTCCTTCATGCCCGCGTGATAGGGCTGGGCGTCTAATCCCGCCTCGCGCAGCAGGGCGGCGACCCGCTCCGCCGTCTTTTGCAGAGTGACATAGACGATGGTCGGTCCAGGCTTGCGGGCCTGCAGGCGTTTCAAGAGCAGCGCGTCACGCTTCTGCGCGCTAGTCGGCGTGGTGCTGAGGCTGAGGTTCGCCCGGTGGAAGCCCGTCACGACGGCGTTTCCTTTGGGGATGTCGAACGCCGCGCGGATGTCTTTGACGACGGCGGGCGTGGCCGTGGCCGTCAGCGCCAGGACGCGCTCGACGCCCAGAGACTTGGCCGTGTCCGCGAGTTTCAAGTAGTCGGGCCGGAAGTTGTGGCCCCACTCGGAGATGCAGTGGGCCTCGTCCACGGCGAACAGCGCGATCTTCGTCCGGGACAGCGTGCCGACGAACCGCTCGTTGTTGAACCGTTCGGGGGCGACATAGAGCAGTTTCAGCGTCCCGTCGGCCAGGCTGTCTGTGACCGCGCGGGCTTCTTCGGCTGTGAGTGTCGAGTCAAGACGCGCGGCGGCGATGCCCTTGCGCTTGAGAAAGTCAATCTGGTCCTTCATCAACGCGATCAGGGGCGACACGACCAGGGTCACGCCGTCGAACATCAGTGCCGGGAGTTGATAGCACAGCGACTTGCCGCCCCCCGTCGGGAACACGGCCAGCGCCGCTTTCGAAGTCAGTAGCGCGTTGATGACCTGCTCCTGCCCCGGACGGAATTCCGAGAGGCCGAACGTGTCGTGCAGAAGATTCTCAACGGAGAGAGCCATCAGTTTTCCTTTTTCGGGGCCGAATAAAGGGCACGCACAATATCGTATGCCAAACCTTTCTGGGCGTAGATCTGGCCGATGTCGGCGGCGTCCGTGTTGCTCAACAGAATGATGCTGTACCCGTCGTCGGGCGCGCGCAGGTTCAGCGTGTTGAAAGCGCCTATGGCGCCGTCGCGCTCGATCAGGCGCGGGCCGGTCTTGATGCCGGGGAGGGAGGCGTGGTAGACCCAACTGCTGAGGGCCTCGTAACCCAGTGTGGGGCGCGGCGTGAACATGATGTCCTGGTACTTCTTGGTCAGCAGTCTGTTCGTGTCCAGCGCCCGATCCCAAAGGAGCAGGTCGGATGCCGTGGAGTACATCGCCCCCGACGCGCCGAAGTTGGCGACATGAATGTACGGCTCAGGCGCGAGACGGCTTTTCTGCTGGACGTAGCCCTGCGCCTGCCTCGCTGAGAAGCGGTCCCGCGTGATAAATCCTGTGTGACGCATTCCCAGCGGCCGGAAGATGCGCTCCTGAAACAGCCGGTCGTAAGGGCGGCCCGTGACTCGCTCCAGAATGGCGCTCAGGACAATGTAATCGGCGTTGTTGTACTCGAACTTCTGGCCGGGGGGCCGAGTCAACTCGCCGCTCAGGAAGCGCTTGATAACGTAGGCGGGCGACGCGAACCGGGCAGCGCGCTTGCTGTAAAATCCGTCATCGGGCAGGACACTGTCGAGTTGGGCGAGGCCCGATGTGTGCGTCAGCAGGTTCTCGACGGTGATCCGGCTGCCGGTGTCGTGCCGGAAGTCGGGCAGGTAGTCGGTCACAACACCGCCCAGTCGCAGTCGGCCCTGCTGGACGAGTTGCATCACGAGCAGCGCCGTGAATTGCTTGGTGATGGAGCAAAGGCGGTAAGGGGTGTCTGGCGTGTTCGGGACTTGACGCTCTCGGTCCGCCTGACCGAAACCGTCTGCATAAAGGACGTGACCATTCTGTGCGATGAGCGCCACGCCGTCAAAATGCCCTTGCACATGGTAGTTTAACAGAACTTGGCGTACTGTCCGTGCCTTGTCGTCCGCCTGAGCGTTTGCCTTAAGGAGAAGCAATGCCAGAAACAGAACCGTGAGGAGCGAGAATACGGAACCGGTGGGAAAGATGCGTTGCAATGGATTATTTTCTAGGCTGTACGATGCCAAAATGCCCGCCGAAAGTCTGTGCGCGTGCGAGACAGGCTATTCCAGTTCTTCCAGTGCGCTTTGCAGGGCGGGGACGAGTTGTTTCTTTCGGGAGACAATGCTGCCCAGGTCAAACTCGCGCGGCCCTTCGCGGTGGAACGGCAGGTTGCTGCGGATCGCCGATTCGCCCTGACAGAGCAGGACGCTCTGAACAGTCACCACGTCCGTCACCATCAGGCAGATCAAGGCTAGCCCTTCGCGCTCCCGGCGCACGGCCATCGCGTCCAGCAAGTCCGACTTGCGTTCGGGCAGTTCTTCAAAGCCCGTCACTTCCACCTGGGCGACGCTCACGGCCCGCCCAGCCATCTCATAGTTCTTGCGGTCCCCGTCCACGATCTCGTCGGCGGAGCGGTCTACCAGGCCGGGGGAGGCGTGAATCAACTCGCGTCCGTATTCGTCCAGCCCGACATCGCTCAGGCCGGCGAGCCAGTCGGCGGCCTGCCGGTCGCGGGGCGTGAACGTCGGCGAGCGGAACGCGAGCGTGTCGGACAGGATGCCCGACAGCAGCAGCCCGGCGATCCCTGGGGGCGGCGCGACGTCCCGGCGGCGGCACGCCTCGGCGACCAGTGTGCTGGTGCTGCCGACCGGCTCGACCACAAAGGGAATCGCCGCCGCCGTCGGCGCGTTGCCCAGCCGGTGATGGTCCAGGACGCCGACGATCTCGGCCTCGTCCGCGCCCGTCACGGCCTGCGACAGTTCGTTATGGTCTACGAGGATCAGCCGGGCGCGGGGCGGCTCCAGCAGGCATTGGCGACTCGCGATGCCCAGATAATGCCCGTCGTCGCCGACCACCAGAAACTCCTCGCCGCTGCCCCGGAGCAGCGCACCGCGCCGGTCGGAAATGCGGTCACTGGACGGCAGCGTCGGCATCTGCTCGATGTAGTCACGACACGTCTGCGCCGACGCGCCCGCTTCGCCGCGCACGACCTGCCCGTAGGCGCGGGCGAGCGCCAGAGGCGTCAAGCCGCCCAGCAGCCGGCTTTCGCCGACGACCGGCACCAACCGCTCGCCCTGCGCCAGCCGGGACATGGCCTCCAGCAAAGGCGAATCGGGCGCGACCGGCTCCTGCGGCGCGGCGACATGGCCGAAGGTCGGCGCGGCGCTGGACAACACGCGGGGCGGCTTCAGGCCGAAATAGCCCAGCGCGAAGGCCGCCTGCGCACCGACCTGACCGGCCCGCGCCGCCACCACGCGCTCATCGGTCGTCTGGCCGAGGCACCAGGCGTAGCCGACCGCCGCCGCGATGGAGTCCATGTCGGGCCGCTGGTGGCCGATAATATAAGTCAGCTCCGAACGCCACGGGTCGTGCCGCTCTCGTACTACGGAAGGCATGGTTTATCCCCCGTGTCGCCTCACAGCGACGACGGGACTTCCTCTCTGTCGTATCCGGTCACGATAAAACGCCGCGCGATTCGTTTCAGTGGTCGTTCTTGACGAACCGGAAGCGCGTCTCGTGCTGCTGCGCCAGGAGCAGTGTCCGCTCAATCGCTTCCAAGTCCGTAACGACGTCTTCGGGCCTCAGCCGGGGGTGATACAGGACGGCTCGGACGCTTTCGGGGGCGCGTCGGACGGCTTGCAGGCCCTGACGCACCGTCGCCAGTCCGACGGACGGCTCGAACCACTCCGGCTCGCCCAGGTCAATCTCCCGCAGGTCGTCCAGGTCCTCTTCGTCATGGGAAGAGACCATCCCGATCTCAAGAGCGATCTGCACGGGGTCCGCGCTGCAATAGTCCATCAAATCCGCCAGCGCCGGGTGCGTCCCCACGACGAGCGCCAGCGCGCGGCCCGTTGCCGGCCCGACTTCCGCCCCGCCGATTGGCCGTTCCAGCGCCGGATAAAATCCGGCGTCCGCGTCAGTTCTCATTGTCGTAGAGCGGACTGGGGATGATCTCCATCACGCTGCCTTCGTCGGCAAGGATGCCCTGGGCGCGGGCGTAGCGGTCCTGCAATGTGCCGTCCTCGTCGCTTTCTTCCAACTCATCGTCCAGGTACTGCACCGCCGCTTCCAGCGCGCCGCGTTCCGTCTTGTGCGCCGCCGCCGTCAGCACACCGTCCCGATAAACGGCGAGAATAAACACGCCGCCCTCGTCCGGCCTCTCCGAAATGGCGTGCGCGCCGAAGCCGAGAAAGCCCAGGTCTTGTTCGTCCGATTTTGCCATGCCGAGAGTATACCTGTCTCTGCCCGCTATGCGTCTGCCGGTCAGGACTTCTTTGTTTTCGGCTTGGGGGCGGGCAGGGTCATCACGTAATCCACGCTTCGGCGGACCCAGACGGCGAGTACCTCCGGCTGGCTCTGCATTTCCGGCGGCACGACGATGGACTGCTTGCTCGGCGGCGAGTCGGGATCGTATTGCAGCCGCTTCGCCCCCGGCTGCGCGAGGAGTTCGTTTTGCGCGTCCGGCGGCAGTTTCAGCGCCAACCCGACGTCGGACAGGGACGCGAACACGCGCCCGGCGGCGTAGCCGCTGACCCCGCCGAACATCGCTCTGAACGTGAGTTCCATGTCCAGCGTCAGCGTCTCCGCCGCCGCGCTCAGTTGGTTCTGTAACTCTTCCAATGACGTTTGACTCATAGGGCGTCCGCCTTGCTATTTGTTCTGCTCATGCTGATCCGCGCGCCTGGCTTCCGATGCGTCGGCAAACGCCCTGGCATTTTGCCCGGTCACTCTCTTGCCGCGTTCTCCGTTCTCTATCGCCAGCGCCGGAACACCGGGCTGATGCACAATGATGGCATCAGGATGATACGTGAGCAAAAAGTCGTCCTGAGTGCCCAGCGCGTAGCAAATGCCTTTGTGAATGTTGTCGTAATAAAAACCGACATCCCCGCCGCCACCGGGATCATCAAATTCATAAACGCGCTTTTGCAAATGATTGCGCTGGATGAGTTGGGCAAAGGTGAGATTCGTCTGACCACGCTCGTCTGAAGTCCAACGGCGAAGTTGCACGACTTTTCCATGCTGGGACAGTATTTCAAACGTGAACTGCGTGTCGCTGTGAGGCAGAGTGTAGTCGCAATCGTCTTCCACAAAACCGTTTCTGTACACGCGGGGCGGCTGACGCTTGCCGCCCAAGCCGACAATTCTTTTTTGGGCCGCCGCGACAGCGCTCTTGCGAGAACTGCCAACAGCGATGCCCCACAAAATTTTGCCCGGCACCGTCGCTTCTTGAGCTAAAGCGTGGGGTATGGCCGAAACAAAAACCGCAACGACGACTGAAATGCGGAGAATAAATGTGAGTCTCATACTTTGCCAGCCCCATTCGGTCGTGGTTCCCTGGCGGCGCGCTTCTTCGGCCAGGGGCGCTTCAATGTCGGGCGGGAGCGTGATCGTGGTTATGGCTTTGGCCTCGTAACGGATTATGCCCAAGTGCTTGACTGGGACAGTTCAGCGGAACAGGACATCCACCGGCAGCGTCCAGCCGGGGACGGCGGGTTCGGCCTCGGCGGTGTCGCCGCGCCGGAAGATCATCGGCGAATTAGGATCGGAGGCGCGATAGGACTTGACGACGTCTTCGCCGAGTAAGTCTACATCCCAGACGACAAGCGTTCCGGCGGCGAAATAGTCCGCGATCTTTTGCGCGACGTCTTGTTCGGCCTGTAGGCCGTAGTCGTTCTTGCTGCAGACTTCAACGGCGAACGCAGGCGCCGTCGGCAGGAAGTCCAGCTCGGCGGCGGGCAGCGGTCCGGTGTACCAGGCCGCGTCCGGGCTGAACGACTTGCGGCCCGGCAGGTTGACCAGAAAGCCTGCGTTATCGCCAAAAGCGTAGCCGCCGCCATGCAGGTCTTCATGGTTCAGTAGGAGCGAGGCAATCTTGATTGACGCGCGGCTGGGGCCGGATCCTGTCGGACTCATACGCACGACCCTTTCATGGACGATTTCCGCTTTGCCATTGTCCGGGACGCGGTAAAGTTCTTCAATCAAGGAGGGAGTCGACGGCATGACAAGTTACTCCTGCGGAGCAAGGGCGCGCAGTTCGGCGGCTTTGACTTCGGCGAGGGTGTCGTTGATATAGGCGCCCGCGCCCGCTTCCGAACCGGCCAAATATTTCAATTTGTCTTTGGTGCGGTTGGGCGGATAGAACTCGATGTGGAACTGATAATACGGGTGGTCCGCCGAGTCGCCCATCGTCGGGCGCTGGTGCAGGCACATGATGTAGGGCAGCGAAAAGCCGAACAGGGCGTCGTACTTGGCGAGCATCGTCTTCAGGATCGTCGCCAGGTCGCGCTGCTCGGCGCGGGTGAAGTCGGTCAGGCACGTCTTGCCCTCGCCGCGCGCCGTGATGTGGACTTCATACGGATAGCGGGCGAAGAACGGCACGGTCGCCACGAAACTGTCGTTCTGCGTGACGATGCGCCGCCCGTCTTCCAGTTCCTGTTTCAACACGTCACGGAAGAGATTGCGCCCGTGCTGGTTCCAGTAGCGCTTGCTCGACTCCACTTCCGTCTGGAGTTTAGGTGGGACGAACGGGTAGGCGTAGATCTGCCCGTGCGGGTGGGCCAGCGTAACGCCGATCTCGCGGCCCTTGTTCTCGAAGATGAAGACGTACTCCACTTCCGGCAGAGCGCCCAGCGCGGCGAAGCGGTCGGCCCAGACCCAGATCAGATGCTCGATCTTCTCGACGGGCAGTTCGGCCAGCGTCGCGTCGGCCTGCGGCGTGTAGACGACCACCTCGCAGACGCCGACGGCGGGCTTGACGGGAGTCAGCTCCGTGCCTTCAACGGCGGGCGGGGGCGGATGTTTTTGCAGCGACGGGAACTTGTTCTCGAAAACGACGATGTCGTAGTCCGCGGCGGGGACTTCGGTCGGGAAGCCGCCAGGCTTGGTCGGCGCGAGCGGATTGTAGTCGGGCGGCGGGAAAAACGTCCGGTCCTGGCGGTGCGTGGCCGTGATGACCCACTCCTCCAGAATCGGGTGCCAGCGCAGTTCAGACATGGTCTTCCTCCTGCGCCGTCTCAGTCGGGGCATTGTCGGGCGGGAACGTGTAATAGATCAGCGTCCGCCCGTCCTCTTTGACGGTTTCTGTTTTGATCATGGGAACCGTCGCTCCCAGAGAATTTGCGTGTTCCATTGCCGCGAGTATAACCGAATTGACGGCGCGTTGTCAATCGGATTTTTGCTCAGGCGGCGGACTCCCTCGCCGTGTCTCTTTTTGAAGCGTCGGCGAAATAACTGCCCTGCATCCGTCCAAACGCGCCCACCTGCGCTGCAGAGACGGCTTGCTCCGTTCCCGCCGTGGTCGTGTCGAGTCGTTTCCGAAGACGCGCGGCCAGGCCCGGCAGCGCATCTTTGAGACAGGTGAAGTGGTTGCCGGGGATGGTCTCGAAGACCACCTCGGACGCCAGATCTCGCCACCCCGCACAGGCCGCTTCCCTTTCCGGGCTGTCCTCGGCGGAGATGACGACGACTCGCCCCGCATACGGGCGCAGGTGATAGTGCGCCGCCGAGTCACGGTAGGCTTTCGGGATGATCGCCGCCCAGTCCGGGCCGGCGTCGCGCGTCAGTGAGCGCATCCCGCGCTGCCACTGCTCCCGGACCGACTTCAGCCCCAACAGCAGGGGCGTGACCACGCGCTGAAGGCCGTCCGAGAGCGCGTGGCTCCTTTGAGCGTTCAGGCCCAGCCGCCGGCCAAGCCGGAAGGCCGCGTCGTGCAGGCCGAGCTTCACCAGCGTCGCCGGGACGACGATCTCGATCAGTGCCAGCAGCGCGACCTCTTCGCCCTCCGCCTCGAGCTGGCGGGCGATCTCGTAGGCCGTCAGGCCGCCGTTGCAGAACCCGCCGAGCAAATACGGCCCGGTCGGCTGAACGGTGCGGATCGTCGCCAGATAGTCGGCGCCCATCGCCTCCACCGTCGGCGGGATCGGGCCGCCGTCCACCCCGTGCGGCAGCAGGGCGTAGAACGGCCGCTCCGGCCCTAGAAGCCGCGACAGGGGGCTGCAGTAGTAGCCGCCGGTGAAATCGCCGTGCAAAAAGAAGAAAGGGCGCTCCGTCCCGCCGGACCACCGCTGCAGGAGCGGCGAAGCGGGAGCGGCATCGGTCGTCGCGTCTTCCACCAGGGCCGACAGATGGGCGACGGTCGCCCCGTCCTTGAGAACGGTCAGCGGCAGTTTGCGCCCGCAGATCTGTCCCAGGCGGTCCACCAGTCGCGCGGCCAGCAGCGAATGGCCGCCCCACTCAAAAAAATCGTCCTCGATGCCTAATGGCCGAACGTCCAGCAAGTCCTCGAAGACGGCGACGAACTGCTTCTGTAGCGGGGTTCGCGGCGGAACACGTTCGCTGTCCCTCTCCCAGTCGGCTTCGGTCGGCGGCGGCAGGGCGCGGCGGTCCAGCTTGCCGTTCGGCGACAGTGGCAGAGCCGGGACGAAGACGAACGC
>CAZZVX010000160.1:0-10832 GCA_964657535.1 Armatimonadota bacterium | reverse complement strand
CGTTCGTCGCCGTCTCCTGCGCCGCCCTGTCCGAGACGCTGCTGGAGAGCGAGCTGTTCGGCCACGACAAGAACGCCTTTACGGGCGCGGTCACCGAGCGCAAGGGGCGCTTCGAGCTGGCGCACGGCGGGACGCTGTTTCTGGACGAGATCGGCGACGTGCCTGCGCCGGTGCAGGTCAAGCTGCTGCGCGTCCTGCAGCAGCGCGAATTCGAGCGGGTCGGCGGCACGAAGACGATCAAGGTGGACGTGCGCATCATCGCCGCCACGAACGCCGACCTGGAGGGGCTGGTCAAGGAAGGCAAGTTCCGCGAGGACCTGTATTATCGTCTGCACGTCATCCAGATCACGCTGCCGGCGCTGCGCCAGCGCGCCGAAGACATTCCGGGGCTGGTGGGAGTCTTCCTGCAGAAGTTCAACGCCGAGAACGACCGGCGTCTCGCCGAGGTCGCGCCCGAAGCGATGCTGTGCCTGATGAGTTATCCCTGGCCGGGGAACATCCGCGAACTGGAAAACAGCATCGAGCGGAGCGTCGTCCTGTCCGACCCCGACGCTTCCGTGCTGACCGTGGACCTGCTGCCGTCGGTCATCCGCGACCGTCTCGCCTGAGAGCGCCCCTGGTTAGCGCCGCGCCGGTATGGGAATATCCCCATGACACGGCATCGGCCAGGGAGGGGAGCGGGTCAAGGAGGAAGCCATGATTCTCAACGTATCGCTGGACCTGCCGGGCGACGGCATCTATCTGCGCGTCGCCCGGCACATTGGGCGGACACTGCTGGAAGACCTGGGCGTCGTCAGGGACGATATTGACGACATGGAATTCGTGCTGGGGGAGCTTTGCAGCAACGTCATCCGCCACGCGCAGACGACCGACGGGCGGTTTACCATTACGATGCAATACTTCGCGGACAGGGTCGTACTGATCGTTGAAGACAAAGGGATCGGCTTCTCGTTCAAGGACGTTCAGGCGGTCGGGACGACCCGCTCGGACTTCGGGGGCAAGGAGCGGATCGGCGGGTTCGGGCTGGACCTAGTCCGAAAACTGGCCGACCGGCTGGAGTTCCTGCGCTCCGACTCGCAGGGGACGGCGGTGCAGGCGGAAAAGTTGCTGAATTATAAGACGCCCGCGCGGGAGCAAGAGGCCATTGCGCTGGACCAGTCGGCGGACAGCGAAGTGACGGTGTCCGCCAAGCCGTCATAGCCCCACGTAGCGGGCGAGCAGGGCGTCCTGGTCGCTCTGGCGGGGGCCGGTGGAGACGCGCAGCAGAATGGACGTGCCTTCGGGCGTCGTAGACAGGGCCAGAACGTCCGCCGTCTGCATCATCAGGTGGAAGCCCATGCCGAGCGAGACACGGGTGGAGTATCCCTGTTCGAGTGTCGCGCGGGCGAGTTGGTCCGGCGCGATGCCCGTCCCCCGGTCGGAGATCTGGACCGCCACGAAGCCCGGCCCGGCCCAGATTCTGGCGTCGCCGCCCGCGCCGTGCTTGATCGCGTTGGTCGCGGCTTCCGTCGCGCCCGTGCAGAGGTCGAAGGTCCGTTCCAGACTCAGGCCGCGCTCCTGGGCGATCTTTTGCAGCGTCCGCCGCACCCGTGAGGCGTCCGAGGCCTGCTTCAACGGCAGCGTCAGCAGGGGCGTTCCCGACACGACATCCCCCGGCGGCATCTCCTGCGGCTCGATCAGGCGCAGTTTGCCGCCGGTGACGGCCATCAGCACGTCCCGATGGAACAGACGCCGCTGCTCCTCACTCTCGATCAGACGCGCATTTGTGTCGGCCAGACGGGAGTTGGCATCTCCCAGACGGTGGTTGGACTCGGCCAGTTTGAGGTTCGTCTCGCGGAGTTGCGCCCCGGAAGCGCGCAGCGCGCCCAGCGTGGTCCGCAGCCGCCCGGTCACGGTCGCGATGGTGACTGTCCCGGCCAGCAGCGCGCAGAACTCGATGGCTTCGGCGAGCGATGGGAAAGACGTCAGCAGCTGTGTCCCGTGCTTTTGGTCATTGAAAAGGTAAATCCGGGCGAGAGCGACGGCGAGGACGGCGGTCCCCAGACCGCCGCGCACCCCCAGCAGGGCGGACGCGATGGCGACGGGAATCAGGTAAAGGATCGTGTAGGGCCGCTGCGCGCCGGTGAGGTCCCGGAGGCCGAGCTGCCCCCAGGTAAAGAACGCGAGCAGCAGAAAGATCACGATCAAAGAGGCAACCCGCTGCCCCGCGCCGTTCTGCGCCCGCGATTCCGTCGGCAGTGGTTGCGGGACGAGCGTCGCCTCTCTCCGCCCTCCAAGTTGGTTCAAAACTACCGAACCCTTTCGTGTACTTCTCTCGCAGCAAAACGTCGCCGACCGGCACGTTCGTCGCGGCGAGCGGAGAATCCTGCTTTGCGCCTTCGTCAGATCCCGAACGCCGTGAATCGGCGGACGCCGCCGCGCCAGAGCAGTGTCGCGGCCCCCCAGCCCAGCCCCATCCACAGGACCTGCATCGCCAGCCCGTGCGCGATCTCCGCGCCGGTCATTCGTCCCAGAAACACCTGCGCCGGGAACGCGAGGGTGTACGGGAACGGCGTCCACCCCGCTGATTGGGTCCATGCGTGCGGCAGCAGGGCGAGCGGCGCGATCTGGCCGGAGAAGATCAGCATCGGCAGGTAATAAAGCTCATAGATGGAGCGAGTCTCGTACAGCCAGAGCGACAGCAGGCCCATCGCGTAGGCGAGAAAGAACGAGACGCCGTGGCCCAGCGCGACGGAAATCCAGAACAGCGGCCCAAAATGGTAGTGCGTCTGCCCCGGCCCCGCCGGCAGGTAATGGCGGAACGCGAGGGCGACCAGGGCGAACAGCGGCAGGCCGATCAAGGTCCGCATCACCCGCCAGCCCAGATTCGCCGCGTACATATAGGCCGGCATCGGGTAGGGCCGGAGCAGATAGTTGTGGAACTTGCCCTGCTTGACATCGTTCGCGATGTCCCACATGACGTGCGACTCGATAAAGCCCGTCAGCGCCAGCACGACCAGATAATACGCCACCATGTCCGACGGGGCGAAGCCGTGAATAGCCGCCCGCCCGTTGTACGAGGCCAGCCAGATCAGCGGCATGGTGACGGCGGTGACCACGTCGGTCATGATCCAGATGACCGTGTTGGCCTTGTAGACCATCCCGTCCTGGAAGAACATCGCCAGGACGACGCGCCATTTGCGCCACGCCCGCCCCCACTCACTGCGCTCTGCCACGAAGAGATTGTAGCCGAGACACCCCCCCGGCGTCAAGGCAGACCAAATTCACCCGGCGACTGAAGTCGCGGCAAAAAGATCACGAAGTCCGCCTTCACGGACTCAGGATTGGAGTCTGGAGTGTCCGCAGGGACACTTTGTGCTTTTTTAGCCGCGACTTCAGTCGCCGGGGCCGAGAACCGAAGGACTACGGGGCAGGACATTCGCGCGGGCGGCGCGAACTGTCCCCCATGCTGGTCCCGAACCCCCGTCTGTTATTTTACGCCGTCAACGGTCTGGGCCTGGGCCACGTGACTCGCCTGCTGGCAATCGCCCGCGCCGTGCGCCGTTCCTGTCCCGACGCCCAGATTTTGTTTGTCACGGCGTCCGAGGCCGACGATGTCATTTACAAGGAAGGTTTCGCGGCCCTAAAAGTTCCCTCGAAGACAATCGCGGGCGCGGCCCGCCTGCGCCCGCAGACCCACGCCAAATTGGTGCAGAGCGTGACCTGGAACGCCGTCGCGGCTTTTAATCCGGCGGCGCTCGTTGTAGATACGTTTCCTGCGGGGACTTTGCACGAACTGCTGCCCGTTCTGCGCTGGGAGATGCGCCGCGTGTTTGTCTACAGGGCGCAGCAGGCCGAGAAAGCGGACGACCCGTTTTTCCAGAACACGCTCGGCCTGTACGATCTGGCCTTGATCCCACACGTTGAAGGCTCGGAGGAGATGCCGCTGCCGCCGCAGACGCCGTTCGTCTGGACGGGCGACATCACGATCCGGCGCCGGGACGAGGCGCTGCCGCGCGATGAGGCCCGCGCCCGGCTGGGTCTGCCCGCCCAGGGGCGCGTGCTGTACGTGACCTTCGGCGGCGGCGGCGACGACGAACTGCACGAGTCGCTCGGCGTTGTGTTCCAGGCTCTGAAAGATTGTTCGGGGACGCTGGCCGTCGCCGGGTCGCCGCTGGACCGGCGCGCTCGCTCGGCGCTGCCCGCGAACGCCCGCCTGGTGACGTATTACCCGATGGCGGAATGCTTGTCGGCTTTTGACGGCGCGGTTTCGGCGGCGGGCTACAACAGCGTCGTGGAACTGCTGCACCACGGCGTCCCGTCCGTGCTGATCCCGTTCCCGCGCGGCCTGGACGACCAGTTCGCCCGCGTCCGCCGCGCCGTGGACGCCGGGGCGGCGCTGTCCTGCCCTTTAGAGGCGGCGGCCTTGCGCGAGACCGTCGCGCGCCTTTTCGACCCGGCGGCGGCCCGGCTTGCGGCAAACGCCCAGGCGCTGATGCCTGCCGACGGCGCAGACCGGGCGGGGAAGGCTATTCTGGGCCTGTTGTGACACGGGTTGAGCCGTCGCCGTAGACCGACGGCCCCGGCGCGACTGCCATCCAGCGTTCGGCGAAGGGCAGCGGCGTGAAGCCGAACCGGGCGTACAGGCCGTGCGCGTCCTGAGTCGTCAGCACAAACCGCCGCAAGCCCTGCAAGTCCGGGTGGCTGACAATCACCTCCATCAGCCACTTGGACAGGCCAAGCCCACGAGAGGCAGGCAGCACGAACACGTCGGCCAGATACGCAAACGTCGCCAAGTCCGAGATGACGCGGGCGAAGCCGACTTGGGCCGCGTTTCCTTCGCTGGGGTCGCCGTTGTAAATCCCAAAGCACAGTGCCGTGTGCGTGATGGATTTGGCGACGGTCTCGCGCGGAATGTTTTTCGCCCAGTACGACCCGCTCAGGAAGCCGTGGATCACGTCCAGGTCAAGATAGGCCTTGTTTGTGGAAAGGACGAAGCCGTCCTTGCGCCATACATCGTTATCGCTCATGGGCTTGTCTTGTTCTCCAGAACGTCCAAAATGGGCCGCGCTAAATAAAACCGTCCCCAACTGCGGCCCGTCGTTTCTTCCAACACGCCCCGCTTTTTCAGCAGTTCGACGGCCTGACGCGCCGTGGGGTTGGAGACGGCTAAAATCTGCTCCGCTTTGGCGACAGTCAGGTAAGGGTTGACGAACAGCGCATCCAACAGCAGCAAGACCTTCGGCTTGTCCCAGAGCGTCGCACGGTACTTTTCGCGCAGTTCCATCAATGAAGATGCCTGCGCCACCGCTTTTCGGGCCGTCTGCGCGATGCCGTCTAAAAAGTAGTGCAGCCAGCCGTTCCAGTCGCCATGCGTGCGAACACGCAGCAGGGCGCCGTAATAGTCGTTGCGGTGCGTCTCGATGTAATCAGAGAGGTACAGCAAAGGCTGTTCCAGGCGGCCCCGCTCGACCAGAAACAGCGTGATCAGCAGCCGTCCAACCCGGCCATTGCCGTCCAGGACGGGTGAATCGCCTCAAAATGCTCGTGCATCAGCGCGCACTGCACCAGATCGGGCAGCTGCTCCCGCTCATGCAGGAACAGTTCCCACTTTGCCAGGGCCTCTCCCATCAGATCCGGCGGCGGCGGCACATAGGGCGTCGTTTCCGGGGTGCTGCCGGGAGAGCCGATCCAGTTCTGCGAACGCCGGATCTCGCCCGGCGTCGCCGTGTTGCCCCGGACATCCTGCATCAAACGCTGATGAATCTCCCGCACAAGACACAGGGACAAGGGCAGGGAGTCCAAACGCGCGATGCCGTATTCCAGCGCGACGACGTAATTCTGGACTTATTTCAGATCGGCGTTCGGAGGCCGCTGACCGTCGCCGATCTCGGCTTGCAGCAGTTCGGAAAAACTGGTCTGCGTCCCCTCGATGCGTGAAGACAGGACCGCCTCGCGGCGCACGGCGGGCGCGATCAGAAGTTGGGAGTTCGGCAGTGTGCGTCCGACACCGGCGAGTTCGCTCAGGGCCGCGTCCGCCCGCGACAGCGCCAGCACCGACGCCGGGTCATAGGTCAGCGCCGGCGGCAGCGGCGCGGGAACGAACGCCGCGTAGCCGGAGGAGACGGAAACAACGCGGCCCGCCTGGGGCGAACGGAAATCTTTAGGGTTCACAGCCTTGACCTTTGAAGCAATTCCAGCATTTTCTTGCAAAGAGTACAAGGCTAAGTAAAAAACTTTCAAAGGTCAATTTATGGAAGCGGGCAGGGATGTGGCAGGGGGTAGAAGTTTGGGGGCGGGCTGCAAAGGGATGGTGAAAAGGAAGCGGCTGCCTTTGCCGAGCTTGCTTTCCACCCAGATGCGGCCCCCGTGGGCTTCGGCGACAAGTTTGCAGAATGTGAGGCCGAGGCCTGTGGACATCTTGTGGCCGGACTTGCGGGTTTCCACCTGGCCGAACTTGTCAAAAATGCGCTGCAGGGCGTGGGCGGGGATGCCTTCGCCCGTGTCGCCGACGGCGAACACGACGGCCTTCTCGGCCTCGTCGTGGAACGCCGCAACGGTGACGATGCCGCCGCGCGGGGTGAACTTGACGGCGTTGCCGAGCAGGTTGACGAGCGCCCGGCGGACGAGGTCGCCGTCGGCAGTGAGCGTGGGCAGGGCCGGGGCGATGTTGCGGGCGATCTTGAGGCCGTTCTGCCCCGCGAGCGGGGCGACGTGGCGCATCGCGAGCGCGAGCAGGTCGGCGGGGTTGACGGCTTCCGGGCGCAGTTTCAGCGAGCCGGCCTCCATCTTGCTGATGTCGAGCAGGTCGTTGACCATGTCCAAGAGCGTCTGGCCGCCCTGGACGGCGATTTCGAGAAACTCCTGCTGCCGCTCGTCCAAGCGGCCGATCATGGCTAGCGTCTGCAGGCCGGTGAGCAAGGAGGTCATGGGGGTGCGCAGGTCGTGGACGATCATGCCGTTGAGGTCGTCGCGCAGGGTTTCGAGTTCCTTGCGCTCCATGATGTCGGAGAAGGCGACGACGGCGCCCCGGACACTGACGCCGGCCTGGATGGGCGCGCAGGTGTAGTCCACGGGCAGGGGCGTGCCGTCGCGCCGCCAGACGATGTCGTCGTTGCGGCGGAAGGCCGTGCCGGTCTGGAGGGCGTGCAGGAAGAGGTCTTCTTCGGGCGGCAGCGAAGTGCCGTCGGCGCGGCTGTGGCGGATCAGGGCGTGGAAGTTTTTGCCGACGAGTTCGTGCGGCGAGTAGCCGAGCATTTCGGCGGCGGCGCGGTTGACGTAGGTGCAGACGCCCTGGCGGTCCAGGGCGCAGATGCCTTCCCCGGTGGACTCCAGCAGCGCCTCGCGTTCGCGCCGCTCCTCGTCCAAGCGTTCCTCCGCCTCGCGGAGTTTGCGCAGCCCGTCCCGGAAGGCCGCGAGCGCCCCCAGCAAAACGAAGACACTGAGCGCGGCCAGCGCGGCCGCGGACTGTCTCTGCTGGGCCGCGTCGGCGCGCAGCGCGCGGGCCGCAGTCTGTGTCGCGGAGTGGAGCGTCCGGGTCGTCCGCCAGTCCACGCTGCCGGTGTCGCGCAGTTGCGCGTTGAAGGCGTTCCAGGCGTCCAGGGTGGCGCGCGCCCCCTGGGGATAGGCGGCGGCGAGCGACGACTGCGCGCGGGCCATCGCGCGCAAAGCCACCGGCCAGTCCGTCCCGGCGGTGTCCTCGACGTTGATGCTGCCGAGCATCTGTGCCGTGTTCTGCAAAGGGACGACGCCCGACGCGGGGGAAGGACTGACGCCCTGACCCGGCGGCGCGGGGGCGTCTGGGGAAGAAGGATCGGCGGGCGCGGGCGGCTGGGACGCCAGCGCCGCCGAGGCCTGGGCGTTGACGGAGGTCCGCACGTCGGCGAGTGCCTGGGACACGGCGTGGTTGTGCGTCGCCGCGTAGACCTCCAGACTGTCCCCCGCGAAGTCCTCGCACTGGCCGGCAGCCGCGAAATCGGACGACGCGAGGCCGTTCTGCCGGAACGCCAGAAAGAGCAGGCAGAGCGGCACGAGCGCGAGCAGGACGACCAGACGGGCCAGCGCCCGCCGGCGGCGGAAAATGCCGTCCGCCGCCGGCGTCCCCGGTGCCGCTCTGCGCCCGCCCGTCAGGGGTGTCGTCATCGCTCCGCCCTCGCGTTAGGCTTTCTCCGGTTTGAGTTGGGGGAACAGGATGACGTCCCGGATGGAAGGCGCGTCGGTGAGGATCAGGGCGAGGCGGTCCACGCCACCGCCGTAGCCGCCGGTGGGCGGCATCCCGTATTCCAGCGCGCGCAGGAAGTCCTCGTCCGTCGGGTGCGCTTCGGCGTCGCCGCCCGCGCGCAGGGCCGCCTGCTGCTGGAATCGCTCGCGCTGATCGAGCGGGTCGTTGATCTCGGAGAACGCATTGCCGAGTTCCGCCCCGGCCATGTAAACTTCGAAGCGGCGCGTCAGGGCCGGGTTGTCCGGCTCCTTCTTGGCGAGCGGCGAGGTCTCGGCGGGGAACTCCGTGATGAACGTCGGCTGGACGAGATGGGGCTGCGTGAAACGCTCGTGGAGCTTCTCGATGATGCCGCCGACGGTCGGCTCGTCGTCGGTCGGCAGCCCCAGGCGGCGCAGGACGGCGTGGGCCGCTTCCAAAGTCGTCAGTTCTTCGGGCGCGACGCCGCCGTGGCGCCGGATGCCTTCGAGAATGGGCAGCCGCTCGAACGGCGCGACCAGGCTGATCTTTTGGCCCTGGTAGGTGAAATGCTCCTCGCCGTGGATGGTCCGGCAGGCGTGCCTGAACAGACCTTCGACCAGCGCCATCATGTCTTCCAGGTTGGCGTAGGCCTGGTAGAGTTCCAGCAGCGTGAATTCGGGGTTGTGGCGGGTCGAGACGCCCTCGTTGCGGAAGACGCGCCCGATCTCGTAGACGCGCTCGAAGCCGCCGACGATCAGGCGCTTGAGGTACAGCTCCAGCGAGATGCGCAGGTGCAGTTCGGTGTCCAGGGCGTTGTGGTGGGTCAGGAAGGGACGCGCCGCCGCGCCGCCCGCGACCGACTGCAGCACGGGCGTCTCGACTTCGAGGTACTGCTCGCCGTCCAGATACTCGCGCATGGCCCGGACGACCTTGATTCGATTGACGAGCGTCCTGCGCGCCTCCGGGTTCACGTTCAGGTCCACGTAGCGCTGCCGGTAGCGGCGTTCGGTGTCGCGCAGTGCGCCCGCGTTCTTTTCCTCGCCGGCCTCGGTCTCATAGGTCTTGCCGAACGGCATCGGGCGGAGCGCCTTGGCGAGCAGTGTGAACTCACGGGCGTGGACGCTGGTCTCGCCGGTTTTCGTTTTGAAGACGAAGCCGGTCACGCCGACGATGTCCGACAGATCGAGCCGGTGTCTCAGGTCGTCAAAGAGGTCGTCGCCGATCTCGTCCTTGCGGACATAGAGTTGGATGACGCCCGAAGCGTCCATGATCTTCAGGAAGGCGGCCTTGCCCATCAGATTGACCATGGTCACGCGCCCGGCGACGGAGACGGTCTTCCCTTCCAGCGCGTCGAAGTCCGCGAAGATTTCGGCGGCGTGACGGGTGACGTCGAAGCGTTCGACGGCGAACGGGTCGCGCCCGGCGGCGCGCAGGGCGTTCAGTTTCTCCAGACGGACGGGATCGAGGCCTTCGGGCTGAACGGGTTCGGGTGATGGCTCAGGGGACAAAACGCATGGCTCCTTGCTGACGCTGCAATTCATCCAGTATACCGCAAAACTGCGAGGCGGGGCGCTTGACGCCCCGCCTCGTGGTAAGAAAATCGCGTTTGTTGGACGGGACTATTTGCGGATGGCGACGATCTCGTATTTCGTCCGGCCCCCCGGCGTGTTGACGCTCACGGAGTCGCCGACTTTTTTGCCCCAGAGGGCCTCGCCGACCGGGGACTCGTCGCTGATCTTGTCGCGGTTCGGGTTGGCTTCGACGGGGGAGACCATCGTGAACTCCCAGTCCTCGTCGTAGTCGTCTTTGACCTTGACGACCGACCCCAGCCCGACGTGGTCTTCGGGAATCTCGTCCGGGTCGAGGGGCCGGGCGATCTGCATGATGTGCTTGAGGTCTTCGATGCGCCCTTCCAGAAACGCCTGCGCGTTCTTGGCGTCTTCGTACTCCGAGTTCTCGGTCAGTTCGCCGTAGGTGATGGCGTCGCGGATGCGGTCCGCCACGTCGCGCCGCTCGGTCGTGCGTAGGTTTTCCAGTTCCGCCGCCAGGTCTCGGTACCCTTCGGCAGTCAGAACGATCTCTTCATTGTCGCCCAAGTCAGTTCGTCTCCTTCGGGAGGAATGCTCGCTGCGGGAAATAACACAGAAGCACCGACCGAAAAGCCCGTTCTGGGCGGCGGTCAGTGCTCTCTATACGTGTTTTATAGCGCAATAGTCGCGGGATTGCGCGAGATTATACCCCAACTGGTAACGGTTTGTCAACTGCTTCCAGCATGAGCTGCGGACGGGACGCGATTGCGGGCGTGTCCGCCTTCCCGGCGCCGCGCCTGCCGCGCTTGCGCCATTCGCTCAGGCGGGCGCGGGCGTCTCTGGCGGCGTCGCGACCGAGTTGCTTCAGGCGGTCCGGGGACAGGGTCTGGCCGGTGCTGTAGTAGATCTGCGCCGCCTTGCCGACGGTGTACGTCCCGGCGTAGGCGATGGAGCCTTTCAGGACGACCCCCACCCCGCCCGGAACGAGGCCGACCAACTGCCGGGCGACCGCGCGCCAGCCGAACGCGCTGCCGACGACCGGGGCGAGTTCGCGCGTCCGGGCGCGCAGGTCCACGGGCAGGCCGTAGGCCGCCGCGATCTGCAGCAGCATCATGCCCTGGTTCTTGGTCAGCAGCACGATGTCC